>JASGFW010000098.1:0-15209 GCA_047605305.1 Gordonia sp. (in: high G+C Gram-positive bacteria)
CCCGGGTCAATCCCACGGGCACGGGCGAGGGACGCGAGCTCGACATCCAGCTTGCGCAGCCGACGATAGGATTCGTCAACCTTGCGCGCCTGCCCCACGACGGAGCGGTCCGCCTGGAATTGTGCGAAAGACCGATTAAGCAGTTCACGCGAACCCTCGAATCCACGGCGACCAATCAGGTTGACCGCCATGTTGTACTCGGGCGCAAAGGAACTCCGCAGCGGGAAAGTACGCGCCCCGGCCAGTCCGGCGACCTGCTCGGGCACTAGCTCGGGAGTCCACACCACCACAGCGTGGCCTTCCACGTCGATACCGCGGCGACCCGCACGGCCGGTCAGCTGCGTGAACTCCCCCGGCGTCAGGTCAACATGTGATTCGCCGTTGTATTTCACCAGACGTTCTAGCACCACGGAACGTGCGGGCATGTTGATGCCGAGGGCGAGTGTTTCGGTGGCAAACACCATGCGCACCAGTCCTCGGACGAAGAGTTCCTCGACGGTATGCCGGAATGTCGGCAATAGCCCCGCATGGTGCGCGGCAAAACCGCGACGCAATCCGCTTCGCCACTCGTGCACACCCAGAACATCCGCATCGCCGGCAGCGATCTCGCCGAGGTGCCGTTCCACCACATCGTCGACCTGGGCGGACTCCTCGGCGGTGAGAAGCGTCAACCCCGAGCGCAGGCACTGCGAGAGTGCGCCGTCACATCCCGCACGGGAGAAGATGAAGTCGATCGCGGGCAGCAGCCCTTCCCGATCCAGTCGCGATACCAGCTGCGGCCGGGAGAGAGCGCCCGCGCCCCTACCCTGCCCGCCGCGGCCACGACCGCGAGCATGTTCGCGGCGCATATCCTGGCCATCGGCCAACAGGATTCGTTGCCGGATATGGCGTTTAAGTTCCTGGTTGACCTGTGGACGGCCCGACCGGCCCGGCGCCGGATCAAACAGATCGAACATCCGCGAGCCGACGAGCATATGCTGCTGCAACGGAACCGGCCGATGTTCATCGACGATGACCGTCGTATCTCCCCGAACAGTCTGGATCCAATCGCCGAACTCCTCGGCGTTACTTACCGTCGCCGACAGGCTCACCACTCGAACCGACGGTTCCAGCCCCAGGATGACCTCTTCCCACACCGCGCCGCGGAAACGATCGGCCAGAAAATGGACCTCATCCATCACCACATGGGAAAGGCCCTGCAATGCAGGTGAATTGGCGTAGATCATATTCCGGACGACTTCGGTGGTCATCACCACGACCGGCGCATCGGAGTTGATGGAGCTATCCCCGGTCAGCAGGCCGACGGATTGACGCCCGTACACGGCGACGAGATCGGCGTACTTCTGGTTGCTCAGCGCCTTAATCGGGGTGGTGTAGAAACATTTACTGCCCCCGGTGAGCGCGAGATACACGGCGAATTCACCGACGATCGTCTTTCCTGCGCCGGTCGGCGCACACACCAGCACGCCGTGCCCGGATTGCAATGCCCGGCAGGCACGGACCTGAAAATCGTCGAGTGGAAAGGATAAGCGGTCGGTAAAACTGTCGAACTTGTCGCCACCGACATCACGGCCGGCACCAGACCCGGCATGGAGATCGTCAGAGGATGTCATCGAAAGTCGCGGCGTCGCGCACCGAACTGCGCGCCGCACCGGCCTGTACCGTACCGGAGTGACCACTGCTGGTGGGCTGGCTAATTCCCGATGTGTCGACGGTGAGCGGACTCGCCTCGTCGTCGGCAACCGACAGCCATTCCGGCTGCGACCGTGCGCGCCGTTTGTCGTTGAGTCGGGCCACCTGGATGGCGATTTCCAGTAAGAGCGCCAGTGCGAACGCCAACGCGCACATGGTGAACGGATCCTGACCCGGGGTGGCGAACGCGGCGAATACGAAGAGCGCGAATATGAGGCCTCGACGCCACTTCTTGAGGCGGTCATAGCGCAGTATGCCAATCAGGTTCAGCGCGATGATGAGCAATGGCAGTTCAAAACTGACGCCGAAGATGATCAACAAATGCAGCATGAAGTTGAAGTACTGGTCACCGGCGAGCGCCGTCACCTGTACGCCGTTGCCGACGGTGAGCAGAAATTCAAATGCCTTGGCCACCATCAGATATGCCAGCACCGCACCGGTGACGAAAAGCGCCGCTGCCGCCGTCACGAAACTGATGGCGTAGCGGCGTTCGTTGGTATAGAGGCCGGGCGTGACGAACTGCCAAATCTGGTATAGCCAGATCGGGCAGGCCAGGACAACGCCCGCACTCAGGCCCACCTTCAACCGCAGCATGAACTGATCGAACGGGCCGGTGGCCAGTAACCGACACGCATTGTCGCCGGTCAGTGACGCTCGTGAGGATGCGGGTAGTGAACAGTACGGTTCGCGCAGTAGATCACCGAGCGATTCGATGCCCAGAAACCCATGGCTATACCAGAAGAAGCCCATCGTGGTGGTCAGCGCGATCGCAACCAGAGAAATCACTAGCCGGTTACGGAGCTCGAAGAGATGCTCCACCAACGGCATCGTCCCGTCGGGATTGGCCTTATGCCGACGTTGGCGGGGATCCAAAGAAATACGCACTCGGATGCTCCGGTGTCGTCCCTACGCCGTTTTCTTTATGTCATCGGCTGCATCGGCGTTCTCTGCTACCGGATCGGTCGAAGTCGACCTGGGCAACGCCGGACTCTGCGGCGCCTGCGGCGGAGCGTCGTCGTCGTGTTGCATCTGCTTGACCTCGCTCTTGAAGATGCGCATCGACCGACCGAGCCCGCGGGCCGCGTCGGGAAGCCGCTTTGACCCGAACAGCACAAGCAGAACCACGACGATGACCACAATGTGCCATGGGTGCAAGACATTACCGAACATGATGACCTCCCGATCAATTCATCGATCATGCTACCTGAGGCGCACGCGTGTGGCTTCGGTCGGCTGGCCGACGCGACACGCTCACGCCGACGTGTTCACCCGATACCGTGCCCGCGCCGCCGTGGCGGTCGCCACCACCGCATCGGCAACCGATTCGTTGCCGGTGATTCGTACCCGGCCGCCATATCCCAACAGGAAACGCAGCAACCAGTCCGGTGAGCCGTATACCAGTCGCCCACGCAGCGGCGCACTGCCATCTGGCCCGGCCGGAGGTTCGTCGAGCGGTTCGATCGAGTAGTAGTCGAAAATCCACACCTGCGTCGGATCGATCTCCACATCGGCGGTCGGCAGATCGGGGTTATCGCGCAGAATCGCCGACTGAGATGTGCGTGCCGCGTCGTCGGGTGGTGCGGACGGTTCGTCGAGAACGACGGCGGCCTCGATGCGGTCGAATCGGAACAGACGCACATCCTCACTCGACCGGCACCACGCATCGAGATAGGTGTTCGTGTCGACGACCTGCAGTCGAATCGGGTCGACGACACGTTCGGTGATCGTGTCCCGGGAGGCTGAGTAATACCGCAGCGCCAAAGCCCGGCCATTGCGCACCGCAGCGCGCACCGCTGCATAAGTGGGATTGTCGGGGACGGTGTCCGGTTCGGCATCTGATACCCCGACCACGCGGGCGATCGTGGTACCGACTGCCTGCTCGATTTTGGCAATGGCACGACGGGCCGCCGAGCGATCCACCACTCCCGGCATATCGACGAGCGCCCGCAACGCGACCAGCAGAATGCTCGCCTCGGTGGTCGTCAGGCGCAGCGGACGATCCATTCCGGCGGTGAACCCGACATTGACATGGCCTTCATAGAATTCGAGCTCGATCAGGTCGTCCGGATAGTATCCGGGCAGACCGCAGACAAACAGTTGCTCAAGATCTTTGGTGAGCTGAGCGGGCGTGACACCGAGATCTCGGGCGGCCTGTTCGAGCGAAATGCCGCGCCGGGCGAGGAAATACGGCACCAGGGCAAGCAGGCGGCTCAGCCGCGACGGGCGGGCTCCGGCCATCACCCACCAGCCCCGATAAGCCGGTCGAGCCCAGCCACGACAACGTCACGGAGTTCATCGGGAGCAAGTACCACCGCGTCGGCGCCCGACCCCAGTACCATCCGGGCCAGTGTTGAGAGCGACCGAATCTCGACGGTCAGTTCGTCACCGGACTCGCCATTAAATTCCGCCGGCGTGCTCGACGACGCCAGGCGCCGGAGTCCCGCGGCGCGTCCCTCCGCTACCCATATTCGCGCGGGACGGCCGTCGGAGGTGGTAGCAGAATCCACCGTGGCCGACACTATTGCCTGCAGGTCGGTGCCAGCTGGCATATGCACCTCGCCCGGCCCACCGACCGACGAAATCTCGGCAATCCGGCTCAGCCGGAACGTACGCACAGCGCCACGATCGCGGTCATGTCCCACGACGTACCACCGGCTGCGATGAGTGACCACACCCCAGGGTTCCAGAGTTCGGGTGGCCGGTTCACTCGTCGTTGCCGCCCGGTAACGGAACGTGACCGCGCGACCGTCGTCGATGGCCGGGACGAGTACCGCCAGAACCTGTTCGGAACCCAATGCCCGCTGAGCCGACGCCGATACCCCGATCTCGTCGTCGGCGCGCACGTCGAATCCGGCGGCCCGCAACTTGAGTACCGCGGTCTGTGAGATCGCCGACACCTCGGGGGTATCCCAGATGGCGGCGGCCATGGCGATGGCAGCCGCCTCGGCACCATCGAGGTTGATATCGGGCAGTTCGTAACTGTCCCGGTTGATGCGGTATCCGTCGATCCCGCCACGTTCGGTGGGTCCGGTGATCAGCGGAATGCCCAAATCGCGCAGTTCGGTCTTATCGCGCTCGAACATTCGGTTGAACGCGTCGTCGGATTGCTCCGCATCGTGATATCCGGCGACATTACGGCGAATGTAGTCCGCGCTGACGAACTGGCGTGTCGCCAACAGGCAGATCACCAGATTCAGCAGTCGCTCTACCTTCGACGTCGCCACCTGTGAGAGCTTACGACCTACATGGATGCGATGAGGCGATCGACGCGCTCGTCCACGCTGCGGAACGGGTCCTTGCACAGCACCGTGCGCTGCGCCTGATCGTTGAGTTTGAGATGCACCCAGTCGACGGTGAAATCGCGTCCCGCCTTTTGCGCCGCCGAAATGAAGTCTCCGCGCAACTTAGCGCGGGTGGTTTGCGGCGGTTCGTTAACCGCGGTTTTGATGGCCTCGTCGGTCGTCACGCGGGTGATCAAGCCCTTCCGCGACAGCACGTCAAATACACCGCGGCCGCGTTTGATGTCGTGATAGGCCAGATCGAGTTGGGCGATCTTCGGATCGGAAAGTTCCAGCGAATACCTGTCCTGATAGCGCTGGAACAACTTCCGTTTGATCACCCAATCGATCTCGGTGTCGACTTTGGAGAAATCGTCTCGCTCGACCGCGTCGAGCATTCTTCCCCACAGATCGACAACCATCTCCGTCTCGGCACTGGGTTGTCTGTTCACCAGATGTTCGACGGCCCGCGCGTGGTACTCGCGCTGAATCTCGAGGGCGGTTGCCTGCCGGCCTCCGGCTAGCCGCACCGGTCGGCGACCGGTGGTGTCATGACTGACTTCGCGAATCGCGCGGATCGGATTATCCAGCGAGAAATCCCGAAAGACGACCCCCGCCTCAATCATCTCCAACACCAAAGCCGCCGACCCGACCTTGAGTAGCGTCGTCATCTCCGACATATTCGAATCGCCGACGATCACATGCAGGCGGCGATACTTCTCGGCATCGGCATGCGGTTCGTCGCGGGTATTGATGATCGGCCGCGACCGAGTGGTCGCCGACGACACGCCCTCCCAAATGTGTTCGGCTCGCTGGGAGAGACAAAAAGTTGCCGCCTTGGGAGTGGCAAGCACCTTGCCCGCGCCGCAGATGAGCTGACGGGTGACCAAGAAGGGCAACAGCACGTCGGAAATCCGGGAGAACTCTCCCGCCCTCACCACGAGATAATTTTCGTGGCAGCCGTAGGAATTTCCCGCCGAGTCGGTGTTGTTTTTGAACAGGTAGATATCTCCGCCGATACCCTCGTCGGCAAGCCGTTGCTCGGCGTCGACGAGCAGATCCTCCAGCACCAGCTCGCCGGCACGATCGTGATTGATCAGCTGGATGAGACTGTCGCATTCGGCCGTCGCATACTCCGGATGCGAACCGACATCGAGATACAGCCGCGCTCCGTTCTGCAAGAAGACGTTCGACGATCGGCCCCAGGAGACGACCCGCCGGAACAAATATCGCGCCACCTCATCGGGACTCAGCCGACGATGACCGTGGAAGGTGCAGGTAACACCGAATTCCGTCTCGATGCCCATGATTCGACGTTGCACAGTTCAACCCTACCCGCGGATACCCACGCCGACCGGCCGCGCGATCAGGACGCGCCCGAATCTGTGTCGTCCGGCACAGATTGGGTATCGTGTGCATCCTGGCCCGCGGGGAGCAGATCGGCGACGGCAGCGGAGGAAAGACGCCGGAACGCCCGTCGTGGACGGTTACGGTCAAGGATGGCTACCTCAAGATCACCGGGGTGCAATTCGCGAGGTGCCGCCGCACCATTACCCGACTCCACCGGCGCCGATAATGCCCTGACAGCGAGCGTGAGAGCGCCCGTGAGGTCGAGATCGGGCTCGTAACTATCCCGCAGTGCTGCCGCGATGGCGTCGGTGGCCCCGCCCATCACCAGGAATCGGGTCTCGTCGGCGATCGACCCGTCATAACTGATGCGGTACAGCTGCGACGGTCTCGGTTTCCCGGGGCGAGACACCTCGGCGACGCATAACTCCACCTCGTAGGGTTTGGGTTGTTCGGTGAATACCGACCCGAGCGCATTCGCATACGTATTGGCCAGCGATAACGCGGAGACGTCCGCGCGGTCATAGCTGTAGCCGCGTATGTCGGCGAGTTGGATACCCGCCTTACGTAAACTCTCGAATTCGTTGTACTTGCCGACGGCGGCGAAACCGATCCGATCGTAGATTTCACTCGTCTTGCGCAGCGTATTCGACGGATTTTCGGCGACGAACAACACACCGTCGGCGTAGGTGAGGATCACTACGCTGCGGCCCCGTGCGATTCCCTTGCGGGCCAGCTCGGACCGGTCACGCATGATCTGTTCGGCGCTGGCGTAATACGGAAACGTCATCGCACTACCCTCTCGTGCTCTGTGACACGGCATGTTGCGCGACACGGCGTTCAACGATTGCCCGGGCCGTGGCCTCGATCTGTTCCGCCGGTACCTCATGCGCGCCGTCGGCGCTCACGACGACCGCGGTCGGGAAGATCTTGCGGACGATGTCGGGCCCGCCGGTCGCCGAGTCGTCGTCGGCGGCGTCATAAAGCGACTCCACGGCGATCGCCAGCGCCGCAGCGGCGTCGAGATCGGGGCGGTACAGCTTCTTCAACGACGATTTCGCGAATACCGAACCCGAACCGATGGCCTGGTAGCCGCCGAACTCCTCGTGGCGGTCGCCGGCAACGTCGAAGGAGAAGATGCGTCCGCGTTCATTCGGGTCGTCGTGGTCGATGTCGTAGCCGACGAGCAGCGGAATCGCCGCCAGACCCTGCAACGCGGCGCCGAGATTGCCGCGCACCATCGATGCCAGGCGACTCACTTTGCCATCGAGGGTGAGCGGTACGCCCTCGATTTTTTCGTAGTGTTCCAGCTCAACGGTGAACAACCGGACCATTTCAATGGCGATGCCCGCGGTGCCCGCGATCCCGGCCGCAGAATATTCGTCGGTGATGTACACCTTCTGCACGTCGCGAGTCGCGATGAGATTGCCCATCGTGGCCCGTCGGTCGCCGGCCAACACCACCCCACCGGGAAAACTGACCGCCACGATCGTGGTGCCATGCGGGATATCGGAGGTGTCGGCGGAGCCGGCGAACGTGCCCATACGGTCAGCCCGCGCCTGCGGCAATTGTTCGGGTGCATACGCACGCAGGAAATCGGTGAACGAGGAGATGTCGGCGCCGAGTGATGAGAGCGGCCCCCTGGCGGTGTGACGATAGGACGGAAGTGAACTGAACGAGTCGCTCACTGGCCGCCCTTCTGCACATATGCACGCACGAAATCCTCAGCGTTCTCCTCAAGCACGTCATCGATCTCGTCAAGCAGGTCGTCGGTATCCTCGGCAAGCTTGTCGCGTCGTTCCTGACCTGCGCTCGGATCAGGCCCGAGGTCATCACCGTCGCCGCCACCGCCACGCGTGGTCTGTTCCTGCGCCATCTGTTCTCCTTCGTGTTCGAGAAACCCCCGGCCTCACGGCACAAATACTTCGTCACGCACTGCACCACATTCGGCGTTGCGCCGTGCGAAGTTCCGGTGTTTCTACCCTACCGGCGGCGAACGGTTTGCGAGGAGCAGAACACGAGGCTAATCCTTGCGATCAATTCGTCAGCTGATCGACCAGATCCGCCGCGGAATGCACCGAGTCGAGGAGTTTTCCGACGTGCGCGCGGCTTCCCCGCAACGGTTCGAGAGTCGGAATCCGCACGAGCGAATCCCCGCCGAGATCAAAGATCACCGAATCCCAGCTGGCTGCGGCGACATCCGCGCCGAAGCGGCGCAAGCATTCCCCGCGGAAGTAGGCCCTGGTGTTTTCCGGTGGCTCGGTGATCGCCCGCGTCACATCCGCCTCCTCGACAAGACGTTTCATCGAGCCTCGCGCAACCAGCCGGTTGTAGAGGCCTTTGTCGAGTCGAACATCGGAGTACTGCAAATCGATGAGATGCAGGCGCGGCGCCGACCAGCTAAGGCCCTCGCGCTGGCGGAAGCCCTCCATGATGCGCAGCTTCGCCGGCCAGTCGAGGATGTCGGCGCATTCCATCGGGTCACGCTCAAGCTTGTCAAGCACATCGGCCCAGGTGGCCAGCACATGTGCGGCGCGGGTGTCATCGGAATGTTCGCGTTCATGGAATGTGACGCAACGTTCGAGATATTCGCGTTGTAGGGCCAAGCCGGTCAGCTCCCTACCGTCGGACAGCGCGACGGTGGTCTGCAAGGTCGGGTCATGGCTGATGGCGTGCACGGCCGACACCGGGCGGGCCAACTCAAGGTCGGAGAAGTCGATACCCGCTTCGATCAGGTCGAGTACGAGCGCGGTGGTACCGACCTTGAGGTAGGTGGCGGTCTCGGCCAGGTTGGCGTCGCCGATGATGACGTGCAGGCGGCGGTAGCGTTCGGGGTCAGCGTGTGGTTCATCGCGGGTATTGATGATGCCGCGTTTGAGGGTGGTTTCGAGTCCGACCTCAACCTCGATGTAATCCGAGCGCTGGGAAAGCTGGTAGCCGGCGTCGTCACCGGACTGTCCGATTCCCACGCGTCCGGATCCGCAGATCACCTGACGCGACGCGAAGAACGTGGTGAGTCCGGCGATCACCGCGGTGAAGGGGGTGTCACGGCTCATCAGATAGTTCTCATGGGTGCCGTAGGAGGCACCCTTACCGTCAATGTTGTTCTTGTAGAGCTGCAGTCGCGGCGCACCGGGGACACTCGCGACATACCGAGCCGCGGCCTCCATCACGCGCTCACCCGCTTTATCCCAGATCACCGCGTCCAACGGGTCGGTGACCTCGGGAGCCGAATACTCCGGGTGGGCGTGGTCGACGTAGAGTCGCGCACCGTTGGTGAGGATCATATTCGCGGCGCCGATCTCGTCGGCATCGATGATGGGAGCCGGCCCGGCGCCTCGGCCAAGGTCAAAACCACGGGCGTCACGCAGCGGAGACTCGACCTCATAATCCCAGCGGGTCCGTTTGGCGCGGGGCACCCCGGCAGCGGCCGCATACGCGAGTACCGCCTGGGTCGATGTCATGATCGGGTTCGCGGTCGGGTCGCCCGGGGCGGAGATCCCGTACTCGACCTCAGTGCCGATGATTCGCTGCATACTATTGAGGGTAGATATCAGCCGGTGAAAAGGTCGTACCGGTCGTGCCCCGACACGGCCACATGACGCAGCTATACGCCGCCCATGCCCGACACCGACCACACCATCGACAGAACTCCTCCTGCGTATCCGCGGACTACAGGTATTGCCCGGTGTTGGTCTCGGTATCGATGGCCCGGCTGGCGCCGGAACTCTTGCCGGTGACCAACGTACGGATGTAGACGATCCGCTCGCCCTTCTTACCCGAGATCCGTGCCCAATCGTCGGGGTTGGTGGTGTTGGGCAGATCCTCGTTCTCGGCGAACTCATCAAGGATCGAATCGAAGAGATGCTGCACCCGCAGTCCCGGTGTACCGGTCTCCAACTGCGACTTGATCGCGTACTTTTTCGCCCGGTCCACCACGTTCTGGATCATCGCACCCGAGTTGAAGTCCTTGAAGTACATCACTTCTTTATCACCGTTGGCGTAGGTGACCTCCAGGAAGCGATTGTCGTCACTTTCGGCGTACATCCGTTCGACGACCTTCTCGATCATGGCATTGATGCATGCGGTGCGGTCTCCGCCGAATTCGCCGAGATCGTCAGCATGCACGGGTAACGACTCCACCAGGTACTTGGAGAAGATGTCGATGGCCGACTCTGCATCTGGACGTTCGATCTTGATTTTCACGTCGAGTCGTCCAGGACGCAGGATCGCCGGATCGATCATGTCCTCGCGGTTGGACGCGCCGATGACGATCACATTCTCAAGTCCCTCGACGCCGTCGATCTCGCTGAGCAACTGCGGCACCACAGTGGTCTCGACATCGGAGGACACTCCCGACCCGCGAGTGCGGAAGATCGAGTCCATCTCGTCGAAGAACACGATCACCGGGGTGCCTTCGGACGCTTTTTCGCGTGCACGCTGGAAGATGAGCCGGATGTGACGCTCGGTCTCGCCGACGAACTTGTTCAGGAGCTCGGGACCCTTGATGTTAAGGAAATACGACTTCGCTTCCTTAGCATCGTCGCCACGAGCCTGGGCGATCTTCTTGGCCAGCGAATTAGCAACGGCCTTGGCGATCAGCGTCTTGCCGCAACCGGGCGGACCGTAGAGCAGCACACCCTTCGGCGGCCGCAACGCGTAATCACGGAAGAGATCTTTGTGCAGGAACGGCAGCTCGACGGCGTCGCGGATCTGCTCGATCTGCCTGCCGAGTCCGCCGATATCCTCATAGCCGACATCGGGCACCTCTTCGAGGACGAGATCCTCGACCTCGGCCTTAGGTACCCGCTCGAAGGCGAATCCGGCCTTGGTGTCGATCAGCAGTGAATCGCCGGGACGCAATCTGCGACGTTTGCCGTCCTCCCCGTCGACATCGCCGAGCAACGGCTCGGCGAGCCAGACGACACGCTCCTCGTCGGCGTGGCCGACTACCAGTGCGCGCGTGCCGTCGCCCAGAATCTCTCGCAGAGTGCTGATTTCGCCTACCGAATCGAATTCCCCGGCCTCGACGATCGTCAGCGCCTCATTCAGGCGCAGCGTCTGCCCTTTGCGGAGCGAGTCGACATCGATATTTGGCGAGCAGGTGAGCCGCATCTTACGGCCCGAGGTAAACACATCCACCGTCTGGTCGGCGTGGATGGCTAGGAGGATGCCGTATCCGCTTGGCGGCTGCCCGAGTCGGTCGACCTCCTCACGCAACGCCACCAGTTGCGCACGCGCATCCTTGAGGGTCTCAAGGAGTTTGGCGTTACGCACGGTGAGATTGTCGACCTTGTCCTGCAATTCGGAGACGTCAGTCGGCCGGGTGAACGGCGACCGCTCCCCCTCTGGACGCAGTACCGGCGACGTGTAGGCGGGGGTGAACGCTTCTTCAGGCGCGTTCGAGGTCCCGCCGTGTGTCTCCCCGGAGGCTTCGTGGCGATCAGATTCGGTCATTGCTGACTCCTCTCCCCGGCAATCACCCCCCTGCGGGGACACTTGCGCCGTAACACCACGCTACCGGGACGCGGAAGATATCGCCTTGTCCCGCGCGGACGGCAGTGTTGACGATGTGTTAATTGTGCGTCTTCGCAACGTATTCGCGGTGTTTGCGCGCGCCCGGCGCGCAACCACTTATCCGCTCGTGGGGCGGCGCCGCGGACGCAGTGTGGTGACCCCGTCGGCGAGACGGCGGGCCGTGATCAGAAACGCCGTGTGGCCTTGCATTTTGTGTTCCGGACGCACCGCAAGACCGACCGCGCTCCACTCCCGCACGAGGGATTCCCACGCACGGGGTTCGGTCCAGCATTCTTGTGCCCGCAGGGCTTCGATGATCCGCGACAACTGGGTGACGGTTGCCACATAGATAGTCAAGACCCCGCCTGGTTGCAACACCGTGCGCACCACGTCAAGCGGCTCCCAGGGGGCCAGCATATCGAGGATGACCCGGTCGAAACGCTCCTCGGTGTCGATGTCGGCGAGATCGGCGACGGTCAGCGACCAGTTAGCCGGCGCGCTGCCAAAGAATGTGTCGACGTTACGACGCGCATGTTCGGCGTGATCGTCGCGGATCTCGTATGACACCACCTCGCCCGAGGGCCCGACCGCCCGTAGCAGCGAGCAGGTCAGGGCACCCGATCCGGCACCCGCTTCCAGCACCCTCGCGCCCGGAAAAATATCGCCCTCGGTAACGATCTGGGCGGAATCCTTGGGGTAGATCACCTGGGCGCCGCGCGGCATCGA
This sequence comes from Gordonia sp. (in: high G+C Gram-positive bacteria), assembly GCA_047605305.1. Classification (GTDB taxonomy): domain Bacteria; phylum Actinomycetota; class Actinomycetes; order Mycobacteriales; family Mycobacteriaceae; genus Gordonia. The sequence goes on from JASGFW010000098.1 coordinate 12,561, forward strand.
GAGCACGTAGTCAACGAGCAGCGGTCGCAACGCCAGATACTCGGTACCACTGGTGGCCGAAACGATGCTGCCCTCCGGGCTACCGATGAGATCGTCATGCGCAATACCGCCGCGATGGGTGTGAAAGAGCTTGCCCGACTCCAGTAGGACAGTGAACTTACGCCCCTTCGCGTCGGTCAGCTGCACGCGGTCCCCCACGCTGAACACACCGGTCGACGCCATCGTTGTAAATCCTCCTGGGACTGAAGTGATGAATGTGCACGTGCGTGATCGTCCTTGCCGACCCCCCGCACGTCTGTCGGCGCCGATTCTGTCACCGCCACGTCCTACCCTGCCAAATGTGACGATCACCGTGTACGCCGGGGCGAGAATGCCCCGAGTGGAGATCGAGTGCGATGGGTGTGCGCGAACCAGCTTAGAAACGGCAGGAACGGATGTCGGAGGCAATGATTGCGCGCGCCCCGAGTTCGGAAAGTTCATCCATCAGACTTTGGTGATCGCGCCGGGGAACCATTGCCCGCACCGCCGCCCATTCCGGATCGGCCATCGGAGCCACTGTCGGAGATTCCAGTCCGGGGGTGAGTTGCGTCGCCTGATCGAGGATCGATCGGGGGCAGTCGTAATCGATCATCACGTACTGCTGTCCGAAGACGACGCCCTGAACGCGCTTGATGAATTGCGTGGCAACCTTGCCCTGCTCCACTCCCGCGCGACTCACGAGCACGGCCTCCGACTGGCACAGCGTTTCGCCGAAGGCGACCAAACCGTGTTGGCGCAGGGTGCGTCCCGAGCCGACGACATCGGCGATGGCATCCGCCACACCGAGCTGAATGGAGATTTCGACGGCCCCGTCGAGGCGGATGATGTGCGCGCTGATCCCGCGAGCCTGGAGATCCTGGCGGACGAGATTGGGGTATGAGGTGGCGATCCGCTTGTCGGCGAGATCGTTGACCGTCCAGTTCTGGTCGGCGGGTGCGGCGTAGCGGAACGTCGACGAGCCGAAACCCATCGAGAGTTCCTCGACGACCGCGGCGGCCGAATCGAGCGCCAGATCGCGCCCGGTGATGCCGAGGTCCAAGGTGCCCGCACCCACATAGATGGCGATGTCCTTGGGGCGCAGGAAGAAGAACTCGACTCCGTTGTTGTTGTCGAGGACGGTGAGATCTTTAACGTCGGAACGTTTGCGGTACCCCGCCTCGGCCAACACGGCAGCAGCCGATTCCGAGAGGGAGCCCTTATTGGGAACTGCGACACGCAGCATGGTCACTCCAGTGATTTCCGGTGGGTCATGGGCTCTGAGTTCTCCGGTCACACCGACTTTCGCGGTGCGACCTACAGATGCCGGTACACGTCCGACAGCGACAACCCACGCTTGATCATCATCACCTGCAACCAGTAGAGGAGTTGCGAGATCTCCTCACCCAACGATTCGTCTGATTCATGCTCGGCGGCCAGCCACACCTCGCCAGCCTCCTCGATGATCTTCTTCCCGAGCGTGTGAATGCCGGAGTCCAGGGCAGCAACCGTGCCACTGCCAGCAGGACGGACGGCCGCCTTGTCGGTCAGCTCGGCGAACAGCTCGTCGAAGGTCTTCACAGAGGACTATCCTCGCACGCCGCCGATCCGGGAAAGTCACCCAGGTCGCTACCGCGGTGCGCGAACCGCATCGGATAACTCCTCGATGGTCACACCTTGCAAGGTGTCGCGAAATACTCGACGCGGACCGGCCGGTACCGCGACGGCAGACGGCACCACGAGCGTGACGCAGCCCGCGGCGATCGCCGAGGCGGTTCCGGTCGGAGAATCTTCGACGGCCAGACAGTCGCAGGCTTCGACGCCCAGCAACGCTGCCGCCTGCCGATAAGGATCCGGTGCAGGCTTACCTTGCGGCACCTCGTCGCCGCAGACGGTGGCCGCGAATACGTCGCGGCCAATGGTCTCAAGTGCCACGTCAGCGAGTTCGCGGACGGTGTTAGTGACCAGCGCCATAGGGATACCCTGCGCCGCGATCAGAGACAACGTCTCACGCGCACCTGGCCGCCACGTCAAATTACCGACGAAAAGTTCACACACCCGATCGAGTAGCCATCGTTCATCGGCTTGATGATCACGATCGGCGTCGGCCACGCCAGCCGCGTCGTAGATTTTGGTCAATGTGTCCACGGTTGAGTTGCCCAGCGTTGATTCACGCAATTCCCGAGTCATCACGAAGCCGTGGCGATCCGAAAGCTCCGCAACCGCGACATCCCAGAGCCGTTCGGAGTCGAGCAATGTGCCATCCATATCCCACAACACCGCTGCGGGCAGCTCAGCAGGAGTCACGGCAGAAGAGTTCACGGCAGAAGAGTTCACAGTAGATGAGGTCGCGATAGGAGAGGTAACAGTCGTCTCGTCGGTGTCGGCCACCGGCCTATCATCACCGAATCCGCCGCATCACAGCGAATCCGGTGATGACGATCACTGTGCTGCCGTCCGGGTTGGGGCCCATGCGCGCCGCAGCGTATCAACGACAGCGTAGATCGTGCCCACTGCGGCGGCCGCCATGAACGACGCGTATACGGCCAGTGCACTGCCACCCCGGCCGGAGCTGTAACCACCCGCACCAGCGCCGCCGGACGTAGGCCCGCTGTGGCCACCGGCAGGTCCGCC
>JASGFW010000099.1:0-15036 GCA_047605305.1 Gordonia sp. (in: high G+C Gram-positive bacteria)
GCCGGTGCAGCCGACTTATCGCCGATCACCGCGAGCTTGCCGCCGACCGCGACGACATCATCCTCGTTGGCGAGGATCGCAAGCAGCGTGCCGGAGACCGGCGAGGGGATCTCGGTATCGACCTTATCGGTGGAAACCTCCAGCAGCGGCTCGTCCTCGGCAACCTCGTCGCCGACAGCCTTGAGCCAGTTGGTCACGGTGCCTTCGGTGACCGACTCGCCGAGTTCGGGCATGAGTACATCGGTGCCCGAGGCGGGGCCGCTCGGCGCGGCCGCAGCGGCAGGCTCGGGAGCCGGGGGAGTCGGCTCGGGCGCAGCGGCCGCAGCCGGCTCTGCCGGTGTGGATTGGGCAGACGGAGCGTCGGTGGAATCATCCGACGACGGGGCAGCTTCGCCCGCCTCGCCGATGATCGCGAGTTCGCCGCCGATCTCCACGACGTCATCCTCGTGCGCGACGATCTTGGTCAGCACACCGGAAGCCGGAGCGGGGATCTCGGTGTCGACCTTGTCGGTGGACACTTCGAGCAATGGCTCGTCGACTTCGACGGTGTCTCCCTCCTCCTTCAGCCACCGGGTGACTGTCCCCTCGGTGACACTTTCACCAAGGGCGGGCATTTGGACGGAGAAGGCCATGGTTGTTGACTCCTCAATTCGGCATGTCATGGGGGGTATCACGTGGCGTGTGCGCCACGGATACAGGCGGCCCGGGGTGGTCGGCAGCCCTCGGGCTAAACCCTACCCGGCGTAGGTCATGCAGTCCTGACATGGCATGACTTTCGGGTGGATCCGATGTTCGGCGGGGCTATTCTTCCCGGTCGATATCCTCCAGTACGCGGGCGATGGTCCGCACGGGAACGCCCGTGCCGCCCTTGGGGGTGTAGCCCCACGGCCCACCGGTGTTGAATGCCGGACCGGCGACGTCGATATGCGCCCATTGCACGCCCTCGGCGACGAATTCCTTGAGGAACAACCCGGCCGCGAGCATGCCGCCGGACCGGTGATTGGTGACATTGGCCAGGTCGGCGACCCGCGATTTCAAATCTGCGCGCAATTCGCTCGGCAGCGGCATCGACCACGCGTTCTCGCCGACCTCGGCCGACAGCGCCGCGACCCGGTCGCGGAATGCCTCGGTTCCCATCACCCCTGGGGTGCGGTTGCCCAGCGCGACGATCTGCGCGCCGGTCAGCGTCGCGGTGTCGATGAGGTAGTCGGGCTGATCCTCGCAGGCGCGCACGATCGCATCGGCGAGAACGAGCCGGCCCTCGGCGTCGGTGTTGAGTACCTCGACGGTGGTACCGCCGTACTGGGTGAGCACGTCTCCGGGCCGTTGCGCGGTACCCGAGGGCATGTTCTCGGCCATCGGTACAGTCGCGATCACCGTGACATTGAGGTCGAGTCGCGCGGCCAGAATGGTCGCCGCGATCACCGCCGCGGCACCGCCCATATCCGAGGTCATCTGATCCATACCGGCGGCGGGTTTGATGGAGATGCCGCCGGTGTCGAAGGTGATGCCCTTACCCACCAGGGCCACCTTCTTGGCGCCCTTCTTACCGGTGTGGGTCAGGCGTACCAGCCGCGGCAGCCGCGAACTTCCCTTGCCCACACCGATGATGCCGCCGTAACCGCCCTCGGTCAGTTGCTTATCGTCGAGAATCTCGACTTTGAGACCCGCCTTGCTGCCCAGTGCGCGGGCACGCTCGGCGAACTCCTCGGGATAGAGGTGGCTGGGCGGGGTGTTGACGAGATCGCGGGCGATCGCGGTGGAATCGGCGATGGCAATGGCGCGATCGAGTTCGGCGTTCGCCTCTTTGCCGGATTTCTCCACGATCAACCGGATCGTTGTCGGCGGGAGTTTGCGGGGCTGAGTCTTCTCCGAGCGGTACAGATCGAAGCGGTAGGAACCCAGGAAGAAGCCTTCGGCGACAGGGCCGATCGCCGCGTCGGACAGGGTGGTGGCCACCTGTGTGCGCCCGTCGAGGGCGCGCGAGACGATGCCGGCGGCCTGTCGCAGCGTGTCGGCGTCGTCGAGGCTTTCGGCGGAACCGACTCCGACGGCGACGATGGTTGCCACGGCGAGCGACGACGGGGCGGGCACCGAGATGATCTCGCCGTGTGCGCCGGTGGCGCCGAGGCTGACTAAGGCCGCACTGATCTCGGTGGCCTGGGCGTCGTCGAGTAATCCGTCGCCGATGAGAAGTGTCGGGGTGGCGTCGCCAGGGATTGTGTCACTGGGTGCGGTGGTGTCGGGGGCCACCAGCCCGATCACGAGGACCTCGTCATTCTTGTCGAGGGAGGTTGCCAGCTGGATGTGCGGCCCGCGCGTCCGGTCGCCCCTGTCGTTCTTGTTCACGCTGTCGTTCTTGCTCACGCGCTCAACTCTGCCACGTCAAGCGTCGCCGGGGCATGCCTGCCGGCATCTGCTCGCAACCCGGCGACACAGTGGCTCGACTAGCCTTAGGCGCCATGACCGAACTGCTCGCCGGACCAATTGCCGACCGGCACCGTGCCCTCGGTGCCACCTTCGCCGCATTCGGCGGTTGGGATATGCCCGTCTCATACGCGGGAACGGTCGCCGAGCATCACGCGGTCCGTGAGGCGGTCGGCATCTTTGATGTCAGTCATTTAGGGAAGGCGCTCGTGACCGGTCCCGGTGCCGCCGGATTCGTCAACGCGACGCTGACCAACGACCTGGCCAGGATTCATCCCGGCAAAGCGCAATACACGTTGTGCTGCAATGAATCCGGTGGCGTCATCGATGATCTGATCGCCTATCTCGTAGCCGACGACGAGGTATTTCTCGTGCCGAACGCGGCCAATACCGCCAAGGTGGTGGCTGCGCTGAAATCGGTTGCCCCGCAGAATATTCAGATCGAAGATCAGCATCGGGACTATGCGGTGTTCGCCGTGCAGGGACCCAAGAGCGCCGACGTGCTCGCCGCGCTCGGTCTGCCCGCCGACATCGAATACATGGCATTCGCCGACGCCGACCTGCGCGTCGGTGGCACCGACTATCCGGTGCGGATCTGCCGCACCGGATACACCGGCGAGCGCGGCTACGAGATCCTGCCGCGCTGGGCACACGCGGGCCCCGTCTTCGATGCGCTGCTCGCCGAGGTCACCAACGCAGGCGGGCAACCCGCCGGTCTCGGTGCCCGCGACACCCTGCGCACCGAGATGGGTTACGCGCTGCACGGCCACGAACTCTCCGAACAGATCACGCCGATCCAGGCCAGGGTCGGCTGGGCCGTCGGCTGGGATAAACCGGCGTTCTTCGGGCGGGAGGCGCTCCTGGCCGAAAAACAGGCTGGTCCGGCAAGGCGGCTGTATGGTCTGGCGGCCACCGGCCGTGGCGTGCCGCGCGCCGACCTGGCTGTGCTGTCGTTAGCAGACGGGCGCTCGGCAGCAGGCGGGTCGGGGTCAGGGTTGGCCGGGGAAAAGGTGGGTGTGTGCACGTCAGGCACCTTCTCGCCCACCCTCAAAAAGGGCATCGCACTCGCCCTCATCGATACCGCATCCGGCATCTCGGCGGGTGCGGAAGTGGTCATCGACGTGCGCGGACGCGCGTTGCCGTGCGAGGTGGTCATCCCGCCATTCGTGGCCTCACACGTGTGAACCCGATCCCGGTGCCATGCCGCAGGATGTGGTGGCGGGAATTGGTTTGACCGGCGGCGTTAGGATTGGCCAATGACCCTGCAGTTCACCCGTACCGAGCATCCGCATCCGGTGTCGGAATCACGGCGCGCAGAAATCCTCTCCGCCCCGGGATTCGGCAAGTACTTCACCGACAACATGGTGCTGGTGGATTACGACGTAGACCAGGGGTGGCATAACGCGAAGGTGACCCCGTACGGTCCGATCGCGCTCGATCCGTCGGCGATGGTCCTGCATTACGGCCAGGAGGTTTTCGAGGGCCTCAAAGCCTATCGCCAGCCCGACGGCTCGATTGCCGCGTTCCGGCCGGAGGCGAACGCAGTGCGCCTGCAGCGTTCCGCCGAACGTCTGGCGATGCCCGCGTTGCCGGTGGAGGATTTCATCGGTTCGCTGCGATCGCTACTCGACGCCGACAACGAGTGGGTACCGCCCGCCGGCGGTGAGGAAGCCCTCTACTTGCGTCCGTATATGTTCGCCTCGCAGGCCGGGCTCGGCGTGAACGCGCCGTCGTCGAAATACATTTACGCGGTGATCGCCTCCCCGGCCGGGGCGTATTTCTCCGGCGGGATCAAGCCGGTCAGCGTGTGGTTGAGTACCGAGTTCGTGCGGGCCGTGCCCGGCGGTACCGGCTTCGCCAAATGCGGTGGCAACTACGCCGCATCGTTCCTGGCGCAGGCCCAGGCCACGGCCAAGGGGTGCGATCAGGTCGTTTGGCTCGATGCGGTGGAGCGTCGCTTCATCGAGGAGATGGGCGGGATGAACCTGTTCTTCGTCTTCGGCGCGGGCGCCGATGCGCGGCTGGTGACACCGGAACTGACCGGTTCGCTGCTGCCCGGCATCACCCGTGACTCGCTGCTGACGCTTGCCACCGACGCCGGTTTCGCCGTAGAGGAACGTCGGATCAGCACCGAGGAATTGCGTAAGGGAGTGGTCAGCGGTGACATCACCGAGGTCTTCGCCTGCGGCACTGCCGCGGTGATCACTCCGGTCGGTCGAGTCAAGAGCGAGACCGACGATTACACCATCGGCGACGGCTCAACCGGTGAGGTGACCCAGGCGTTGCGCGATACGCTCACCGGCATTCAGCGGGGTACCTTCGCCGACACCCACGGCTGGATGACGGAACTCTACCGACGCTGATCTGACAGACAAACACACCACTTTTGCGCAGAAACACCGCCTTTACGGTGGTGTTTCTGTTTAAAAGTGGTGTGTTTGCGTTATATCAATAGGCCGACGACGGCGATCGCCGTGCCCAGTTCGATCACCGCGCCAAGAACATCACCGGTGATGCCGCCGAGACGGCGTGCGCAGTGCGCGGTGAATACCCAGGTGATGCCGATGACGGCGACCGCGGTGATACCGGCCCGCACGGCCGGGCCGAAGCCGCCGTCCGTCGGCGCGCCCAGCCAGCCGGCACCCACTGCGGTGGCGACGCCCAGCGCCGTCCAGATCCACACGCTATGACGCTGGGTGCCCGCGACGAGTGCGCCGAAACCATCGGGATGGGCCGGCCTCAGCCGCTGGCGGCAGGCGATCACCGCCGTGACCCGGCCCAGCAGCACCGACGTGGCGATCTCCAGCCATCGGTGATCGCCGGCGAGAGCGGCAAATCCCAACGCTTGCACCAGCATTACCCCGACGATGCTGGCCACACCGAACGGTCCGGCGGCGCCGCTGCGCATCACCTCGGCGACCCGCTCGGGCGGACCGTAACAGCCGAGACCATCGGCGGTGTCGGCGAGCCCATCCAGATGCATCCCTCGGCTCACCACGCCGAGCGCGCCGACCAGAAGCATTCCTACCAGCAGCACGCCGGACTGCGTGTCGGGCAGATTCGTGTATGACAGAGCCCACGCCATACCCGCCGCCCCGACCCCCAGGAGTGCGCCGAGGATCGGTACCGCCGCGATCACCGCACCGCCGAAACGACGGTCGATCCGATCGCCGGGCACCGAAATCGGCACCACGGTGAGCCACGAGAACGCCCCGCCTACCGCGCGTATGCACTGGTGCCAGCGGTTCTCTGAGGTGGCCACGCCCGTCTCAGACGCCCACGTTGTGGGCCGCGGTCTCCGTATCGGGTTCAGCTGCACCTGGTTCGCTGGTATTCGGGCCGCTGACGCCCGCGTCACCGAAGGTCGCCATCGTCGCCAGAATCTCAACCGACGAGACGACCGTCGGCAGGGCCATCAACGCGCCAGTGCCTTCACCCAGGCGCATACGCAGATCGAGGATCGGTTCCAGGTCGAGATGTTCGAGAGCGAAGGTGTGCGCCGGCTCGACCGAACGATGCCCGGCCACCCACCACCGCGTCGCACCCGGGGCGAGTTCGGCGGCGATAAGCGCCGCCGCCGTGACCACCACACCGTCGAGGATCACCGGGGTACGCCGTGATGCCGCCTGCGCGAGGAAACCCACCATCGCGGCGAGGTCGGCGCCGCCGACAGCCGCGAGCAAGGCGAGCAGATCATGCCGGTAGGGGCGTCCCCGACGCATTCCGTCACGGATGGCCGCAGTCTTACGCATCCAGCCGGTGTCGTCGATGCCGGTGCCGCGACCGACCACTTCAACCGGTTCACGACGGGTGAGAATGCCGACGAGGATCGCGGCGGGCGTGGTGTTCCCGATCCCCATATCCCCGACCATCAGCAGGTCTGCGCCGGAATCGATCAGATCGTCGGCGATAGCCCGGCCGGCGGCGATACCAGCGCGTGCCTCGGCGACGGTCAACGCGTCCTGGACCCGAAGGTCGCGGCTGCCGCGGCGAACTTTGAACGCCGACACCTCGGCAGCGGTGTCGGCGTCGACGGCAATATCGACGACGCGCACGATGGCGCCGAGGCCACGGGCAAGTACGTTGACCGCCGCACCGCCGGCAGCGATATTGGCGACCATCTGCGCGGTGACCTCCGGCGGATACGCCGATACCTCGCCGGCGGCGACGCCGTGGTCGCCAGCGAAGACGACTACCGTCGCCTGCTCGATCGGCCGCGGTGGACACACCCCCTGACATGCCGAGATCCACACGCCCAGATCCTCAAGCCGACCCAGCGACCCGGCGGGTTTGGTCAGCGTGCGATGACGTTCCCGGGCGGCTTCGGCGATGGCGTCGTCGGGTGGATCGATCGCACCGAACACCTCAGCGGTGGCGTCAGAGGTAGTGGCGTCAGCGTTGGTGGTGTCAGCGTTGGCAGCGACGATGGGATGGTCGGCAGTTGCGTGCTGTTCTGGAGTTACGTGCTGGGCGGGGGTGCCGCCGGGAAGTTCGACGACGCGTCCCGCGACGACGAGCAGTACCCGGTCGCAGACTGCGGCGACCGCGGCGTTGAGAGCGCCCAACTCATCCTGGAAGATGCGGCCGGCCGGGGTGGGCGGCACCGGGGCGAGGCCCACCTCCGGGCTGATCACCACGAGGTCGGCGGTGAAGGAAGCAATCGCCGCGCACAACTGCGCCGTCTGCGGACCACGATCGGCGCGACCATCCCACCCGTTGCTCGCATCGAGTCCGGCGCTCAACCAGTTACCGAGATCGTCGACCAGCGTGGGTACCGAACTGGTGCTGCTCAATTCCGCTGCGAGGTCGGTCGTCTCGATCGTCGTGTAGCGGTCGTCGCGGCGGCTGCGGTGAGCCGCCACCCTGGCCACCCAGTCGGCGTCGGAGGACAGGATAGGACCGGTGGCCAGATACCGGACGCCGGGATGGCCGGCGAGTAACGATTCGCCGACAGCGGATTTACCCGATCGGACACCGCCGAGAACCAGCGTCCGGATACCCCGGGTGGTCATGTCTGTCAGACCTCATCCCCAGCCGACACCTGCGGCTTCGGGGCCCGCATACGGCGCAGCTGCATCGCCCGGGTGAACGCATACCAGCCGAGCCGTAACCCGTTCTCGGTGGAATCCGGATAGCGTTCACGCACCCGTCGATTGACCAGCCGACCCAGAATCACACCGTCGACCGCCATGAATGCGACGAAGATCAGCAGCACAAAGGTCGAGTAGACCGCTATCGCCGGCACAAACATCACCACGATCAGCAAGATGGCGAACGGCATGAACAAACCGGCGAAGTTGCGGCGGGAATCCACCAGATCACGGGCGTAGCGGCGCACCGGCCCCTTATCCCGCGGCAGCAGATAGCGTTCGTCGCCATTCATCATTAGTTCGCGCTGTTCGAGCCGCTGCGCGCGGCGCTCGTCGGCCAGTTTGCGCTTATCCTCGCGACTGAGCGAAGCGCGCAATTCCTTCCTGCGCGCCCGTGCTTCGGCCCGGGTGGTCGGCGGAGGTGCCACGGGACCGCGTCGCCGCCCCTGCGCCTCACGGCGACTGGGAGTGGGCCGCCCTTTACCGGGTGTGCGGGCGCTGCTTTTCGTTTCAGTAGCCGACTGCGCGCTCTGGTTAACGTCCTCGGTGGATACCGCCCCGTCGCCGGCCGAGTCGTCATCCTTCTTCCATGGCAGCTTCACATCCACGAGGGTAAGTGATCGGTACTGCCGAGGTTTCCCTACCTCCCTATACTTGCTGGGCATGACGACCGTGGGGACGACCGGCTCTGATGCTCACATCGTGGACCGGGCGCACCGGGTCGGTTCTGCGTCGATCCGGGAGCGCGCCATGCGTGTGCTGATCGCACCGGATTCCTTCGGTAACACCCTTACCGCGGTCGAGGCTGCGGCCGCAATCGCGCTGGGCTGGTCACGTAGCCGCCCCGATGATCACCTCGTGCAGGCCCCGCAATCCGACGGCGGACCGGGCTTCATCGACGTGCTCGCATCCCGGTTCGGGACGAGGATCACCGAGACGGTGTCGGGTCCGCTGGGCGCGGCCGTCTCCGCGCAATGGCTACTCGACGACCGTGACCACGCACGTCCGGTCGCCTACATCGAGTGCGCCCAGGCCTGCGGACTCCATCAACTCGGCGGCGGGCCCACTCCGCGCACCGCACTGGCCGCCGACACGCACGGTGTCGGCGAGTTGATCGCGGCCGCGCTGACCGCTGGGGCGCGCGAAATCGTCGTCGGACTCGGCGGCAGCGCCACCACCGACGGTGGACGCGGCATGATCGACGCACTGGGTGGCCTGGCCGCGGCCGTTGCGCGACTCGCGGGCATCGAGGTAGTGGTCGCCTCCGACGTCGAGAACCCGCTGCTCGGGGAATCCGGCGCCGCGGCAGTGTTCGGGCCGCAGAAGGGGGCCGATCCGGCGACCGTCGAACGATTAGAGGAACGCCTGACGCAGTGGGCGCATGCGCTGAGCGAGATCGCCGGATACGACGTGAGCGGTGCGGCCGGAGCGGGTGCGGCCGGTGGTCTCGGGGCCGCGCTCCTGGCGCTGGGGGGCTCGCGTGTCTCCGGGGCGACGGTTGTGGCCGAGGCCACCGAGCAGGCCGCCGAGATCGCCGCCGCCGACCTCGTGGCCACCGGCGAGGGCAAATTCGACTCGCAGACACTACAGGGCAAGGTGGTGTCGGCGCTGACTACGGCCGCGGCAACCGCAGGGGCGTCGACGGTGGTCTTCGCCGGACAGGTCGCGTTGGAACCCGAACAGATCGCCGCCGCCGGTATCGGGGCCGCTTATTCGATTGTTGATTTTGCGGGATCGGTCGAGGTCGCGATGACCGACGCACGCAACCAATTGACCCTGCTTGCCGCCAAGGCTGCGGCCGGGTGGCCGCGGGAATAGGTTGGCAGGGAGTACCGTTGACCGGAGAATGGCGCGCCAGCCCGCCATCGGTGGGCTTTCTCTACCGACGGCGCTTCCTAGCTACGGCGTTCTCTACCACATAAGGAGCATCGATGACCGTGCAGAACGAATCAGGCACCGCCACCACCACCGGTGTGATCCTGACCGAGGCGGCAGCGGCCAAGGCCAAGGCATTGCTTGACCAGGAGGGCCGCGACGATTTGTCGCTGCGCATCGCGGTTCAGCCGGGCGGCTGCGCCGGACTGCGCTACCAGCTCTTCTTCGACGACCGCAGCCTCGACGGAGATGTCACCGGGGATTTCGGCGGCGTGACGCTGGCCGTGGACCGGATGAGCGCGCCGTACGTGCAGGGCGCCACCATCGACTTCGTCGACACGATCGAGAAGCAGGGTTTCACCATCGATAACCCGAATGCCACGGGCAGTTGCGCCTGCGGCGACTCGTTCAACTGAGCTGGCCGCTGGATTTCCCCAACCGCATCCGGGATTCCCGGATGCGGTTGGTTGCGTTGGGGGCCGCGTTGGGTAGCGTGTGGGCCGTTCATGCTCCGTCCATCAACCGAAACCCCCGAGAGGTCTTGGCGTCGTGACAATCGTCGTGTGTGGCTCCATCGCAACCGATCACCTGATGAAGTTTCCCGGAAAGTTCTCCGAGCAGATCCTGGCCGACCATCTCGAGCACATCTCGTTGAGCTTCCTCGTGGAAGACCTCGTGGTGCGCCGCGGTGGGGTGGGCGGCAACATCTCCTTCGCGCTCGGCCAACTCGGCCAGTCTCCGGTACTCGTCGGTGCCGTCGGCCCCGACTTTCACGACTATCGGCAATGGTTGGAAAGCCACGGGGTGGATTGTTCCGGCATACTGACCTCCGCCGTGCATCAGACCGCCCGCTTCATGTGCACCACCGACGAGGCGATGGCCCAGTTGGCCAGCTTCTATCCGGGGGCGATGGGCGAGGCCCGCGACATCGATCTCGCCGCGATCATCGACCAGATCGCCGCGCCGGAACTGGTGTTGATCGGCGCCGACGACCCGGACGCGATGCTGCGGCACACCGCGCAATGCCGAGGGCTGGGTATCCCATTCGCCGCCGACCCGTCGCAGCAGCTGGCCAGGCTCGACGGCGAGCAGGCACGCGAACTCATTGAAGGTGCCGCGTACCTGTTCACGAATGAGTACGAGTGGGGTCTGCTACGCCAGAAGACGGGATTGTCGGAGGCGCAGATCGCGGAGCTGATCGGCGTGCGGGTCACCACGCTGGGCGCAGGCGGCGTCGAAATCGTCGATCGCGACGGCTCACGCATCCATGTCGCGGTGGTGCCGGAGACGGAGAAAGTCGATCCGACCGGCGTCGGTGACGCATTCCGTGCCGGATTCTTGTCGTCGGTGTCGCGGGGGCTGGGCTTCGAGCGCGCGGCACAGGTCGGCTCGCTGGTCGCGGTTCTCGTGCTTGAGACGGTATCCACCCAGGAGTGGAGCTGGGATCGTGATACCGCGCTGCGCCGGATTGAGGGAGCATACGGTCCCGACGCGGCCGCCGAGATCGCCGCGATCTTCTGATCTAGCCGGCCAAGACCTACCCCGGGCGGGGATCTACAGCCTGACCGGGTAGGTCTGATCAATGATCGTCGGAACCAGTGTCTTCTCGACGAAGATCGCGTGCCAGATCATGAACACCAGCAGCGTCCACAGGCGGCGGCTGTTGTCGACGGTGCCGGCGCGGTGCTCATCGAGCATCGCCAGGATCGCCTGCTTATTCAGCAGTTGGTCGGTCTGGCTGCCGGTGATCGTATCCCGCGCCCAGTCATACATTTCCGGCCCGGCCAGCCAGTGCCGGATCGGGACGGGGAAGCCAAGCTTCTTGCGGTGCAGCACATGTGGCGGCACGATTTGTTCGAGCGCTTTGCGTAGCGCGTATTTCGTTGTGCCGTGCGCGATTTTCTCGTCATAGGGAAGTTGCTCGGCGACGGCGAAGACCTCGGGGTCAAGAAAGGGAACGCGCAATTCGAGCGAGTTCGCCATCGTCATTTTATCGGCTTTGACCAGGATGTCGCCGCGAAGCCAGGTGAACAGATCCAGATGCTGCATCCGGGCAACGGGATCGAGTCGGGTGCTTTGTGCGTAGATGGGTGCGGTGACGTCGGTGTGCGTCCATTCCGGCCGGTAGCCGCGCAGCACGGCGCGCAGGCGCGCATCGTCGAAGCTACGGGCGTTGCCGTAGTAGCGCTCTTCGAGCGTCAGTGAACCGCGATGCAGCAGACTCTTGCCGCGGGTGCCCTCGGGGATACGGTCGGAGACTTTGCCCGCGAGGTGGCGTAATACTGTCGGTAGCCGGTCGAATCCGGCCAGCGAGAGCGGTTCCTTATAGATCGTGTACCCGCCGAATAGTTCGTCAGCGCCCTCACCGGAGAGCACTACCTTGACGTGTTTGCGGGCCTCTTTGGCGACGAAGTACAGCGGTACCAGCGCTGGGTCGGCGACCGGATCATCGAGATACCAGACGATTTCAGGAAGTGCGGCGATGAACTCTTCGGGGCCGACAACTTTGACGACGTGGCGGGCGCCGATCGCCGCCGCCGACTCCGCCGCGACATCAACCTCTGAATAGCCTTGCCGTTCAAAGCCCGTGGTGAAGGTGATCAGATTGGGATTGTGGCCGATCGCGAGTGCGGCGATCGCTGTCGAGTCGATACCGCCGGAGAGGAAGGAGCCGACGGTGACGTCGGCGCGCATATGTTTGGCGACGGAATCCGACAGCACAGCGGCGATCTCGTCATACCGTTTCTGGCGCGTGGCGGCGGTGACGGGGGTGGCCGTGAAGCTCGGGGTGAAATAGCGGGTGATCGTCGGCGGCTCGCCCGGACGCAGTGTCGCCCGGCAACCGGATTCAAGCCGCCCGATACGGGTATGCAGCGTCTCGGGTTCGGGCACATACTGCAGCACGACGTAATGCTCGAATGCTCGTTCGTCGAGATCGTCGTCGAGCCCGATCGACGCGATCAGCTCTAGAACGCTCTTCTTTTCACTGCCGAATACGGTGCCGCCGGGACCGGTAGCGATGAACAACGGCTTGATGCCGAACGGATCGCGAGCCACGAACAGGGTGCGGGTCTCGGTATCCCAGATCGCGAACGCGAACATCCCGCGTAGCCGTCGCACCGACTCGGGCCCCCAATGGTGGAAGGCCGCCACGATCGCCTCGCCGTCGCCCTCGGTACGGAACACCGCGCCGTATTCGTCGGCCAGCTCGGTGCGTAATTCCACATAGTTGTAGATCTCACCGTTGAAGACGAGGGCGTAGCGCTCGGGGTTCTCTTCGGGTCCCCATCGCAGCGGCTGATGAGAATGCTCGATGTCGATGAACGCCAAACGGTTGAAACCGAGGACGATATCGGTGTCGTTCCAGGTGTCGCCGGGCTCGTCGGGGCCGCGGTGCCGCATGCAATGCGTCGCCTTCGCTACGCGGTCGGCGGCCTCGGCCGCGCTACCGTCGGAGGTCAGTAGACCGAGCAAGCCACACACCAGGAAAGCCTCTTTCGACACGGGGGAGAGATTCGACGGGGGAGGGTAATCGGGTATCGGACCCGATGCCGGGTCGCCTCACGAGTATGCCGCATGGGCGCTATGCCGACCGCGAGCACGGGCTGGTGCGGCAAAGCAGGCGCGCGATGACACCCCAACCGAAAAAGTTCCCGCCACTTGGTCTACGCTGCGTAGTACATGGCGCGACGGCCGCACAGCGGTGCCCACGCCCGGTGTGAGTACCGGCTTCGGCACTGATCTCGGGCCGCGATGTCAATGCAGGTCAGGTGGGTTGCGACCCGTGACGCGTGACTGCGGAGCGGGCGAGCAGGAAGGCGTGAAATTGACACACGGTGAACGGCCCCGCGGACGACGGATTTCGTCGCTGTCGCGGATCGCCAACCGGGTCGGCCGTAGGAAGGCCGGAGCGCTCGCGGCGCTGATAGCGGGCGCATTGTTGATGACGGGCTGCGACGCGCGTACCGCGATGCGTTTCGGCTGGCCAGCAGGCGTCACACCCGAGGCTAAAGACATGGGCGACCTGTGGACGTGGTCGGTGATCGCCGCACTCGCCATGGGTATCTTGGTGTGGCTCCTGATCTTCTGGACCATTACCTTCCACCGGTATAAGCCCGGCCCGGGCAAGGATGAGTTTCCGCGCCAGACCGCATACAACGTTCCGCTGGAGCTGTCTTATACGGCCATCCCGTTCGTCATTATCGCCGTGCTCTTCTACTTCACCGTGATCGTGCAGAACAAGGTGGAGAGCAAGACTGCCGATCCTAAAGTGGTCATCGACGTGACCGCCTTCCAGTGGAACTGGAAGTTCGGCTACCACGACGTGGTCTACACAGACGGAACCAAGTACCACGGTTTCCGGTCCGAGGGCAGCCCTTTTGACCTGCGTCTGCAGGAGACCAAGGAACTGCATAACGGCGAGGTGATCAATGTCGGTGAACCCGACGGCGGCCGCAGCGACGAGGTACGCGACTACCTGCAGTTCAACAAGATCGAGACAGTCGGCTCCTCGTCGACCATTCCGGTACTAGTAGTGCCCACCGGCGAGCGGATCGAGTTCCGGCTGGCTTCTGCCGACGTCGTGCATTCCTTCTGGGTTCCGGAATTCCTGTTCAAACGCGACGTGATGCCGTTCCCGAAGCAGAATCACACCGAGTACATCTTCCAGGTGTCCTCGATCGACCGTGAGGGCGCATTCGTCGGACGGTGTGCCGAGATGTGCGGTACCTATCACGCGATGATGAACTTCGAGGTTCGTGCGGTGTCACCGCAGGCCTTTGATGCCTACATCAAATATCGTGAGAGCCATCCCGGCGCCACCAACGGTCAGGCACTGCAGAACATTTGCCAGGAACCCAAGTCGGTGGTCACCGTGCCGTTCGATACGCGACGCAAGACCAACGGTACTGTGGGTGCCACCGGCGACCAGAGCAACACTCACCTCGCCAACTGCACGATCGGAGCGGCACAGTGAAAATTGAGGCGCGGATCTTCGAACTGCTCACCGGCTTTTTCTTCCTTTCCGGTGTCGTCTACACCATCCTTACCGCTGTCACTAGCCGCGGGGTGGAATGGGTCGGCGTTGTCGGTATGTTTTTCAGCGCCGGACTGACGTTGATCGCGGGCACCTATTTCCGGTTCGTCTCCCGTCGCGTGGAGATCCGGCCGGAGGATTACGAGGATGCCGATATCGAGGACGGTGCCGGTGAACTCGGCTTCTTCAGCCCTGGCTCCTGGTGGCCCGTGCTGATCGCCGCTAGCGCCGCGCTGTTTGCCGTCGGCTTCGCGACGGGCAACCTCTGGTTCGCGATCTTCGCCGCCGTATGCATCGCCGGATCGTCAGCCGGCCTGGTCTTCGAATACATTGTGGGTCCTGAAAAGCACTGATCCACACCTATATTCACGCATAGCGCCCGCGTCCGGAGTTTCTCCGACGCGGGCGCTGTGGCATGAGGGGTGCTGGGCTACCAGAGCGGCGTGAGCGGCTCGCCGACGCAATAATTGTCGCGAGCTTGCGCGGCCACCGCGGTTATATCGGGTGGCAGGGTGAAGGCTGTTTACAGTCACGTGCGCCGGGTCGAGCCTGTGGGCGAGGGCGTGTCCGAGCCCGTCGGTGGCGCCGGTGATGACGATGACACGTTCA
>JASGFW010000100.1:0-14827 GCA_047605305.1 Gordonia sp. (in: high G+C Gram-positive bacteria)
CGGGGGTGAAGGAGTAGCTCAGCCGCCCGTGATGGTCACGTGAACGGCGGCCGGTGATCGATGTGGGTGGATACCCGACCCACCGCATGCCAGGCACGGGCCACCAGGTCGGCGTCGTCGTCGGTGATGAGGTTCCCCATGACACGCACGACCAGCGCCATCACGTGCGCCGAGCGGATACCGGGGCGGCCCATTAACGGGACCGCCTGCGGCATGGTCAGCAGCCCGGCCAGCCGCCGCGCCGCGGAGAAGGCCGGTCCGTACCGCTCGATCAGCGTCGCGCGCCACCGGTCGGTGTGATCGCCGGCTCCTAGCTGTGCCGCGGCCAGCCGGCCGGTCTCCAACGCGTAGTCGATACCCTCGCCGTTGAGCGGGTTGACACAGGCGGCGGCGTCGCCGATCAACATCCAGTTGTATCCGGCGACTCGCGACACCGCCCCACCCATCGGCAGCAGCGCCGAGGCGAGACGCACCGGTTTCCCGGCGAGCTGCCACTCGTCGGCGACCATCTGGGTGTAATGCTCAAGGATCGGCCGTAACGCCATGTGCGCGGGTCGTTTCGATGTGGCGAGCGCACCGACCCCGACATTGAGTAGGCCGCCGCCGGCCGTGCCAAGCGGGAAGACCCAACCGTAGCCGGGTAGCAGTGAGTTGTCGGGGGCGCGCAGTTCGAGATGTGAACCCATCCAGTGGTCGTCGGCCCGGCCCGAGGGCACATATGCGCGGGCGGCTACGCCGTAGGCGGTGTCACGATGCCATTGCCTGCCGAGCGTGCGGCCGAGCGTCGAACGTACCCCGTCGGCGACGATCACCTCACCCACGGTGAGTGCGTAGCGGCCGGCTGGGCCGTCGAGAATCACCGACTCGATCCGGTTACCCGACATTTCGACGTCGATGGCTTTGGTGTTCTCGATCATGCGGGCGCCCCGGGCGATCGCGAGGGTCCGGATCTTCTCGTCAAGTTCTGTGCGCGCCACCGCGCTGCCGTGGGTGGCGAAGCGGCCAGACGGCCACGGAATGCGTTGTCGGCTACCCCATCCGTGCAGTTCGAGGCCGTCGATGCGGGGACGGTCGGCGAGGTAGCCGCCGATCCCGAGTTCGTCGAGTTCGGTGATCGCTCGCGGGGTCAGCCCGTCGCCGCACGTCTTGTCGCGCGGAAAGAGGGCGGCATCGACGAGCACCACATCGCGACCTGCCGCGGCCGCGTAAGCTGCGGCCGCCGACCCGCCCGGGCCGGCACCGATGACGAGGACATCAGCCCGTCGGGGATTCTCGGTCACCACCGCACCAGTATGTCGGTCCGTATTTTGGGCCACGTCTGCGGTCACCGCCACCGACCACCGACTAGGCTCGTCGGGGTGAAGTCCACTTTCGCCGGGCTGGACCTGGGCTCCGACGAGTTTTCCGACGTAGTACGCGGTTCGTTGGCACGGGTCGAGGACCTGTTGCTGACCGAATTGACGTCGGGCGACGACGTGATGACCGAAGTGGCGACGCATTTGGCCAGGGCCGGTGGCAAGCGGTTTCGGCCGATGTTCGCGATCCTGGCCGCGCAGTTCGGGCCGGGGCCGGGAGCGCCGGAGGTGATCGCGGCGGCGACGGTGGTGGAGATGATTCATCTGGCGACGCTCTATCACGATGACGTGATGGATGAGGCGCCGGTGCGCCGGGGGGCACCGAGCGCGAACGTGCGGTGGTCCAACAGTATTGCGATCTTGTCGGGCGATTTCTTATTCGCCAGGGCGTCGCGCCTGGTATCGACGCTGGGGCCCGAACCGGTCCGGATTATCGCCGAGACCTTCGCCGAACTCGTCACCGGCCAGATGCGGGAGACCATCGGTGCCCGCGGCGCCGATCCGGTCGAACACTATCTGCGGGTGGTGTGGGAGAAGACGGGTTCGCTGATCGCGGCGGCGGGACGGTTCGGCGCGATGGCCTCGGGTGCTGATTCCGCCGACGTCGAGCGGCTTTCACGGCTTGGTGACATCATCGGCACGGCCTTTCAAGTATCCGACGACATCATCGATATCAGTTCGGTTGCCGACGATTCCGGAAAGACACCGGGTACCGACCTGCGTGAGGGGGTGCATACGCTACCGGTGCTGTATGCGCTCGGGGGTGACGACGCGTCGTCCGCCCGGCTCGCCCACCTCCTGCTCGACGACGACGGTGCGGCCCGTCGGCTCGACGACGATGTCGAGGTCGCCGAGGCACTCGAACTGCTCAATGCCTCCGCGGGTATGGCTGCGGCACGGGCCACGCTGAACGGTTTCGCCGCCGAGGCGGGTGAGGTGCTCGCCGAACTGCCCGATGGGCCCGCGCATGAGGCGTTGCGGTCGTTGGTTGGTTACACCATCGACCGCACCGGGTAGTGCGCCTGCAGCCAGCCCTGGTGGCCGGTACCTCGTGTGACACGGAAACCTAACCGGCGCCCCGATCGTTTGAGAAGCTGAGAGCGTCCGACGCCGATGTCGGGGCGCAGTGTGATCGAACGAGGATTGTGATGCGAAACGGCCTGAAAACCGCCTTCCTGTTGGGCGTGATGTCGGCGATTATCGTCGCTATCGGATCGGCATTCCATAGCCCGGTGATCCTCTGGGGTTCGGTACTCGTGGCTGTTGCTGCTAATGCCTACGTGTACTTCAACAGCGCGAAGATGTCGCTGCGGGCGATGCATGCGCAGCCGGTCACGGAGGTGGAGGCGCCGATGCTCTACCGCATCGTGCGTGAGCTTGCGACCATTGCCCGCCAGCCGATGCCTGCGCTCTACATCAGCCCGACCGAGTCACCGAATGCGTTCGCCACCGGACGTAATCCGAAGAATGCCGCGGTGTGTTGCACGGCGGGAATCCTGCGGCTACTCGATGAACGGGAGTTACGTGCGGTGCTCGGTCATGAACTGTCGCATGTGTACAACCGTGACATCCTGATCAGTTCCATCGCCGGGGCGATGGCCGCCGTCGTCTCGGGTATCGCGAACTTCGCGTGGCTCTTCGGCGGCAATCGGCAGAACGGAGCCAACCCGTTGGTGCTGATGGCCATCTCCTTCGTCGGACCGATCGCCGCGACCCTGGTGAAGTTGGCGGTGTCACGCTCACGCGAGTATCAGGCCGACGCATCGGGCGCCGAACTCACCAACGACCCGCTGGCATTGGCGTCGGCGCTGGCGAAGATCTCGGGCGGTATCGAGGCGGCGCCGCTGCCCCCGCAACCCGACATCGCAGCGCAATCGCATGCGATGATCGAGAGCCCGTTCCGGGCGACTGATCGTATGGCGAAGTTATTCTCCACGCACCCGCCCACCGCCGACCGCATCCGTCGGCTGCACGAGATGGCGCAGCGGGGGACCGGGAGGTAGGCGCGAGGCGTGGCCGGTCGAAATCTACCGGTAATTCACGAACTGCAGGGCGATCCCGAAATCCTCGCCTTTGAGTAATGCGATGACGGCCTGCAAATCGTCGCGCTTCTTGCTCGACACGCGCAATTCGTCGCCCTGAATCTGTGCCTTAACACCCTTGGGGCCTTCGTCGCGGATTTTCTTGGAGATCTTCTTGGCGTGCTCGGAGTCGATGCCCTGGACGAGTTTCCCGGAGATCTTGAATGTCTTTCCCGACGCGGCGGGTTCGCCTGCGTCGAATGCCTTGAGCGAAATGTCTCGGCGGATCAATTTTTCCTTGAATACCTCGAGCCCGGCGAGGGCACGCTCTTCGGCGTCGGAGGTGATCACGATGACCTCGTCGCCCGACCATGCGATGCCGGTGTTGGTGCCGCGGAAGTCGTAGCGCTGGGAGAGCTCTTTGGCGGCCTGGTGTAGCGCGTTGTCGACCTCTTGGCGGTCGACCTTGCTCACCACGTCGAAGGATGAATCAGCCATGGCGATCAGGGTAGCCCGCGGGGTGGCGCAGGTTCACGAGCGGTCGAGTTGCCGCCCGAATACGGGGCCGGTGAACTGCGGGTTTGCGCCGAGGGGGCGGAGTCGTTGTATTCTTCACGGCGTTGTTGTCGCGGACGGAGACGGTCGCGGCGCGGCACGGCAGATTGCCCGAGCGGCCAATGGGAGCGGACTGTAAATCCGTCGCGAAAGCTACGCAGGTTCGAATCCTGCATCTGCCACAACGTGGTCCACGGCGAGTCGTCGGTGGTCACCGAAGCGCCAGGGAACGGCGATTTGGTGAGCCGGAGTCTCGGTGTGTAACCTCGTTAAGGCTCTCGAGTGATCCGCGAGGATTACCGGAGGGTGCCCCCTTAGCTCAGTCGGCAGAGCGTTTCCATGGTAAGGAAAAGGTCGACGGTTCGATTCCGTCAGGGGGCTCGGGAGGACTTGAACGCCCGGTGAGGACCTGACGTCCAAGGCCCGGAGTTCGGCCCGCCACGGCGGTGTAGCTCAGCTGGTTAGAGCGCACGACTCATAATCGTGAGGTCGAGGGATCGAGTCCCTCCACCGCTACCCAGAGGCTTGTCGCGCATCCCGGATCCGGGTAGGCGGCGGTGCAAGACTCCGACCACCCGGCATCCATCCGAAAGAAGGCAACAACATGGCTTCCTCGACAGACGTGCGGCCCAAGATCACCTTGGCCTGCGAGGTGTGCAAGCACCGCAACTACATCACGAAGAAGAACCGTCGTAACGATCCCGATCGACTTGAGATCAAGAAGTTCTGCCCGAACTGCGGCAAGCACGAGTCGCATAAGGAATCGCGCTAGACGAATCGCCCGCTGCGTTATACGCGGCGACGAACGATCGTGATGAGCCTTGCGTGCGCCGGATTTATCGGTTTTGGGATGTATGCATAGTGCGCCGCGGTAATTCTCGGTTCGATCACAAAGACATATAAATGCGGGCCGCCTCACACGAGGCGGCCCGCATTTCGTGGGTTTGTGATCGTTTAAGTACAGTTGCCGAAAAGCGCGGTTGCTGTACTGCAATATCCCTGGTGTAGTGCGATGCGACTGCCGTACTGCAATGCCATCCGGATGACGACAGCCCAGAAGTCATCGGAATCGGCGGCCAGAGAGGCCGAGCGTAAGGAGTGCATCCGAATGTCACACGTCAGCGAACCCGCGGTTGAGCAGCAACTTGGTGTACCGAAGAACGCGGTGCAGCTGGCCCCCGACGAGATCGCCGCGCGTACGCAGGAGATGGTCGGTTTCACATACACCGTCGACGATTACTACGAGGTCGGTCGCGAAGAGGTCCGTAAGCATGCCTTCGCTATCCAGTCCGCTCACCCCATTCATTGGGATGAGGCTGCCGCGCAGGCGTTGGGTCACAGTGGTCTGATTGCGGCTCCGACGTACGTCTCGGTGCTGGGCATCATCGCGCAGCGCAAACTCTTTGAAGACATCGTCACCGGATACGACCTGTGGCAGGTGATGCAGACCGATCAGCGCCTCATCTATCACCAGCCGATGAAGGTCGGTGACCGCCTCATCTGCGATGTGTCGCTCGAATCGTTTCGGCATGTGACCAGTCCCGAGGTCATCGATCTCATGGTCACCAAGAACGTGATCTATAACCAGCACGACGAACCGGTGATGACCACCTTCACCTCGCTTGCGGCCCGTCCTGGGCTTGAGGTCGATCCTAAGGTCGCGGAGTCGCTTGATCACGTGATGATGAAGGTCGCTGACGCTGGACGTCCCGGCAAGACGATTGAGCCACATCCGCGTCGGCATAACCTGGCCGATCCCGTCCAGACGCCCGGCGCATTCGGCGCCGCGGATTTCGATTCCTTCGTCGTCGGCCAGGAATTGCCGGCCAAACGGTATTTGCTGACCCGCGGCAACCTCGCCAACTATGCGGGGGTGGCCGGTGACCCCAACCCGATCCACTATTCCGATCACGTGGTCAAGGCTGCGGGCATGGACGATGTGGTGGCGCACGGGATGCAGACGATGGGGCTCGGCGCCAGCTACCTTTCCGCATTCGTCGGTGATCCGGCCGCGTTCTGTGAATACAACGTGCGGTTCACCAGTCCGGTGTATGTGCCCGCAGATGACAGTGCGGCAGTGGATTTCACTGGCAAGATCAAGTCTCTCGATCCGCAGACACGCCAAGGTGTTATCGCGCTCGTCGCCAAGCAGGGTGACCGCAAGATCTTCGGTCGGGCGCAGGCGCGGATCCAGTTCAACTGACCCGATTCGGCGGCGCTCGGACTCTTGTTGAGCACTATTGCCGCGTCGGGCTGCCGCAGTGTAGGTTGAGCGCAGATTTCGGGCCTGTTACTCCACGAGGCAAGAACCTGAGTCGCAGCATTGGGGGGCGAGACGGCTATAGCGCCGACGCCCCAGCTGGGACTGTGTGGGGGGCCCGGAGCACCTCAACTCTCCAGCGCTGATGCTGAACCGCGTCGGTACGGATCAAACTGGAGGGTTCAATGGCTGAACCAATTCGTAATTATCCCAAGCTCGCGACCGATATTCTCGATCTGGTCGGCGGTGAGCAGAACATCGTGAACGCGACTCGCTGCGCGACCCGGCTGCGGCTCGTACTGCGAGAGACCGCCGAGGGGCTCAAGGAGCGGGTCGGCGAGCTGCCCGGAGTCATCACGGTGGTGGAAAGCGGCGGCCAATTCCAGGTCGTCATCGGCGCGCATGTCGGCGAGGTCTACGACGCGCTGATTGAGGTGACAGATCTATCCGCCGCCGACAATGGGGACGGACCGAAGCAGTCGATCGCCAACCGAGTGATCGCGACGATGTCGGCGGTTTTCGCGCCGTTCGTCTACATCCTGGCCGGGGCGGGCCTGATCCAGGGCGTGCTGATCCTGATCCGGCTGATCGCGCCCTCGTTTGAGGGTACCGGCACCGACCAGGTGTTCTCGTTCATTTCATGGACGCCCTTCGCCTTCCTGCCGATCTTTATCGCGATCACCGCATCCAAGCATTTCAAGGTGAACACCTACATCGCTGTGCTGTGCTGTGCGGCGATCATGAACCCCGACTGGGCAGCGATCGCGCACCGCATCGCCGGGGGTGAGACGGTACGGCTGCTGGGGATCTCCCTGTCGTCGACTACCTACTCATCGACGGTGCTGCCGCCGCTGCTGCTGGTATGGCTCCTCTCCCACCTCGAACGTTTCCTTCGGCGCTACCTCAAGGGGACGGTCGATAACCTGTTGACCCCGTTGATCAGTGTCGTCGTGATGGTGCCGCTGACCTTGATCGTTGTCGGCCCGGTGTCGGCGGCGGGAGCCAACGGTATCGCCAATGGCTACAACTGGCTCGTCGACGTGGCACCGGCGGTTGCGGCCGCGATCATCGGCGGGTTCTGGCAGGTCGCGGTGGTCTTCGGCGTTCACTGGGGTATCACCCCGGTGGTGATGGCCAATTTCGAGCAGCATGGTTACGACTCCTTCCAGGCATTCCAGACTGCGGCCGTTATCGCCCAGGTCGGGGCTGCGGTGGGGGTTTTCCTCAAGACCAAGAACCGTCGGCTTCGCGGTGTCGCCGGATCGGCGGCCGTGACCGGCATCTTCGGTATTACCGAGCCCACGATCTACGGTGTCACCCTCCGGTTGAAGCGGCCGTTCGTGTTGGCCTGCGTCGCGGGCGCCGTCGGCGCGGTGGTCATCGCGTTCTTCGGCTCGCGCTATTACGCCTTCGCGGGTCTGCCCGGCATGTTGACGATCATGAATGCGCAGGGCGGCGGCAATTCCGGCTCGCTGGTCGGCGAGGCTATCGGCTGTGCCATAGCGTTCTTCGGGGCGATGGTGCTGGTGTACTTCGGTGGTTTCAAGGATCTGGTCGACGAGGAGCCCGCGAACGCCAGTGGCTCAGCGCCGAGCGACGAGGCTCGGCGTGATCACGCCGCTGCGCTGGCGGCCGCGGCCTCCTCGGTAGCGGTGGCCAGCCCGTTGTCGGGTCGAGTGGTACCGCTGTCGGCGGTTCCTGATCCTGTCTTTGCCTCGAGCGCCATGGGGGCCGGTGTCGCGGTGGAACCCGACGATAACAAGGTGTTCGCGCCTTTCGACGGCACCGTTGTGGCGGTGCTGCGGTCCAAGCATGCCGTCGGCTTGATCTCCGACGACGGAGTGGAACTCCTGATTCATGTGGGTATCGACACGGTGAAGCTCGATGGAGCGCATTTCACCTGCCATGTGAATGCCAAACAGCATGTCGCGAAGGGTGATCTGCTGTTGGAATTCGACCGCGATGCGATCGAGAAGGCGGGTTATTCGCTGATCACTCCCGTCATTGTCACGAATTCGAAGAACTATGACGATGTGCTGGCGGCGCCGATCGACAATGTTTCTGTGGGTGACGATTTGCTTTCGGCGCTGACGGCGGAGCCCGCCGTCGCCGATACCGTCGCTAACTGATTCCGTAAGAGGAGATAGCTGATATGAACAGTCCTTTTCCGGAAGGGTTTTTGTGGGGCGGCGCGGTAGCGGCGCATCAACTGGAGGGCGGCTGGAATAGCGGCGGCAAGGGTCCCAGTGTGGTCGATGTGCTCACTGCCGGTGCGCATGGCGTGCCGCGTCGGGTGACGCACGATATCGACGAGAATGAGTTCTACCCGAATCATGAGGCGGTCGATTTCTACCATCGCTATCGCGAGGATATCGCCCTGTTCGCAGAATTAGGGCTCAAGTGTTTTCGCACGTCCATCCAGTGGACGAGAATCTTTCCCCGCGGTGACGAGACGGAACCGAATGAGGCGGGTCTGCAGTTCTATGACGACGTGTTCGATGAGCTCCTGAAATACGGGATCGAACCGGTTATCACGCTGTCGCATTTCGAGATACCGCTGCACATCGCCCGCGAATACGGCGGTTTCCGCAATCGTGTGGTGGTTGATTATTTCGAGCGTTTCGCCCGCGTATGTTTCGAACGGTTTCATACCAAGGTCAAATACTGGATGACCTTCAACGAGATCAACAACCAGATGGACACTCGCAATCCGTTGTTCCTCTGGACGAACTCCGGGGTGGCGTTGCACGAGGGAGATAATCCGCGCGAGGTGCTTCGGCGGGTTGCTCACCATGAGCTGTTGGCCAGTGCGCTGGCAGTGCAGGCCGCCCGCCAGATCGACCCGGCACTCAAGGTCGGTTGCATGATCTCGCACGTGCCGGTCTATCCGTACTCGTGTGACCCCGACGACATCATGGCCGCCCAGATCGCCAACCGGGAGCGCTTCCTGTTTCCCGACGTGCATGTGCGTGGTCGGTACCCGGGATACGCACAGCGGGAGGTCGAGGAGAACGGTTTCGATATCGGCTGGCGCGACGGTGATGACGAGATCCTTGCGCGGGGCACGGTGGACTACGTGGCATTCAGCTACTACATGTCCAATGTGGTCAAGTCGGGAGCCCATTCGGAGGGGCCGCGGACCGACGGTTCGCTGCCGAATTCGGTGGCGAATCCGTATATCGGAGCCAGCGATTGGGGTTGGCCGATCGACCCGATCGGTTTGCGCTACACCCTCGCGGTGTTGGCCGAGCGATACGGGTTGCCGTTGTTCATCGTCGAGAACGGTTTGGGTGCGGTCGATGAGATCGGGGCCGACGGCACCATCGCCGATGATGCGCGGATCGACTATCTGCGCGCGCATATCGAACAGATGGCGAAGTCGGTGGCCGATGACGGGGTTGAGCTGATCGGTTACACCCCATGGGGAATCATCGATCTGGTGTCCTTCACGACCGGTGAGATGAAGAAGCGCTACGGCATGATCTACGTCGACCGTGACAATCAGGGGCACGGGAGCATGGCGCGATCGAAGAAGAAATCGTTCGAGTGGTATTCGAAGGTGATTGGCTCGAACGGCGAGTGGCTTCGATAGCTGTGGCCGCAGTGATGGACCCGGGTTCGGCATGCGGCCGGGAGGAGGTGGCTGTGACATCGCGTGAGGCGCTGACACCGCGCCACGACGGCGACGGTGGCGTCGGAGTGGGGACGCTCATACGTGTGCTCAACAACAACGCTGTGCTGATCGATGTCGGCGGGCGCCGTCTCATCCTGTTGGGCCGGGGCGTGGGTTTCCGGGGGCGTCTGGGTGACCGGATCGAGCTCGACGTGGCCGACGAGATCTTTTCGCCGTCCACCCCGGCCGAACTGCGTCAACTGGCGGAGTTCGCGAGGGAGATCCCCATCGATGTCTTCGATGTGGCGCGTGCGGCGGTCGCCCATGCTGCCGGAACCGCGGCAATCCCGAGTAGCCAGGCGCTCCTGATCTCGATCGCCGATCACCTGAACTATGCGGTGATCCGCGTCGAGCAGGGCGTCGACCTCGATTTCCCGCTGAAATGGGAGATCGGCGAACTGTATCCGCGGGAGATGGCATTGGGCCGCGCGACCGTCGGACTCGCGCGGGACAAGCTGGGCGTCGCCATCCCCGACGACGAGGCAGTGGCGCTGGCCATGCACTTCGTGAACGCACAGTTCGCTCGTGCGGACGTGTCGGAGACGGTGGCGATGACCCGGATGCTCAGCCAGATCGTCGATGTGGTGTCCGCTGGATTCGGGGGTGACGGGTTGGCGGCAGATTCGGTCAGTGTGGCGCGGTTCGTCACCCATCTGCGCTATCTGTGTGCCCGGATCGGCACTGCGTCCCAGATCGTGGATGCGCCACCGCTGAGGCGCGCGGACATGCATCAGACGATTCCCGCTCTCGCTGGGGTCGCGGCTAAGGTGCGTTTACTCATCGAGCGCGACCGGGGAGCATTGACGGACGCGGAAATGATGTACCTGGAACTTCACCTCGCTCGGCTGGCACGATTGGCGCCGATACAGTGACCGTTTTGGGTTCGGGGTACCTGGTGTTCTACACTCAGGTGTCCAGGTTTATCCTTGACTTACGCGCTGCCCGTAGGGTGGCGCGTTGGTTTTGTCGGAGCCGGTTGCCCGATCGTAAAGATCGGTAGGCTGGTCCGGCGGGTCGACCGACGACCAGTGGCTGCCGTGCCGTCATGGCGAGGCAGCCGCAAAGGGGCGTAGCTCAACTGGCAGAGCAGCGGTCTCCAAAACCGCAGGTTGCAGGTTCAAGTCCTGTCGCCCCTGCCCTGGTGAGGGCGCACGTTTACGAGAGGACCTCGAAGGTGAGCAAGCGAGACCGGGCTGCCCGCGCGAAAGACGCCGGTGACACCACTGCGGCAGATGTGGTGGTGGATGAGCTCGATGGTCGCGACGACACCCTCGACGGGGCGGCTGACGACTCGTCGGCCGAACTCCGTCCGACGGGCAAACGCTCAGGTCGGGGTCGTCGCTCGGTAAGCGGTGCCGCTGACACCGTCGGCGGTGATTCGGATTCCGATGGGGGATCCGCGGTTGCCGTCAAGGAACGCAAACAGAAGAAGGCACCTGCGGAGAGCCGCAATCCGTTTGTACGGATCTGGCTGTTCCTGCAGCAGGTGGTCGCAGAACTGAAGAAGGTCATCTGGCCCAGCCAGCGGGAGATGATCACCTACACGGTCGTCGTGCTGGTGTTCGTCGTGGTGATGACCGCCTTCGTCTTCGGCATCGACATAGCCTTCGCCAAGGGAGTGCTCTGGCTCCTCGGCTGACGCGGATCGCAGCATATGCGTCCGCGCCCTGCTCGGGGTCGGCGGCGACGACCGAAACGGAAACAAAGGAGCGTGGGCTGCAGTGAGCACCCCGGAGAACGAGTTCGAACCGACCGACGCGGCCGTCACCGATGCGGAACTGACCGATGCGGCTGACGCCCCGTCGGCCGTCGACGAGGCTGCCGGTGCTGCGAGCGAGCCGGTCGGCGGTGATCAGGTCACCCCGGCAGAGGCGGTCCAGGAGCAGGCCGAGCCCGAGGAGACCGACCCGGTTGAGAAGCTGCGTAAGCAGCTGCGTCGCGCCCCCGGTGACTGGTATGTGATCCACAGCTACGCCGGCTACGAGAACAAGGTCAAGGCGAATCTTGAGACTCGCGTGCAGAACCTTGACGTCGGCGATTACATCTTCCAGGTCGAGGTGCCGACCGAAGAGGTCACCGAGATCAAGAACGGCCAGCCCAAGAAGGTCAACCGCAAGGTGCTGCCCGGCTACATCCTGGTGCGCATGGACCTCAACGACGAGTCGTGGGGCGCGGTGCGTAATACGCCCGGTGTTACCGGCTTCGTGGGAATGACCAGCAAGCCGTCACCGTTATCGCTCAACGAGGTCCTGCAGTTCCTGCTGCCGCGGACCCCGGCCAAGAAGTCGTCGAAGGCTGAGGGCGTGGAGGCTGCTGCGGCGGCCGCGACGTCGATCGTCGAGGTCGACTTCGAGGTTGGCGAGTCGGTGACCGTCATGGATGGCCCGTTCGCGACGCTGCCGGCTTCGATCAGCGAGGTCAACGCGGAGCAGCGCAAGGTCAAGGTGCTGGTGTCGATCTTCGGTCGTGAAACACCGGTGGAACTGGCCTTCAATCAGGTCGAGAAGATCTAGACCCGCTCGACGACATACGAGACTTCCACGCCTCCAGCGGACGTGGATCAGCAAGAAACAAATAAGGAACAAGGATGCCTCCCAAGAAGAAGAAGCTCGCCGGGATCATCAAGCTCCAGATCCAGGCAGGCGCCGCCAACCCGGCCCCGCCCGTGGGTCCTGCGCTTGGCCAGCACGGCGTGAACATCATGGAATTCTGCAAGGCGTACAACGCCGCGACCGAGTCGCAGCGTGGAACCGTCATCCCGGTCGAGATTTCCGTGTACGAAGACCGGTCCTTCGACTTCAAGTTGAAGACCCCTCCGGCAGCCAAGCTGCTGCTTAAGGCCGCCGGTCTGCAGAAGGGCTCGGGTGAGCCGCACAGCAAGAAGGTCGGCAAGGTATCGGCAGAGCAGGTCCGCGAGATCGCGAAGACCAAGGCCGAAGACCTCAACGCCGTCGATATCGACCAGGCCGCGAAGATCATCGCCGGTACCGCTCGGTCGATGGGAATCACCGTCGAGGGCTGATGCTCTCGCCGGTCTGATCTCAGGGTGTCCGGTCCGCACTGGGTGCCGGACTGGGTTGATCAGCGAAGTGTGGGAGGGCCGGCTCGGCCCAGTCACCACGAACCCCGATACAAGCAACACGGAGAAAGAACAGAGCAATGAGCAAGAAGAGCAAGGCCTACGCGGCCGCGGCCGAGAAGGTCGACAAGAGCAAGCTCTACAGTCCGCTGGAGGCTGTTGAGCTGGCCAAGGACACGTCGTCGAAGAACACCGATGCGACCGTTGAGGTTGCGATTCGGCTGGGCGTCGACCCCCGCAAGGCGGATCAGATGGTTCGAGGCACCGTCAATCTGCCGCACGGTACAGGTAAGACTGCCCGCGTTATCGTGTTCGCCGTCGGTGACAAGGCCGCTGAGGCCGTTGCTGCCGGTGCCGACGAGGTTGGTGCTGAGGATCTCATCGAGAAGATCCAGGGCGGCTGGCTCGATTTCGATGCCGCGATCGCGACGCCGGATCAGATGGCCAAGGTCGGCCGCATCGCACGTGTGCTCGGCCCGCGCGGCCTGATGCCCAACCCGAAGACGGGCACCGTAACCCCCGACGTCACCAAAGCCGTCAACGACATCAAGGGCGGCAAGATCAACTTCCGCGTCGACAAGGCTGCCAACCTGCATTTCGTCATCGGCAAGGCGTCGTTCGACGCGGTCAAGCTGGCGGAGAACTACGGCGCTGCCTACGACGAGATCGTGCGCGTGAAGCCGTCGGCGGCGAAGGGTCGCTACGTCAAGAAGGTGACTGTTTCGACCACCTCGGGTCCCGGTATCCCGGTCGATCCGGCGGTCACGCGGAACTTCGCCGAGGCGCCGCAGGCCTGAGGCTTGCCGCCGGTTCGGTACTAAGACAACGGTATCGGAGTTTCGGCCGATAGTTCGTCATTCGCGATCCCCGTAACATCCTGCAATCCAGGGAGTTACGGGGATCGCGTTTTTGTATGGTCAGCGATCATCGCGATTGCCTGTCGGTGGCCTGAAACGTGCGTAGCACCCGACGTCGTTCCAGGCGCCAGCCGTCGCGTTGGGGTGGCGGGGTTGTCCACAGATTTGGGCCAGGGTGAGGCGTTTCGCCGTTTTTGTCAGTGCCGACGAGTAATGTTCTTCGTATCGAACATTCGTTTGAATGTAGTCGAGACGGGGGAGGTCAAGGCCATGACCGAAGCGCTGCTCGCTTTGCCTGATGGGCCGTCGCCGTGGCCGGAGTTAGATGCTCGCTTCGTGGCCGGGTTGACGCCTGCCGCCCTTGCGGGTGCTGCGGTTAATGACCTGCTCGGTGGGGTGTTCGATATCAGTCGGGGTCACTCCTATCTGGCGTGGTTTCAGTACCGTGTCATCGCAGAACTCGCCACACAACTGGTGTCAACATCGGCAGGCCACGGCAGTGGTGTGGATGGATTCGCCGATTTAGCGAAACGTATCGCCCGCACCCAAGGCGTCACGCAACGCCAGGCTGAACGTTTAGTCGATGAAGCGGGTGCGGTCATTAACGACATGCCCCGCACGGCAACGACGTTGCGGGACGGAGTGATCACTCCGGAGGTGATGCGCATCCTGATCAACCGCACCGCTTTAGTCCACGGGCGTCCATCAGGACCTGCGGTGGATGCCGATCTCGCCGACACGCTACGACGTCGTACAGGAGTGTGGTCGGCGAAAACCGCCCGTGATCTGGCTGATCGGATCGTCTTCCGCCACGATCCTGATGCGGTGCGTGAACAACGCGAGAAAGCATTAGCACAGCGGGGGATGTGGACGCATTATCGCGGGGACGGCACCGGCGAACTCGGTGTGATCATGGCCGCCGAAAATATTGTGATCGCAGAAAAAGCCATCCACGCATTAGCTGATACCGCCTGCGCGCATGATCCGCGCGCCCTGCGAGCACGGCGATCCGACGCGATGTACGCGT
>JASGFW010000101.1:0-14750 GCA_047605305.1 Gordonia sp. (in: high G+C Gram-positive bacteria)
TTTGGCGACGACAGCGGTGTGGGTGCGGCCAGTGAAGATGGCTATGGCGCACACTCCGGGGGCGCACACTCCGGGGGCGCTCGCGTTTCGGCGGATCCGTTCGACAATTATCCGCCCGACGCGGATTCGGGAACTCACACCGCCCGCAGGTCATCACGGCGTACCCCGCGCAGCACGCCGGTCACTGCCGATCGCCTACCCGACCTCTCGGATAGTCCGATCGCCACATTCCTCGACTCGGCTACGCAACCCATCGTCGATGAGGTGACACAGCCGATCGTCGATGAGGCGACACAGCCGATCCAGCCGACAACCCGTACCGGTGGGCGGACCTCGCGTCGGGTAACCGCCCGCACGGAGCCGGCTACTCCCGCGACGAAGCGCTCTGGTGGTGTTGACCACTCCGGTGCAGCTGACCAGGACGGGGCGGCGGATGATCAATCCACTGCCTCGGATGCTCTGGTGATCGGTGATGTCGACGGTGACTACCGACTGCCGCCGGCGACTCTGCTCATTGACGGCGACCCGCCCAAACAGGGCAGTCGATCCAACGACGAGATGATCGACCGGGTCACCGGCGTCCTGGAGCAATTCAAGATCGACGCCGCGGTGACTGGCTACACCCGTGGCCCGACAGTGACCCGCTACGAGGTGGAACTGGGGCCGGGCGTCAAGGTGGAGAAAATCACCGCGCTGCAACGCAATATCGCCTACGCCGTCGCCACCGACAATGTGCGGTTGCTGGCGCCGATCCCGGGGAAATCGGCGGTCGGTATCGAGGTGCCCAACTCCGATCGTGAGATGGTGCGGTTGGCTGACGTGCTCAAAGCGCCGTCCACCCGCACCGACACCCACCCGCTGGTTATCGGACTGGGCAAAGACATCGAGGGCGATTTCGTCAGCGCCAACCTCGCCAAGATGCCGCACCTGCTGGTGGCCGGTTCCACCGGATCGGGAAAGTCGAGTTTCGTGAACTCGATGCTGGTGTCGTTGCTGACCCGCGCGACTCCCGAACAGGTTCGGATGATCCTCATCGATCCCAAGATGGTCGAATTGACTCCCTATGAGGGGATTCCGCACCTGATCACGCCGATCATCACGCAGCCGAAAAAAGCTGCGGCCGCGTTGGCGTGGCTGGTGGAGGAGATGGAGCAGCGCTATCAGGATATGAAGGCGTCGAGGGTGCGCCACATCGACGATTTCAATGCCAAGGTGCGTTCAGGGGAGATCAGCACGCCGCTGGGCTCCGAACGCGTCTACAAGCCCTACCCGTACATCCTCGCCATCGTCGACGAGCTCGCCGACCTGATGATGACCGCCCCGCGTGATGTTGAGGACGCGATCGTGCGGATCACCCAGAAGGCACGCGCGGCCGGTATCCACCTGGTGCTGGCCACCCAGCGCCCATCGGTGGATGTGGTCACCGGCCTGATCAAAACGAACGTCCCGTCGCGGCTGGCGTTCGCCACCTCCTCGCTCACCGACTCGCGGGTCATCCTCGACCAGCCCGGCGCGGAGAAACTCATCGGCATGGGCGACGGCCTGTTCCTGCCGATGGGGGCCAACCGGCCGATCCGCATGCAGGGCGCCTACATCACCGATGAGGAGATCGCGGCCGTCGTCGATTACACCCGGGAACAGGCCCAACCCGATTACACCGAGGGCGTCACCACGGCGAAGGCAAGCGACAAGAAAGACATCGACGCCGACATCGGCGGCGACCTCGACGATCTGCTACAGGCGATCGAACTCGTCGTCAGCAGTCAATTCGGTTCGACGTCGATGCTGCAACGCAAACTGCGTGTCGGGTTCGCGAAGGCCGGACGGCTCATGGATCTGATGGAAACCCGGGGAGTTGTGGGCCCCAGCGAGGGTTCCAAGGCGCGTGAGGTGCTGGTCAAGCCGGAGGATCTGGCCGGGGTGATCGCGTCGATCACCGGCGGATCGGGCGACGGCGCGGACCCGGAGTAACTACGCGCGGCGATGTACTAGGCTGGTCGACAGATCGAAGAGGGGAGTATCCCCACTCACGGCCCGTTCGTCAGTACGGTACGTAGCTCGGATCGGTGCCTATCGCCGCATTCGGGGCGTGCCCGGACGCGTCGGTCGGCCTGATGGTCGGCGGGAGAGACCTCTGGCATCGCAACTTTCGCTGCGCGCTGGAGGAGATCGTAGTCATGCATGTATCGCCCGCCGCCTGGATTATCACCTGCCTGGTGATACTCGGGCTCTTCATCTTTGACTTCTTCGCCCACGTCCGGGTACCGCATGCGCCGACGCTGCGAGAATCCGGTTTCTGGTCGGTGGTCTACATCTCGGTGGCCGCGATCTTCGGCCTGATCGTCTGGTGGAAGTGGGGTGGCACCGCCGGTGGTGAATATTTCGCCGGATATGTCACCGAGAAGGCGTTGTCGGTAGACAATCTCTTCGTCTTCGTCATCATCATGTCGAAGTTCGCCGTGCCGCGTGAGTATCAGCAGAAGGTGCTGCTGCTGGGCATCGTGATGGCGTTGATCATGCGCGGAATGTTCATCGCGGTCGGCGCGGCCGCGATCAACGCCTACAGCTGGGTGTTTTATCTGTTCGGGGCTTTCCTTATCTTCACCGCCATCAAACTGATCCGGGAGAGCGACGATCCCGTCGAACATGAGCAGGAGCGGGAGTCGCGGCTGGAACGGTTCGTCAGGCGTAGGCTGCGCACCACCGATACCTATGCCGGTGACAAGCTGTTCACCATCGCCAACGGTAGGCGGATGGCCACTCCGCTGCTGCTGGTCCTCATCGTCATCGGCTTCACCGACCTACTCTTCGCGCTCGACTCGATCCCGGCAATCTACGGCCTCACCCAGCAGCCGTACCTCGTCTTCACCGCCAATGCCTTCGCGCTGATGGGTCTGCGGCAACTGTATTTCCTGCTCGGCGGACTACTCGACCGCCTCATCTACCTGTCCTACGGGCTTTCGTTCATCCTGGCGTTCATCGGTGTGAAGCTGGTGATGCACGCCCTGCACGAGAACACGCTGCCGTTCCTCAACGGGGGCGAGCATGTGGCGGTGCCGGAGATCTCAACGCCTGTGTCGCTGTTGGTGATCGTGGTGACCCTGGTAGTGACCACGATCGCGAGCCTTACGGTCTCCCGACGACGCGACGCCGACTCCCCGGAGCCCACCCAGCCGTGACGGGACCGGGGATTCAGTCCTCGAACGGCCCGTACACCTGGTTCCACTCGACGACGCGCACGCCATCGACAGCGTCATTGGTGAGGAATGGATCGTTACCGATGAACGCCGTAGCCGCGTCGAGGTCGGCCGCGCGCACGACGATCAGGGCGCCGGAGCCATCCGGATAGGCGCCGGACAAGAGTACGTTGCCCGCCGTGAAGTGTTCCCCGAGCCATGCACGGTGCGCCGGTCGATACTGGTCACGCAACGATGCCGTGGCAGGGGTATAGGTGTAGTGGATTGCGAAGAACGCCACGATGGGACTCCTTTGTCTGTAGGGGGGATAAATCTGGGTGGGGGATTATTCAGCGGATTCGGTGGTGCCGGGCTGGTTGAGAAAGGCCAGCATCCGGGTGTTGCCCAGCGTGTTGGGTTTGACGTAACTCAGGTCGAGGAATTCCGCGACGCCGGTGTCATATGAGCGGCACATCTCCTCGTACACCTCCCGGGTGACGGGGGTGCCCTCGATTTCATGGAAGCCGTGGCGGGCGAAGAAACTTGTCTGGAAGGTCAACACGAAGACGCGCGACAGTTGTAACTCGCGGGCCACGTCGAGTAGTCGGGTCACCAGGTGATGGCCGATACCGCGGCCGGCGAAGGCGGGATCGACGGCCACCGTACGGACCTCGCCGAGATCAGCCCAGAGCACGTGCAACGCGCCACAGCCGACAACCGTGTCACCGCCCGCCGTATCCGCAACGACGGCCACCCAGAATTCCTGAACCGACTCGTACAGGGTGACCAGGCTCTTCTCTAGCAGAATGCGCCCCGCGTACTGGTCGATGAGTTCTTTGATACGAGGAACGTCGGAGGTGCGGGCCCGCCGGATCGTCGGCGCATGACCCAGCTCGGAGGTTGCCATGGGATCACACAGTAGCCTGCGTCCACGGTGCGCTAGAACGGGTAGTCACGGATACGGGCGGGTAGTTGCCGATACGCATCGGGTATGCACGCACCCCCTCCTATTCGGTGTGCCGGAATGCTGCGGATACGCTGGTGGGGTGCGCAGTTCCGATCCCATCACTGACCCGGTCGATCGGGTGCCGGTGGTTAACATCGCGAACGCACTGACCGTGCTGCGGATCGTGCTGGTCCCGGTGTTCCTCGTCGCACTGTTCCTCGACGGCGGGCATGACACCGGCTGGCGGATCGTGGCCGCCGTCATCTTCGCCGGGGCCGCGTTCACTGACCGCCTCGACGGGCGTCTGGCCAGGGAACGGGGATTGGTCACCGATTTCGGTAAGCTCGCCGACCCGATCGCCGATAAGGCGTTGATCGGCGCTGCGCTGATCGGACTCTCAATCCTGGGAGATCTGGCGTGGTGGATCACCGCGGTGATCCTCATCCGCGAAATCTGGGTGACGGTACTGCGCTTATGGGTGGTGCGCCATACCGTGTTGGCGGCCAGCCGTGGCGGAAAGCTGAAAACGCTGTTGCAGGTGGTCTCCGTCGGATTATTGTTGCTTCCGCTGGGCGGTGGCTGGCATGTGGCGGCGATGGTGGTGATGGCCCTCGCGGTGATCACCGCGGTGGTGACGGGTCTGGATTACACGTGGCAGGCGCTGCGGGTCAGGGTCGGCTCGTCGCGCGCGGATACCGAGTGGGCCGGTC
This sequence comes from Gordonia sp. (in: high G+C Gram-positive bacteria), assembly GCA_047605305.1. Lineage (GTDB taxonomy): Bacteria > Actinomycetota > Actinomycetes > Mycobacteriales > Mycobacteriaceae > Gordonia. Next base: position 4,833 of record JASGFW010000101.1, read on the forward strand.
AGCCGACACTGCCGGGCCGCTCCGGTTCGGTCTGACCGGATAGAGGGTCGGGCGTGGGTGACGCGCCGTACCCCTGTACCGGCACCTGTGGGGATATTCGACTACTGTCGTGCACACGTGCGCTGGGCGATCTGCCGGCGTGCGCGGGGGGAACGCGAGAGTGCACTCGGGCGTTGATCGCCTAAGACCGCGTTCGTTCAACGGACACCGAGAGGAGACTCGATGGCGATGCTCTTGCGAGAGGCGCTGGGCGATAGCCTACGCCGGGCTCGCACTCAGCAGGGCCGGACGCTGCGTGAGGTGTCCACCGATGCGCGGGTCAGCCTCGGTTATCTGTCGGAAGTGGAGCGCGGGCAGAAAGAGGCATCCAGCGAACTGCTTGCCGCGATCTGTGACGCACTGGATGTCGAGATCGCCGATCTGCTTCTTGAGGTCGGCACCGCTATGCGGCCAGCTGTCTCCGACGCGGATACCGATGCGGCGATCGCGGCCACGAAGGTTGTGATCCCGGCACCTGCGCGGCGAACCTCCGCACTCGCCGCTGCCTGATGCGAGATATCCGCGAACCTGTGTACGCAGGTGCCTCGGAGTGAGTGTGTTGTCGGCGTATGTGCCGATGGGGGTTGAGGTCATGCGACCGAACTTCGTGAGCGATGGTTGGCGCTACATTGGTGGACAAGCCGGGCGAACCGCCCGAACCGTCGGGAGACGACTACCCGAAACGCTGAATGGAGTTGACGAAGAGCATGGCGAATCCGTTCATTAAGCTGTGGCGCTATCTGATGGCCGCGGGCAACGCCAAGATCGACGAGAACGCGGACCCCAAAATTCAGATCCAGCAGGCCATTGAGGACGCGCAGCGCCAGCATCAGGCGTTATCGCAGCAGGCTGCCGCGGTGATCGGGAATCAGCGTCAGCTGGAGATGAAGCTGAATCGGCAACTCGAAGAGGTCGAGAAGCTGCAGGCCAATACTCGCCAGGCGTTGACGCTCGCCGATCAGGCGACCGCCGTCGGCGATGTGCAGAGGGCAAACGAATACACCAACGCCGCCGAGGCTTTTGCCGCGCAGCTGGTGACAGCCGAGCAGAGCGTGGAAGATCTCAAGGGTCTGCACGATCAATCCCTGCAAGCGGCGCAACAGGCCAAGGTGGCCGTTGAACGTAACGCGATGATCCTGCAGCAGAAGCTGGCGGAACGCTCGAAGCTGCTCAGCCAGCTTGAGCAGGCGAAGATGCAGGAGCAGGTCAGCGCCTCGCTCAACCAGCTGAGTGAATTGTCGGTGCCGGGGAACACGCCAAGTCTTGACCAGGTACGCGACAAAATCGAGCGACGCTACGCCAACGCGCTGGGTTCGGCGGAGCTGGCCCGCAATACCGTGCAGGGCCGTATGCAGGAGGTCGCGCAGGCGAGTGTGCAGATGGCCGGGCATTCACGTCTGGAGCAGATCCGGGCGAGTATGAACGGCGGCGCACTTCCCGCAGGCGGGGCGGCGGCTGCAGGAGATGCGCAATCAGCGTTGCCCGCGCAATCACCCCAGATCGGGTCATCCCCGGTCGCGGCACCCCAGACGCCCCAGTCCGAATCATCCCAGTCGGGCAGCTGAATACTGCGCGCAAGGTCGCGATAGTCGCGGGGCCCGAAGCGGGCCACGCGTTTCCGGCATTCTCGCTCGCCCAGCGGTGCGCCGCCGAGCAGATCCACGCCACCGTGTTCACCGGTCCGAACTGGTACTCGGTGGCCGCGGCGCGCGGGATCGACATCGTCGAACTGCCCGCGTTGCGGGCGTCGGATACCGACAATGATCTCGACGCCGGTGACAAGCTCAGTAATCGCGCGGCCAGGATGGCCGTGCAACTCGCTCCTATCCTGGCCTCGCGCGGAATCGATCTCGTGGTCGGCGATGTCATCACCGTCGCCGGCGGCTGGGCGGCCGAACTGTGCGCGATGCCGTATGTGGAATTGTCCCCGCATCCGCTCTATCTTCCGTCGCGAGGATTGCCGCCGGTCGGTGCCGGACTAGCTCCCGGGAGTGGTGTGCGTGGACGCCTGCGTGATATCGCGATGCGCACGGCCAGCAACCGGTCGGTCGCGCTGGGGCTGCGCCAGCGGGCGGCCGCGCGTACCAGCATCGGGTTGTCGGCCCTCGCGCCGGCGCCCTCGGCGCGCCTCGTCGCAACGCTGCCGGCTCTGGAGGTATGGCGCCCGGACTGGCCGGCTGACACGCATATCGTGGGACCGCTGCTGTGGGAGCCGACCGACGAGACCTTTGACCGCCCGTCCGGGGTGGGGCCGCTGGTGGTGGTCGCCCCGTCGACCGCGGTCACCGGTGCCGCCGACATGCTCACCGAAAGTCTGCGCGCCCTTGGTCGGATCGTTACGAAAATTCCAGTGCGAGTGGTTATCTCGTCCTTGCGGCCGATTCCCCGGGAACTACTTGCCCAGGTGGGGCTCGATGCGGCGATAAGTGGTTCGGCCCGCCAAGACGAGGTGCTCGCCGACGCCGACCTCGTGGTGTGCGGGGCGGGCCACGGCATGCTCGCCAAGTCCCTTCTCGCCGGGGTGCCGGTGGTGACGGTGCCCGGCGGGGGCGACCAGTGGGAGTTGGCTAACCGGGTGCGCCGACAGGGAAGCGGCCTACTGGTACGCCCGGTCACCACGGCGGCGCTCCAGGAGGCCATCGAGACCGTGCTCGCCGACCCGGCCTATCGGAGTGCAGCCCAGGCCGCGGGTGCGTCGGTCGCCGACGTGGTTGATCCGGTACGGGTCATGCGGCGGGTATCGGACACGGTCACCGCGTAGGCTGCTGGCGTGCGACGCACCGAGTTCAACGAATTGATGGGATCAGAGTTCGGTGCCGCATCGGCCGATGCGATACTCACCGACCATGTGCTGATCGAGTTGGGTGGCCGTACCGGTGCGCAGGCGATCGAGGAGGGCGCCGATCCCCGCGACGTGTGGGTGGCCATCTGCCGCGATTTCGATGTGCCGCCCGCCCGCTGGTGAGCGCGCGGGCGAGGCTGATCGCTGGCCTCGGCGACGGCGATGTCATCCCGATCCGCGTGTCATACTTGCCATCGAACAAATGTTCGTCCATTGTGGAGTAGATCCGGAACCACTCCGGGCGGGCCAGCGTCTGACGTTATATCCCACCGCTGTGATGTCTGACCGACGAGCAGAGGACGAGAAATTGTGTCGGTGCCCTTGGCTAGCGTGTGGGACACAGGAAATTGACACGCAGGAAATTGACACGCAGGGAATCGACAAGCAGTGGACAGATAAGCAGTGAACAGACAGGCAACGGATCCACTAGCGACCTGATCAGGCTAGAACCCTGATCGACCGAACCAACGGGGCGCCCAAGCCCCTGAACCATCGAGGAGAACCCCCCATGGCAGCAGCTCCGCAGGACCGCGAGAAAGCGCTTGGTCTCGCTCTCGCCCAGATCGACAAGAACTTCGGCAAGGGATCGGTGATGCGCCTTGGCGAGGAGAGTCGCCAGCCGATCGAGGTGATCCCTACCGGCTCCATCGCCCTCGACGTGGCGCTGGGGATCGGCGGTTTGCCGCGTGGACGGGTGGTCGAGATTTACGGCCCGGAATCCTCCGGCAAGACCACCGTCGCGCTGCACGCGGTTGCCAACGCGCAGGCGCAGGGCGGTATCGCGGCATTCATCGACGCTGAGCATGCGCTCGACCCGGATTACGCCGCCAAACTTGGGGTCGATACCGATGCGTTGCTGGTGTCCCAGCCCGACACCGGTGAACAGGCCCTTGAAATCGCGGATATGTTGATCCGCTCCGGCGCGCTGGACATCCTGGTGATCGACTCGGTGGCGGCACTGGTGCCCAAGGCCGAAATCGAGGGTGAGATGGGTGATTCGCACGTCGGTCTGCAGGCCCGGCTGATGAGCCAGGCGTTACGCAAGATGACCTCGGCGCTGAGTAATTCCAACACCACCGCGATCTTCATCAACCAGTTGCGGGAAAAGATCGGTGTCATGTTCGGCTCTCCCGAGACCACCACGGGCGGTAAGGCGTTGAAGTTCTATTCGTCTGTGCGTCTTGACGTCCGGCGTATCGAGACCCTCAAGGACGGCACCGAGGCGGTGGGTAACCGCACCCGGGTAAAGGTCGTCAAGAATAAGGTGGCCCCGCCGTTCAAGCAGGCTGAATTCGACATTCTCTACGGGAAGGGCATCTCCAAGGAGGGCTCGCTCATCGACATGGGCGTGGCCGAGGGATTCATCCGTAAATCCGGGTCGTGGTTCACCTATGAGGGGGATCAGCTCGGCCAGGGTAAGGAGAACGCCCGCAAGTACCTGATCGAGAACGTCGATATCCGTGACGAGATCGAAAAGAAGATCAAAGAAAAACTGGGTATCGGTGCAGTGGTCGACGCCGACGACGTCGCGCCGGCGCCGGTGGAGTTCTGATCGTTCCCGTGAGTATGCCTGCCGACCCCGAGGAGAAGGCCGGTCCCAGCGCCTGGGATGCCGCGCTGCGGCTTCTCGGGGTCCGTGCCCGCAGTCGCAGTGAGATGACCCAGCGGCTGCGGCATCGGGGGTTCGACGAGGATACGGTCGCCGATGTGATGGCTCGACTCGATCGCGCCAAGCTGCTCGATGATGAGGAGTTCGCCGCCGAATGGGTGCGGTCTCGGCATACGAATTCAGGCCGGGGGCGCGTTGCGCTGCGGCATGAACTTGCCGGCAAGGGAATCGATTCCGCGATCGTCGAACGTGTGTTGGCCGACATCGATACCGACGATGAACGAGACACCGCCGCCGCGCTGGTGGCCCGCAAACTCACCGGCGCTGTGGTGGCCGAACTGACCGCCGATGCGGGCGATAGGTCGGCGCGGGACAAGTATTTTCGGCGACTCGCCGCGATGCTGATGCGCCGCGGTTACCCACAGTCGATCGCGATCGAGGTTGTCACCGAGGCATTGGATACGGTCACCGCATCGACCCGCTGACGGGGCTCGCCGCAGGAGGGCGAAGCGATTATGCGCCGGGGCAGCTCGTGGGTTTCGCCGTGAGGAACGCCAGATCTCCGGGGACCGGCGTGAACGCAAACCGTGAATTCGGTTGCGCGGTGCGGCTATCTATCTGATGCACATAGGAATCTCCGAGGTTCGCGCGCAACGCCGTGATCCACGCCGAGGGGCCATCGTCGGCGGCAGGGGCAATCATCGCGGTTAGGGCGTCGTTGATCTTGTCGACCGACGCCTGATCGCCTTTGGCCACTCCGATGCCATATCGCTCCGTGGCGAAGGGATCACCGGCGCGTGCCAGCACACGTCCCACACAGGTATCCCTGCGGTAGGTCATGTCGACGAGACGGAACTGGTTTCGCCAGAACGCGTTGTAACCGGCGAGAATCGACTCGTCGGTGGTCATCGCGTCCACGTTGCCGCGGCGTAATGCCTCTACGCAGGCGGAGTACGAATCATATTCCTGTAGTTCAACATCGGGCAGCTGCGCGGTGACGTTCTGCGCCGACGTCGACCCGGTGACCGAACACAGTTTCTTCGCCCTGGCGAGATCGGAGAGCGTCTGGATCGATGTGTCGTCGCTTCGCACCATCAGGCCCTGATATGTGATCAGGTACGGGCCCGCGAAGGAGATCTTCTGTGCTCGCTCCGGGGTGATCGAATACGTCGCCGCGATCATGTCGACCTCGCCATGGTCGAGTAATGCCTCGCGCTGTGCCGACGGAGCTTCACGCCAGGTGATTTTCGGATGGTGCACGCCCAACGAGTCGGCGATGTGGTTCACCACATACACCGACACCGCGGGATCGAAACCGCTCATCGATTTGTTCGGGTGATAGCTGCTCAATCCGGGTTGATCGAATTTGGTGCCGACTATCACGTCGCCGCTGCGGATCGAGTCGAGGAGGGTGCGCGTTGTGCCGCCGCAGGCGCAGAGCGTGGAGACGAGGAGAACGCCGACCGCGATGGCGATTACGTCGAGGGTGGCGCTGCGTAGCGATCTCCTCGTCCGGTGTAGTGGCGGCCCAGATGGTGGCGGCCCAGATGTTGGAGACTCAGGAGTCTGGCGACCGGTCATGGCGCACGACCATAGTGCGATTGTGGCCGCTGGTCGTGTCGAATGGGGATTGACCGGGGCATCGCCGTGGCCGGTGGTCGGTCGATTTGCACCCGCACAGTACCCTGGATCCGGTGAGTATCGAGTTGTCCGAGCGGCGTGAACTGCCCGTATTGGCCGGCACCGAATCGGCGGCGCCGGCCGCCGACGCTGCGTCGGCGAGTCGCCGCTATCAGGTGCGCACCTACGGCTGTCAGATGAATGTGCACGATTCCGAGCGAATCGCCGGGCTCCTTGAGGATGCCGGGTATGTGCGCGCCGGCGACGACGAAGAAGCCGATCTTGTGGTGTTCAACACGTGTGCCATCCGGGAGAACGCCGACAACAAGCTCTACGGCAATTTGTCGCACCTCGCTCCGGTTAAAACACGGCGTCCCGGGATGCAGATTGCGGTGGGTGGATGTCTGGCGCAGAAGGATAAGGACGTTGTCCTGACTCGCGCGCCGTGGGTCGACGTGGTGTTCGGCACGCACAACATCGGGTCGTTGCCCGCGCTGCTGGATCGGGCACGTCACAACGAGGCCGCACAGGTGGAGATCCTCGACTCGCTTGAGGCATTCCCCTCCACACTGCCGGCTAAACGTGAATCCGCCTACGCCGGCTGGGTATCGGTATCGGTGGGCTGCAACAACACCTGCACCTTCTGTATCGTGCCGTCGTTGCGCGGTAAGGAGGTTGATCGTCGGCCCGGCGATGTGCTCGCCGAAGTCCAGGCCCTCGTCGATCAGGGAGTCCTGGAGGTGACGCTGCTCGGGCAGAATGTGAACGCCTACGGTATGTCCTTTGCCGACCCGGATCAGCCACGCAACCGTGGTGCCTTCGCGCAATTACTGCGGGCCTGCGGTGAGATCGATGGTCTGGAACGGGTGCGGTTTACCTCCCCGCACCCGGCGGAATTCACCGATGACGTGATCGAGGCGATGGCGGTGACGCCCAATATTTGTCCGCAGTTGCATATGCCGCTGCAGTCCGGCTCGGATCGTGTTCTGCGAGCGATGCGCCGCAGCTATCGCAGCGCCAAATTCCTCGGCATCTTAGATCGGGTGCGCGCCGCGATGCCACATGCCGCGATCACCACCGACATCATCGTCGGATTCCCTGGTGAAACCGAGGAAGATTTCCAGGCGACCCTCGACGTTGTTGCCGCGGCGCGCTTTTCGAGCGCCTACACCTTCCAGTACTCGCCGCGCCCGGGAACTCCGGCGGCGACGATGCCTGATCAGGTGCATCCCGACGTGGTGCGGGCTCGCTACCAGCGACTGATCGCCCTGCAGGAACGGATCTGCCTGGAAGAGAACCAGAATTTGATCGGTAGCGAGGTCGAGGTACTGGTTGTCGCCGACGAGGGCCGCAAGGCGGCGAGCACGCAGCGACTCACCGGCCGTGCCCGCGACGGACGCCTCGTACATTTCCGGGCCGATCCGCCCGGCGGGCCGGATGCCGGCGTACCGGCCACCAGAGGGTCGGGTGATATCCGGCCGGGCGATGTGGTGACCACCACGATCACCACGGCGGCACCGCATCACCTCATTGCCGATGGTCCGGTCATCACGCACCGGCGGACCAAGGCGGGCGACGCCCACGAGCAGCGTCGCACACCGACGACCGCTCCGGTGGGTGTCGGGCTGGGAATCCCGACGATAGGGCCGACGCCGATGCCGGCGGCAACCGGTTGCGCGTCGGGTCCCTGCGGCGGCTGACACCTTCCACCGGACGTGCGTGACCAACAAGAAGCAGAGGTGCCAGATCCCCATGCGCGATGACGAACCAGCCGGTGTGAATGCCGGGTTTTCGCAATACGCCGACGATCTCCGCAAGGCCGAGCGCAAGGTAGCCGGAGAGATCGATCCGGGGGCCAGGGCCGTGGTGGTCGCGATCGGGGTCGTCGTCGCGATGGTGTCGCTGGTGTTGGCGCACACCGGATCGGCGAGTGGTCTCGATGTGCTGACCTTTGCGCCGGCCGCCACGGTGGAGCGGGTGGCCATCACCTCCAAGGTGTTCGTCTACCTGCTGGTGATCTTCGGCATCGGGGCGTCGATGCTGGCCCTGCTCACCCGCCGCTGGATCATCGCCTGGATCGCCCTATGCGGCTGCGCCGTCGGCTGCGTCGCGGGCATGCTCGCGTGGTGGACGCGCAACACCCCCGGCGTCGGGGGAGTGGAGCCGCCCTCCGGGGTGGGGATCGGACTCATCCTCGGCTGGTTGGCGCTGCTGGTGCTGACCTTCCACTGGGCGCGCGTCGTCTGGGCGCGCAGCGCCTACCATCTGGCGCTCGAAGAGGAACGCCGGCGTGAGGCGGCCGAACGTGATGCGGCGGCCCGCGATCTGCAACGTAAAGCGTTCGGCGGCGGTTCCGGGCGCTGACCCGGGGGCGGGGCCCCTGCGAGTCAGCGAATAATCAGCCGGGCCAGCAACGTCCGGGGAAATGGGGTAACAGCGGTGGTGGACAGGGCTCTTCGCGAATCGATCGCCGGCCTCATGCCGCGTGCGCGTCGCGATCTCGCCGAGATGGTGTCTTTCCGGTCCGTCTACGACGAGTCGGTGTCGCCGCGTAGCGAATGCGACAAGATGGTCGACTGGCTGCTGGAAGCCTTTGCCGGCGTCGGGATGGCCGACGTCGCGGCGCATGTCACCGCCGACGGCAGTAAAGCGGTCACTGGTCATCTCGACGGCCCCGACGACGCGCCGACGGTGCTGCTCTACTTCCATCACGATGTGCAGCCGCCACTGGGCGAGGATCAATGGCTCTCACCGGTGTGGGAACTCACCGACCGTGATGGCCGCTGGTACGGCCGTGGCGCCGCGGACTGCAAGGGAAACATCGCCACCCACCTCACCGCGTTGCGCGCCCTCGGCGGCGATATCCCGGTGAATATCAGGATCGTCGGCGAAGGTTCGGAGGAGCAGGGCGGCGGCGGGATCGAGGATTTCGTGCCCCGCAATCGGGAACTGCTGCGCGCGGACGCCATTCTGGTGTTCGATTCGGGTAATTTCGCGGTCGGCCGCCCGAGCCTGACGACCAGCCTACGCGGGGTGGCCAACGTCATCGTCACCGTCGAAACCCTTGGTTCGGCGATGCATTCGGGAATGTTCGGCGGAGCCGCCCCCGACGCACTCGCCGCATTGATCACGATGCTGGCCACCTTGCGTGACGACCAGGGCAACACGACAATCGCGGGTCTCGACGCGTCGGCGATCTGGCCCGGCGCCGACTATCCGGCGGCGGCATTCCGGGCCGATGCGACCGTCCTCGACGGCGTCGGCCTGCTCGGTTCCGGGCGGGTGAGCGACATGGTGTGGGCGCGTCCGGCGGTGACGGTGCTGGGAATCGACTGCCCGCCGGTCGTCGGATCATCGGCCGCCATCACACCACGGGCCCGGGCCCGGATCAATCTGCGGGTGCCGCCGGGGATGAACGCCATCGCCGCCCAGGACGCACTCATCGACCACCTGCGAGCGGCGGCGCCGTGGCAGGCGCGGGTGTCGTTCGAGCGGGAGGCACACGGCGCCCCGTTCTCGGGCTCAACGCACGGCCCCGGTTTCGACACCATGGTGAGCGCACTGGCGCAGTCGTACGGAACCGACGTACTGCTGATGGGCCAGGGCGGGTCGATTCCGTTATGCAATGTGTTCGCCGAAGAATTTCCCGACGCGGAAATCATGTTGCTCGGCGTGGAGGAACCACGCTGCCTCATCCACGCCCCCAACGAGAGTGTCGCGCCGAGCGAGATCGAACACATGGCCCTAGCGGAGGCGACGTTCCTACGCGACTACCCCAGCCTCCTACGCCAGCGCAGCTAACTGCCCG
>JASGFW010000102.1:0-14599 GCA_047605305.1 Gordonia sp. (in: high G+C Gram-positive bacteria)
ACCCAGACCCGGGCCGCTCACGCTGATGCCTCCCACCAGCGGGGATCGGCCAGCCCCGAACCCGTGCGGGAGGCCACGTCGACCGTCCCGCCGGGCGTAGGCACGGCCACCGTCGTGCCATTGCGGGCCGCATGCGGGAGTAGTCGGACGATCGGCTCGCCCCAGCCGTGGCGGGCAAGATTGAACGTGCCCCAGTGGATCGGTATGAACAACGAGTCACGCCCGCCCGCACCCGAGACCATCCGGTGGATCGCGACGGCCTCCTCCGGCGTCACATGCACGTCGGGCCAGGCCGGGTCGTAGGCGCCCACCGCCACCAGCGTCAGATCGAATGGCCCCAGCCGGGTACCCAGTTCGTCGAATCGTTCGGTGTAGCCGGTGTCACCGGAGAAGAAGAATCTATGCCCGGGCCCCACCACAGCCCAACTGGCCCACTGGGTGAGGTTGCGATAGGGCCCCCGACCAGAGAAGTGCCGGGCGGGGCCACAGGTGAACCGCAGCCGGGTCGGGGTCGACGCGGTGACGACCTCGATCTCCAGCGTCTCCCACCAATCTGCCGACCGGATACGGTCCGCGGTGATACCCCACGCGATCAGGTGGGCATCCACCCCGACCGGCGTCACGAAGATCGCATCCGGCGATGCGACGGCCAACGCCGTCACCGTCTCCATGTCGAGGTGGTCATAGTGGTCGTGGCTGATCAGCACGATATCGATGGCCGGCAGGTCGGCGACGGTGACCGGCGACGGATGCATCCGCGACGGTCCGATCAACCCACTCGGCGAACATCGCCGGCTCAGTACCGGATCGGTCAGGATCCGCAGCCCGTCGAGTTCGACGAGCACCGACGCGTGGCCGAGCCAGGTAGCCGTCAACGCGGACGCATCCGGGGCGAATCGAGGCGCTAGAACCGGTATCGGGCGGGCCGGTCGCCCGGGGCGCCGCACCATATCGACGAGCACACCCAACCCCATATCCGCACCCGGCATGGGCGGCTCCGGGTTGGCGAACACCGCACCCACCAGATTCGGCGAGCCGGCCACATGTGCGGCGATAGCCTTCCGCTCGGCACCGACCGCCCGTGCCGCCGGCACCCCGGCGGCGGCGAGCGCGGTAGCGGCGGCGTCAGCGGCCCGCACACCGGCCCCGACGATCCGGCCGATGAGCGATTCACCCCCGGCTGTATTGGTAGTCCCCGTGCTCGGCGTCACAGGGCTACCCTAATCCCCCTCCCCGAATCCCCGGCGCAGGCCAGGGCCCATCGCCGGGCGGATTGCGAACACCGTTCCTACACTCAAGTGGGTGCACGAGGTATTACCCGTTCTTCTCGACCGGCTCACTCATGGCCCGGTGGCCATGGCCCGGGTAGTGCGCACCGACGGCCCCACTCCACGGGCCGTCGGCGCGACGATGCTGGTGACCGCCGACGGCGAAGTGATTGGTTCGGTATCGGGCGGCTGCGTCGAGTCTGCTCTCGTGCATACCTGCGCCGAGGTGATCGCGGACGGCGCGGCGACGACCGAACGGTTCGGGGTATCCGATCCGGAGGGCTTCGAGATCGGTCTGACCTGCGGCGGCCAGATCGAGGTCTTCGTCGAACGGGTTGATCCCGGACGAGCACCCCTGCTGCGGATGCTGGCGGCCGAGATCGCGGCGGGGCGGCCGGTGGCCCTGGCCACCACCCTCAGCACATGCCCCGACTGGCATCTGGCCACGGCCGACACACCACAGCCGTGGCATCGGCTCGATTACGAGAACCCGGCTGGCGAAAATCGTGCTGGGCATCGATCCGCCGAATCCCGACCACGCACCTTCGTACACACCTTCGCTCGGGCACCACGGCTGATCCTGGTGGGAGCCAACGACTTCGTGCGTGCCCTGAGCGTAACCGGCAACCAGCTCGGATACCGGGTCACCGTGGTCGATGCCCGCGCGGTGTTCGCCACGCCGACCCGGTTTCCCGTGGCCGACGAGGTGATCGTCGACTGGCCGCACCGATACCTGCGCACCGAAATCGAAAGGGGCGCCACCGATCACAACACGGCCGTATGCGTAATGACCCATGATGCCAAGTTCGATGTGCCCGCGCTTGCGGTGGCCCTCGACGCAGGTAGGGCGATCGGATTCGTCGGTGCGCTCGGGTCGCGCCACACCGTCGGCGACCGTGCCGCACGGCTACGCGAGGCCGGAGTACCTATGGCGTCGATAGCCCGGCTACATTCACCGCTGGGGCTCGACCTCGGCGGGCATACACCCGCCGAAACCGCGATCTCAATCGCCGCGCAGCTGATCGCCGAACGTCACGGCGCGTCGGGACTCCCGTTATCCGCCGGCCGCGGGCCCATCCACCGGTAAGTCGCGCCGGCCGACCTGCCTAAGCGACGACCTAGCGTCCCGTGAACTGCGGCGTGCGCTTCTCCGTCCGCGCGGCCCGACCCTCGACGAGATCCTCACTCTGCCAAGCACGCCTCATCGCCGCATACCGGTCGGCCGGCGGTTCGTCGCGCGCACCGTCACCGTTGAGGACGAGCTTGGAGTGCTGCAGGCTCAGCGGGGCGAGACCGGCGATCGTCGCCGCCCACTGCTGGGCATCGGAGAGTTCGCCGATCCGGTTCGCGAAGCCGATCACATGGGCGGTCTGGGCCGACAACAGATCGCAGCCGAGCAGGATCCCGCGGGCGTGTCCCCCGCCGACCAGTGACACGAGACGGCGAATGGTCCATTCGTCGACGGCCACACCGAGCCGCGCGGCCGGAATTCCCACGACCGCCTCGGCCGCCATGACCCGCAGATCCGCGGCCATCGCCAGTTGCAGGCCCGCCCCGAGCGCCGGACCGTTGAGTGCCGCGATTACCGGCACCGGAGTGGTCTCGATCCGCTTGAGCGTGTCGCTGAGCTTATCCAGGAAGGTGGGTTCGTAGACGGGACCCGACAGGTCGGCGCCGGCACAAAAGACCGTGCCCCGCCCGGTCACCACGATGGCCCGGGCGCCGGCTTCGGCCGCCTGCGCGAACGCCCCGCCGAGTGCGGAAAGCACATCCTCGTCGAGCGCGTTGCGCTTATCCGGCCGGTCGAGCGAGATGGTGGTTACCGAACCCTCGGTAGTGGATACAACCATGCGCGCAGCCTACCCAGTGTGGGCACCAGTGGCACACGGGAGACGCGGTGCAAACGATCTAGCCCACACCCAACAGGTCGATAACGAAGACGAGGGTGCGCCCCGACAAACGATGGCCGGCCCCCTCTGGTCCATAGGCCAGGGCCGGCGGCACGGTAAGCCGACGACGTCCACCGACCTTCATGCCGGGAATCCCCTGCTGCCAGCCCGGAATGAGCCGATCGAGCGGGAAGTGTGCCGATTGACCGCGGTCCCACGACGAATCGAATTCCTCCCCGGACTCGAAATCCACCCCAACATAGTGGACGTCGACAATGCCACCGGCGGCCGCCTGCGCACCGTCACCCACCACGATGTCGGTGATCTGCAGTTCGGCAGGAGCCGGGCCCTCGGGAAATTCAACCTCAGGCTTCTGAGTGCTCGTCACGGGACTCTCCTTTGAGTCGATTGTTGGCGTCTGAGTCGATTGTTGACGTCGGGCGCCGACAGTGGCCCTCCCGGCGCAGCGGGGAAGATCAGCGTTCCCCTATGGTCACATAGTCACGTTCGGTGTAGCCGGTGTAGAGCTGACGCGGGCGGCCGATCTTGGTGGTCGGATCGGAGTTCAACTCACGCCAGTGAGCGATCCAGCCGGGCAGCCGCCCCAGTGCGAACAGCACGGTGAACATTCGCGTCGGGAAACCCATTGCCCGGTAGATAACCCCGGTATAGAAATCGACATTCGGATAGAGCCGACGGGAGATGAAGTAGTCGTCGGAAAGCGCGACCTCTTCCAGGCCCTTGGCGATGTCGAGCAGATCGTCCTGCACACCGAGCGAGGAAAGAATCTGATCTGCGGTCTTTTTCACGATCGCCGCCCGCGGATCGTAATTCTTGTAGACGCGGTGACCGAAGCCCATCAGCTTCACGCCGGCCTCTTTGTTTTTGACCTTGGTCATGAACGCCTTGGTATCGCCGCCGGACGCCTTGATGTCCTCAAGCATCTCCAGCACCGCCTGGTTCGCGCCGCCGTGCAGCGGTCCCCACAGGGCGTTGATACCGGCGGAGATCGATGTGAACAGGTTGGCCTGCGACGACCCGACCAGGCGCACCGTGGACGTCGAACAGTTCTGCTCGTGATCGGCGTGCAGGATGAACAACATGTCGAGCGCCTTGGTGATCTCCGGGTTGACCTCATAGGGCTCCGCCGGGAAACCGAAGGTCATCCGCAAAAAGTTCTCCACCAGACTCAGCGAGTTATCCGGGTACAGGAACGGCTGGCCCGCCGACTTCTTGTACGCGTAGGCCGCGATGGTCGGTAATTTGGCGAGCAATCGGATGGTAGATAATTCGATTTGCCCGGGATCCTTCGGATCGAGTGAATCCTGGTAGTAGGCGCTGAGCGCATTCACCGCACTCGACAACACCGGCATGGGATGCGCATTACGCGGGAAACCGTCGAAGAACCGCTTGAGATCCTCATGCAGCAGGGTATGCCGCTGAATCTTGCCGGTGAATTCCTCAAGCTGAGCGGTGGTGGGCAGTTCGCCGTAGATCAGCAGGTAGCTGACCTCGATGAAGGTGGAGCGCTCCGCGAGCTGATCGATGGGGATTCCGCGATAACGCAGGATGCCCGCATCGCCATCGATATAGGTGATGGCCGACTTCGTCGACGCGGTGTTGACGAATCCGCCGTCAAAAGTAGTCAGGCCCGTCTCGGCGAGAAACTTACCCAGGCCGACCGAATCGCTGCCATCGGTGGATTTGAGGATCGGGAGTTCGACCTGACCACCCGGATAGGAGAAGGACGCCACGGACGTTTCGGATGACTGACCGGCTGGGACTGTTTCAGCGGACACTCGGTAACCCCTTTGCTCAGGTGCCAGACTGCATGTCGGGAGCTGCACACACGCTTTGCCATAAACCTAGCTGTATCCGTGCCCGATCGCCCACACAGGTCGCCAACCGTTACCCGCTCTACCGGCGACGACGCAACTGACCTGCGTTTTCACCTGGTACGCGGGTACCGCTCAGCCGGAATACACACCGCCGCGGTCAAGTTCTGCGGCCCACGGCGGATCCGCACCGGGCCGGGAAACAGTGATCGCGGCCACTCTCGCGGCGAATTGCGCCGCGCCAAGCCAGTAATCGGCGTCACGCGCGCGCACCGCCGCCGACGATAGATCGCCGGATTGATCCAGGTAATGCAGCAACGCGCCCATCACGGAGTCGCCGGCACCGATGGTGTCGATCACCTGCGCGGGCTCGGCCTGTGCGCTCACCACGAATTCACGCGTCACCACGGTGATTCCGCCGGCACCGTGGGTGCTCACCACCGCACCGACGCCCGCGTCGAGCCAATCGGCGACCGCCGATCCCTCCGCACCCGCACCGAGCCAATCGATGTCATCGTCGGAGAGCTTGAGCACGTCGACCAGCGGTATCCATTCCTGGAAACGACGTCGATACCCGTCCGGATCGTCGATGACCGCGGGACGGATGTTGGGGTCGAGCGCCACCACTCGCCCCGCAGCACCGCAACGGCGCAGCAGCCGCTCATACACCTGCGCGCCGGGCTCAAGCACCATCGATAACGTCCCGAAACACACTGCGGCGACCGCCGGACTGACATCGTCGATCTCGGATACGAGCCGATCGGCGGTGCCTTCGACGTAGAACGAGTAGCGCGCGGCACCATCGGGGCCGATCGTCGCCAACGCGAGCGAGGTCGGTTCATCCCGACGCTGCACCAGGCGGGTATCCACACCGTTGCGGTGCAACGCCGCCACAATCTCGTCGCCATAGGCGTCGGTGGATACCGCCGAGTACAACGACACGGTGCTACCGAGCCGGCCGAGTGTCACCGCCACATTGAACGGACCGCCGCCAAGGGCCGGCTGCAACGACGGCAGCGGCCCGCCGCCCGGCGATGGCGGCACCGCCGCGACAACGTCGACGAGCGCTTCTCCACAGACCACCAGTTCGCTCATTGCGACACTCCGACGCGACTCACCCGTCCAGTCTGCCATCACGCCGATAACACCGACGGTACATTCGGGTGTCATGCGCGAGTTGCCCGCCGGACCCGACGCGGTGCTGCTCGACTTCACCGATGCACCCGATCCCACCGCCGCCCTCGCCCGCGCGCACGCGTCGGTGCGCGCCGGCATCGCGGCGGGACTGCTGCGCGGTATCGACGAGGTAGTGCCGGGCGCCCAGACCCTGCTGGTGCAGGGCTCCGACGGTTGCGGCATCGACATTCTCGGTATCCACCGCGCACTGCGCAACGATGAATCAAGCCCGGGGGAATCACACCCGGGGGAAGCACGCCCAGAAGGAACCAGCACAGAAGGATCCGGCACAGAAGGAACCGGCACCCCCCGGCCGCAGCGCACGCACATCGACATCCCCGTTCGCTATGTCGGGGACGATCTCGCCGAGGTAGCCGCGCTGACGGGAATCAGTGTCGATGAGGTGATCGGCGCTCACCGGGACACGGTGTGGGTGGTCCAGTTCATGGGTTTCGCACCGGGATTCGGCTATCTGGTGCCGATCGGCGAGCGCCCCAACCCGCTGCTGGCGGTGCCGCGGCGCACCACGGCGCGCACCCGGGTGCCCGCGGGAGCCGTCGCCATCGCCGCCGGCTACAGCGCAATATATCCACGCGAGGGTCCGGGTGGATGGCATCTGTTGGGCCAGACCGATATTCGATTGTGGAATACCGAGGCAACCCCACCCGCCGTGCTCGCGCCGGGATCGATCGTGCGGTTCCGTGAGGTGGGCCGATGAGCTTCACCGTGCTCACTCCGGGACCGCTCGCCACGATCCAGGATCTCGGGCGGTCCGGATATCAACATCTCGGCGTACCCAGATCCGGTGGTGCCGACCGTGATTCGATGATGCTGGCCAATCGCCTTGTCGGCAATGATGAATCGGCCGCGACCATTGAGATGACGCTGGGCGGATTGCGATTACGCGCAGAATCGGCCGCGATCGTCGCGGTGACCGGCGCCCACACCACCGTCACCATCGACGGTACTCCGGTGGGCCAGTACGCCACGACGATAGTCTCGGACGGCGCCGAACTCGTTGTCGGGACACCAGATTGGGGATGTCGCAATTATCTGGCGGTACGCGGCGGATTCGCCGTCACTGCGGTGCTCGGCTCGCGATCAACCGACACCCTCTCCGGCCTCGGCCCCGCCGCGCTGCGCGCCGGCGATGTGTTGCCGGTTGGCGCCGCCGGACCCGGCTGGCCGCCGGTGACCACCGCCCCGCGCGATAACCGGCGTCCCGACGTCGTGGAACTCGATGCCGGCCCCGGCCCCCGCCGCGATCACCTGCGTATCCCCGGCGACCTATACACCGGCCACTGGGAGGTGACACCGGCGAGCAATAGGATCGGGGTGCGGCTGGCCCGACCCCCGGAGTCGGGGCTCGCGGTATTGCGCCATCGTGACGACATCGCCCAATTGCGTTCGGAACCGGTGGCGCACGGCTCCGTGCAGGTGCCGCCCGCCGGGGAGCCGATCATCTTCCTCGCCGATCACCCCGTCACCGGCGGTTATCCGGTATGCGCGGTGCTGACCGCGCGGTCGATGGCGCGCGCCGCCCAACTCGTCACCGGGCAGCGAGTCCGCTTCCGGCCGATCTGACATCCACCTACCGCTGACTCACACCGCGTGTCATCGCCTGACGCACCTGGGCGGCTTCCCGCTTAATCGGCCGCCGTGCCACCCGCCGCATACGCAGTGATGTCGGTCACCGCGCGACCCGATACCGGACGAAAGCGGGAATCGCCAGCGCGGCGACGATCACACCGATGACCACACCGATGCCGCCGACCGTCGTGGTCACGGCCACCCCCACCGACGCAGCCGCCGCACCGTGAACGACATCGGCGATCCGGGGACCACCGGCAACCACCACCGTGAACACGCCCTGCAACCGGCCGCGCACATCGTCGTTGGCGGCGGCGAGCAGGATCGACTGCCGGAACGCCGAGGACACCATGTCGGCGGCGCCGCCAATCATCAATGCCACCAGCGCAACCGGCAACATCGGCAACGCACGTCCGCCGGCGCAACCGACGGCGATACCGGTGCCGATGATCGCCACCCCCCAGATGACGATGCAGACGATCACCGCCAGCCCCTGCCGCTGCACGCGGCTCACCCAACCGGAGAACACACCACCGAGCACCGCACCCGCCGAAATCGCGGTGAACAGCAGCGCGAAGGCGACACCGCCATCGATCGGGCCGCCGAAGCTCTCGTGTGCCATCTGCGGAAACAGGGCACGTGGCATGCCGAAGATCATCGCGATGAGATCGACCAGGAACGACGCCAATAAAATCTTGTGACCGCCCAGGTAGCGCAGGCCGTCGATCACCGACGCCAGCCCCGGCACCTTGACGGGTCCGACGTTCTCCGGACGTAACGACGGCAACATGATGACCGCGATCAGCGTGGGTACCAGAAAGAACGTGTCGCACAGGTAAAGCAGGGAATAGCCGAGCACGGGAATCAACGCGCCACCGATCAGCGGACCGGCGATGGCACCGGCCTGCACCACCGTCATATTCAGCGACAGCGCGGCGGGTAGTTCGTGATCCGGTAGCAGCCGCGGCAGCACCGCCGACCGCGTCGGCTGGTTGACGGCGAAGAACGCCTGCGAAATGGCGAAGAGCGCCAAGATAATCCATACATTACGGACACCACTTGCCGATTGGACCCAAAACAGCGCACTGCACACGATGAGTCCGACGGTGGTGATCACCAACAGAATTCGCCGGTCCATCACATCCGCGAGCGCACCACCCCACAGCCCGAACACCACCAGCGGCACCAGTCCGAAAACACCGGTGAGACCGACATATGCCGAACTGCCGGTGATCGCATAGATCTGCGCCGGCACCGCCACAACGGTGAGCTGCGCGCCGATCACGGTGATGATGTTGGCCACCCACATCCGTCGGAAATACACGTTGCGCAGCGGGGCGGTATCGGCCAGGAGTGGAGACATTGTGTGAAGTGTAAACACGATGACCCGCCCGGCAGCGCCCGACGGTATACAACTCGGCGGCGTCAGGAATGCGCCCCCCGACGGCGTCAGGGCTGAAGCCTCCGCTTATGCCAGTGGCCGTCGACCAGTTCCAGACGTACCCGGTTATGCAGCCGGTTTGCCCGCCCCTGCCAGAACTCAACGACGACCGGTTCAATGCGGTAGCCACCCCATGCCGGTGGCACCGGAACCGGTTCTTGCGATTCGATCCCGCCGAATTGCTCGGCAACCGCCGCCGCCTTGGCCTCCAGATCGGCGCGGCTGCCGATCTCACGTGATTGCTCCGAGGCGTAGGCGGATAACTGCGAACCGCGCGGCCGCCGATTCCAGTACTGTTCGGTCGCCTCGGTGGTGACCGCGATAACCGGACCACGGAAATGCACCTGCCGCTCCAATGCGATCCACGCAAATGTGACCGCGGCAAAAGGATTAGCGGCTAGATCACGCCCCTTGTCGGATTCGTAGCCGGTGAAGAACACGATGCCCGCCGCATCGGCACCCTTGCAAAGCACGGTGCGCGTCGCGGGTAGGCCGTCGGCGCCGACGGTAGCAAGCACCATGGCATTGGGTTCGGCAATGCGCGCATCGATCGCTTCCCGCAGCCATACTGTGAACAGGTCGAGCCAGGGCGGATCACCGCGCAGCCAACTCGGGTCGAGATTTTCCCGGATACCGTCGGCACCCGCCGCGCGATCACCCTCACCCACATTGGGCGGAATACCGCCGCCATAACCGACACGCATATTGGGCAGATCAATCGGATCCAAATGCACATCCGTGACGGTACTCCGCCGCCGGCGCTAGCACCGCCTGGAAATGTCACTATTCGGCGCGTGTCCTAGAGTGCTGATCAAGCGCCCAGCCCGGCGCCGTGAACCGCCCCGCCACAGCGTTGTGCGGAGATGGCAGTGTGGAAATAGCACTGAGCGGGAATAGCACTGTGTGGAGATTAGGTGATTGTGCGATGGCGAATACCGTTCCCAGCGATTTCATCCCCGGACTTGAGGGCGTGGTGGCCTTCACCACCGAGATCGCCGAGCCGGATAAGAACGGCGGCAACCTGCGCTATCGCGGTGTCGATATCGAAGACCTGGTAGAAAACGGCGTCACATTCGCCGATGTGTGGGCGCTCCTCGTCGACGGCCGGTTCGGCGACGGACTGCCACCCGCCGAACCCTTCCCGCTACCCATCCATACCGGCGATGTCCGGGTCGACGTGCAAGCGGCGTTGGCGATGCTGGCACCGATCTGGGGATACGCACCACTTCTCGACATCGACGACGATACCGCCCGGGCCAATCTGGCCCGGGCCTCGGTGATGGCGCTCTCCTATGTGGCCCAATCGGCGCGCGGTATCCACCAGCCCGCGGTGTCCCAACGGATCATCGATCAATGTGAGACCGTCACCGCACGGTTCATGACCCGATGGAAAGGCGACCCGGACCCCAAACACATCGCGGCCATCGACGCCTACTGGGTAAGCGCCGCCGAACACGGACTCAATGCGTCGACCTTCACCGCCCGGGTGATCGCCTCCACCGGCGCCGATGTCGCGGCGGCATTGTCGGGGGCGATCGGGGCGATGTCTGGGCCGCTGCACGGCGGCGCACCCGCCCGGGTACTGCCGATGATCACCGAGGTCGAGCGGACCGGCGATGCGCGCGGCCTGGTCAGGGGAATCCTCGACCGCAAAGAAAAACTCATGGGATTCGGGCATCGGGTGTACCGGGCCGAGGATCCGCGGGCGCGGGTATTGCGCCGCACCGCACACGAATTGGGGGTCCCCCGGTATGAGGTGGCCGCAGCGCTCGAACAGGCCGCGCTCACCGAGTTGCGCGAGCGCCGGCCCGACCGGGCGATCGAGACGAACGTCGAATTCTGGGCGGCGGTGATCCTCGACTACGCCGAGGTGCCGCCGCATATGATGCCGGCGATGTTCACCTGCGGCCGCACCGCCGGTTGGTGTGCACATATCCTCGAACAGAAACGCCTTGGCAAGCTTGTGCGCCCGGCCGCGCTCTACACCGGCCCCGCCCCGCGTCGCCCCGAGGACGTGCCCGGCTGGGGTGAGGTCGTCAAGCCCGGCCTGTAGCGGGGCCGGTGCGCGATTGCGCAGAGACCCCGCCGCCGGGGGCGGCACCCGGCCGATGGTCGCCCGACTCTAGAATTGTCGCCATGAGCGACGCCGCCACCGCATCCATCACCATTCCCGCCGATCTACTCCCCGCCGACGGCCGATTCGGGTGCGGACCGTCGAAGGTGCGCCCTGAACAGTTGCAGGCGCTGGTTGACACCGGCGCATCGGTATTCGGGACCAGCCACCGTCAGGCTCCGGTCAAGAATGTTGTCGGCTCGGTGCGCGCGGGCCTGGCCGAATTGTTCTCCCTGCCCGACGGATATGAGGTGGTGCTTTCCAATGGCGGAACGACCGCTTTCTGGGATGCGGCCGCATTCGGCCTGATCAAGCAGCGTTCGCTGCATCTGACCTACGGCGAGTTCTCAGCGAAGTTCGCGACCGTTGCCCGCAAGGCCCCGTTCCTCGACGAGCCGGTGGTGATCTCCACCGACCCGGGCACCGCACCCGACCCGGCCGCGTTGACCACCGACGACTTCGCCGGCGTTGACCTCGTCGGCTGGGCACATAACGAGACATCAACCGGTGTCGCGGTGCCGGTACGCCGCCCGGCTGCGGCCGGCGACGCACTCGTCGCCATCGACGCCACCTCGGGCGCGGGCGGCCTCCCGGTGAACATCGCCGACGCCGACGTCTATTATTTCGCGCCGCAGAAAAGCTTCGCCGCCGACGGCGGACTCTGGATCGCCCTGCTGAGCCCGGCTGCCCTGGAACGGATCGAGCAGATCTCGCGCACCGACCGCTGGTGCCCGGAGTTCCTCTCGCTGCCCACCGCCGTCGACAACAGCGCAAAAGACCAGACCTACAACACCCCCGCACTGGCGACGCTGCTGCTGCTGGACAACCAGATTCAGTGGATGCTGGGCAACGGTGGATTGGATTGGTGCGTGGCGCGAACCGCCGATTCGAGTTCGCGGCTGTACTCCTGGGCCCAGGCCAGCGAATTCGCGACGCCCTTCGTCGCCGATCCGGCGCTGCGCAGCCAGGTGGTCGGCACCATCGACTTCGCCGATGAGATCGACGCGGCCGCGGTGGCCAAGGTGCTACGCGCCAACGGCGTGGTGGATACCGAGCCCTACCGCAAGCTGGGCCGCAACCAGCTGCGGATCGGATTGTTCCCCGCGATCGATCCGGACGACATCAGCAAGCTGACTGCGAGCATCGACTTCATCGTCGGGAAGCTGTGAGGTGTGGACCGATATTTGCCCACCTGCGGATTTAGGGCGTGTCTCACCGCCCGGCGCCGCGTCGGTGGGCTAGCCTGGGCGCAATGCCCGCACTCGAGAGTCACCGGAGGAAGAGCAGATGCGTGAACTTCGCGTCATCGGCATAGATGCCGACGGATCACACGTCATCTGCCAGGACGCCGAGTCCGGTGAACGCTTCCGGCTCGACGCCGACGAACGGCTGCGTGCGGCTGCCCGGGGCGACCTTTCCCGCCTCGGACAAATCGAGATCGCCATGGACTCCTCGCTACGTCCCCGGGAAATCCAGGCCCGTATCCGTGCCGGGGCGAGCGTTGCCGAAGTGGCGGCGATCGCCAAGGTGCCGGTGGAGCGGATCGAGCGTTTCGCCCATCCGGTGCTGCTCGAACGCACCAGGGCCACCGAATTGGCCGCGCTGGCCCATCCCCTGCGGCACGATGGGCCGACGGTATCAACCCTGGGTGACGTGGTGGCGCAGGGGCTGGCGGCCTACGGCCACAATCCGACCGACGCCGAGTGGGATGCCTGGAAGGGCGAGGACGGCTTCTGGGTGGTCCAGGTGAACTGGCAGGTGGGACACACCGACCATCACGCCCACTGGCGTTTTCATCCCGGTTCGCACGGTGGTACCGCCGATCCGCTCGACGATCTCGCCGAGGAACTCACCCATCCGGAAACGATCCAACCGCGACGACGGCTGATCCCCGTCGGCACACCCGCGATCGCACCGGGCCCCGACGGCCATTACGCCGGGCGCGACGACGTCACCGTTGACGCGAATTCACTCATCGGATCGCAGCGTTCACGCCATCTTGATCACACCGAGAGTGACTCGTACACACTCGATTTCGGTGATGCCGGACAATCGGAATCAACTTCGGGCCGGGCCGTGGTAGCCGCTACCGACGCCGAGGCAACCGCCGGGGGCAACTCCCCCGCAGGGACGCCAGGTGTCGGGACGCCAGGTGTCGGGACACCGACTACTGGGACACCGGCCGCTGGGACACCGGCCGCTGGAGGCAAGGCACCGGCGCCCGACCCTGCGAATCAACGCCGCAAATCCCGCAAGCCTGCGGTGCCCGCCTGGGAGGACGTGTTACTTGGTGTCCGCAGCAACGGGAATAGCTGAGCGGACGTATCGATGTCGGCACACGCGGTCACCCTCTGGTTCATTGATACCGACGACGCCGTCGGCACCCTACGCGCCGGCGTGGTCAATGATGTTTTCGTAAGTCAGCGAATCGCCTCGGCCATCTACGGTGACCGCGTGCTGGTGCCCGCCATCGACACCAGCCTGGACGCGGCAATGAACGCAGGCGATCAGTACATTTACGTCGGGCACTACGGCGGGCTGACCGTACTCTCCAGCCCACTGTTCGCCTCGGTGCGGCCGTCGACGTTAACTCGGACCATCGAATCGATCCGCGAGAGCGCATTCATTCCCGAAACTGCCACGGCGACACTGCTTTACACCGATCCCTGGACGTCTGCGGGGGTGTTCGCCCGGTGGGAGGGCGGCGTGTTACGGCGATCCTTTGCCGCCGACCCGGTGGATATCCTCGAAGATCAGGGCGTGCCCTATCCCTTCGAGCGGCCGTTTTGGGCCGGCGAACATCCGCTGCGGTACGCACCAGGAGTGGCCCCCGACCCGCTCGCACTACCCTTTCACCCCCAGCAACTCGCCGAACAGGCCAACCGCGAATGGCTCGGCTTCCGATTCACGCTGCCATTGGCGCCCACCGATCTCGACCCGGCGTTGCTTCCCGTTACCGGATACTCCATTCACCCATTGGGTTACGTGCCGACCGCCGAGGACGCCGATCGCTATCGCGCGGCCACCGCCGCCACCCGAGCCGACGCCCAGGCACGTAAGGCGGCACAGGCACGTATCGCGGCGGGTCTTGCGGCGATAACGCCTCAGCCACCGGTGACCGACCCATTCCCCCATATACCTCAGACGCCGCAGCCGACCGAGACGCGTCAGCCGACCGAGACGCCCCATCCCGCTCAGGCGTCGCAGCCCGCTCAGACGTCGTCGTTTACCGCACCGCAGGCGCACGCCCCGTATCCCCAGCCCCCGTATCCCCAGCCTCCATATCC
>JASGFW010000103.1:0-14585 GCA_047605305.1 Gordonia sp. (in: high G+C Gram-positive bacteria)
GTGGGCTTGCTTGTCGTCGCGCCGTGGTCGTCGGCCGACGACGACGAGGTGAGACTGCTCGGCACATTGCGGGCCCGCTTCGGCACAGTGGCGCTGGTCTGCACGCGCATCGACGCGTTCTGGGAGTGGCCGCGCATCCTTCGTGCCCAGCGCGCACTGCTCGACCCGTACGAGCAGGTCCCGGTGTTCGCGGTCGCGACCGCCGCGGCCATCGGCGGGGCGATCGATGAGTCGGGTGTCGGCGATCTGCTGGATTGGCTGGCGGAAGCGAGGACCGCACCCCTGCAGACGCGTGTCACGCGGGCACGGATCGCGGCGTCGGGCAGCGCTCTCGAACACGCCCTGGATCAGGCTGCTAGCACGGACGTGGACGTGATGGCGGCCGAGGTGCATTCCCTTGACGCGCGCAGGCGCATGCTGCTGGCCGGACGTGACCGGGGACGGGCCGATCGGATGACTGCGGTGCGTGTGGGGGTGGCCCGGGCCAGGACTCAGACCGCCGCCGACATTCACAGCGGAATCCGGGCGCTGGCGACCTCCGTCGCGGCTCGGGTGGCGGAATTGACCCGTGCGGGCAGAGCCGAGCATGCGCAGTGGCTCGACGCCGAGATCGGCGCATTGGCTGCACGCATCGATGTGCTGACCGGCGAACGGCTCGAAGAGGTTGCCGCAGCCGCGCTGGTGGGTCTGGGCGGCCGGGACCTCGCCGATGGTGCGGATCTGGGCGATGGGGTCGACGTCAGCGCACCCGCGCCGAGTGGGGAACGGATCGGTGTGCGCCGGGCTCCGCCCACTGGCGCCCGAATCGGTGAGGATGCGCTGGTGATGATGATCGGTGCGTCGACGGGTCTCGGTGTCGGCAGGTTGGTGGTGGCGCCGATGGCCGCGGTGTCCACTCTGCAGTGGTTCAGCATGCCGTTGACGCTGCTCTTCGGGTTGGCCGTAGCCACCTGGGTGATCCGAGTGCGGCGCGCGTCGTCGGTACGCACCGAGATGCGTGGATGGGGCACCGAGGTGTTGTCGGAGGCGCGTGGCCGTCTCGAACATCGGCTCGGTTTACGCGCCGGCGAGGCCGAGTCGAAGATCGGCGGTCAGATCACCCGTTATTACGAGCGCCGCGGGAGGCTCACGGTGGCCCAGGTGTCGGCGATCGACGAGCGGATCAGGCAGTTGCGCAGCGCGTCGGCGGGCGCGCACGCCGCCGAGCGCGCAGCACGTGAACGCCGCGAACAGCTTGAGCGGTTGCGCCGCGATGTGGCTCGTCGGGCCACGCAGCTCTGGCCGCAACGAGGCGGCGACAGCACGACAATCGATAGATAGGTGGATGGAGATATGGACTCGTTCGATTCTGTGGGCGACGACCCCGGTGACACGCCGGAGGATGCCCTGCTGTTCGATGACTCCGCTGTTTTTGCGGACCTATCTGGTGTTGATGCCGCTACTTCCGACGACTTAACTTCCGGCGACGTCACTTTCACGCCCGTAGCTTTCGATCCTGCAGCCCTGGACGTTATCGACGGCACGGCAATCGAGAATTTGTGGATTCACGACGATGGCCGGGTGTGGGATCTTGGGCCTGCTGATGTGGATACCGACGCCGACGGGATCAAGGATTCCCTGACCCGCAGCGGACCCGACGGTCTGACGGTCTACACCGATAGCGATCGCGACGGTCAGGTCGACAAGATTACGCGCGTCGCCGCTGACGGAACCTTCTCTTCGAGTTCCCTCGATCCGGACAGCGGGACATGGGTTGCCACCGAATCCGGTCGTCTCGATTGATCCGGCCGGTGACGTCACACCCCAGTTCCTGTTACGCCCAGTACCTCCTACGCCAACTGGCACCTGGCGACCAGGGATGACAGGTATCACTGTGGCATGTACCGCATCTGCTCACCCCGGGACCAAACGCTCGGTCGGTCGCAGTATCCTGTGGGCAGGAATTCCACCAGCGACCGGTGTGGGTCGCACCTTGGAGGAGGAAAGTCATGACGGCCGCCACTATTCCGGGACTAGATCCCGACGCCGCCCCCACCAAACATCAAGGGCTGCTCGCGTGGGTGGCCGAAATCGCCGAACTCACCCAGCCTGACCGCGTCGTCTGGTCCGACGGGAGTGATGAGGAGTGGGATCGTCTGACGGCCGAACTGGTGGAGTCGGGCACCTTGGTGAAGCTCAACGAGGACCGCAAGCCCAACTCTTTCCTGGCCTCCTCCGATCCCGCCGACGTTGCCCGAGTCGAGTCACGCACCTTCATTTGCTCAGCCAAGGAGGAGGATGCGGGGCCGACTAACAATTGGGTTGATCCGGCCGAGATGCGAGCGACGATGACCGGGCTCTATCGGGGCAGCATGCGTGGCCGCACAATGTTCGTGATCCCCTTCTGCATGGGACCGCTCGGTTCGGACGATCCGAAACTCGGTGTGGAACTCACCGATTCGGAGTATGTAGTCCTGTCGATGAAGATAATGACCCGCGTTGGTCCCGAGGTGCTCGAACTCCTCGGCGACGACGGTTTTTTCGTCAAGGGCCTGCATTCGGTTGGGGCGCCGTTGGAGCCGGGACAGGCGGATGTGGCGTGGCCGTGCAATCCAGACAAGTACATCGTCCACTTTCCCGAAGATCGCGAGATCTGGTCGTACGGTTCGGGATACGGCGGCAATGCGCTGCTAGGCAAGAAATGCTACGCGCTTCGCATCGCGTCGGTGATCGCCCGCGATGAGGGCTGGTTGGCCGAACACATGCTGATTCTCAAGCTGACCAGCCCGCAGAACAAGGTGTACTTCGTCGCCGCGGCCTTCCCAAGTGCCTGCGGCAAGACGAATCTTGCGATGATCCAGCCGACAATCCCCGGCTGGAAGGCGGAAACCGTCGGCGACGACATCGCGTGGATGCGTTTCGGCGAGGACGGCAGGCTGTACGCGATCAACCCCGAGTTCGGCTTCTTCGGTGTGGCACCCGGTACCAGCGAGGGCTCGAACCCGAATGCGATGCGCACCATCGAAGCGGGAAACACGTTGTACACCAACGTCGCACTGACTGACGACGGTGACATCTGGTGGGAGGGTATCGGCGGCGATACCCCTGCGCATCTCACCGACTGGCTTGGCCAGAGTTGGACCCCGTCCGCCGGTCACCGGGCTGCACACCCGAATTCGCGCTACTGCACTCCCATTTCGCAGTGCCCGTCGCTGGCGCCGGAGTGGGACGATCCGAACGGCGTGCCGATCTCGGCGATTCTATTCGGTGGCCGACGCAAGACGACGGTGCCACTGGTCACCGAGGCGCGTGATTGGCAGAACGGTGTTTTCATGGGCGCAACAGTCGGTTCCGAGCAGACCGCTGCCGCCGAGGGCACCGTGGGCACCGTGCGTCGTGATCCGATGGCCATGCTGCCCTTCATCGGCTATCACGTCGCCGACTACTTCCAGCACTGGATCAACCTTGGCAAGAACGCGGATGCGTCGAAATTGCCGAAGGTGTTCTACGTCAACTGGTTCCGCCGCGGTGGTGATGGTCGCTTCCTATGGCCCGGATTCGGCGAAAACAGCCGTGTGCTCAAGTGGATCATCGGGCGTATCGAGGGTGAACACGAAGGCGTGCAGACGCCGATCGGTATCGTCGCGAAGCCAGCGGAGATCGACATTTCGGGGTTGGACGTGCCCGCTGCCGATCTGGCGGAGGCGCTGGCCTTCAGTGACGATGAGTGGCGTCGTGAACTACCGCTGATCGAAGAGCTTTTCGATTTCGTCGGTGAGAAATTGCCAACCAGCCTGCAGGATGAGCTCGACGCTCTCAAGCAACGCCTGGGCTGATCCGGCGGCCGTGATGGCGCCATGATGGCCGCTCCCAGACCGACTTGTGCTGCGGTAGGGTTTGCGGCTATGAGGATTCGTGTGTGGGGGGCAACGGTCTGGTCGGTGTTAGTCGTTGTGGTGGCATCGACGCTGAGCGCTGGTTCCCTATCGGCTGCGCCGTTCCCGGGGGCTGGCATCAGTGCCCGGTACACCGACACCGCGGTGATTAATTCGGTTCCGACTTTCGGCGCGATCTCCGGTTTCGATCGGATCGGCCCCAATAAGTTCGCCCTCATCTCCGCTGATGTCGGCCGCTCGGGTCCGGCCCGTTTTTTCACCGGGCGGGTTAACTATCTTTCCGACGTTGTCGGATTCTCCTCGAATCCGGTTGTTGGTGGCGGCGGGCTGATCCTCGGACCCGGAAATACGTTGCTCGCGCCTGGTTCGGCGCAGTTCGAAGGCATCCGCAAGGTCGGCGGCGGTTATGTCGTCGTCAGCGGTGGGGCCCACCAGTTCATTCGTATTCAGGGTTCGGGTGGCAGCTACATTCGGGACCTGCCGTTACCGGTGGCCTGGCAGCCGGGTAAGACGACGGGTCTCATCGGGCAGCGCGGGTTGACGGGTGTTGCGGTAGGGCCGCGCGGGCAGATCAGCGTGCTCACCGCGGGGGGTCTCAAACAGGATCCTGCGACCTCGGCCCGTCTGCTCGTCTTGGGTAAAGGTGCCAACACGAAGGGTCGTGGCACTGCTGCGGAATACGTGTACAAGACCGACCCCGGTCAGGTGGCGGCCGATGTGCTTGCCTTCAATAACACCGATTACCTCGTGCTCGAACGCGGCAAGGGACGCGCCACTGAACTGTTCTGGACCACCATCGCCGGGGCCGACCAGGTGGGCGGACGCGTGAAACTCGGCGGTACGGAGCGGGCGATGAGTAAGCGATTGCTCTTTACCACGGCCCGCGTCCCGTTCATGAAGACCGGCAACATGGCCGGATTGGCGTGGGGTAACTGGGCTCCCGACGACCCGACGCTGGACTATCGCAGTCGTGCGTTGTTCGTCGTCACCAACAACGTCTTCGCTGGTCCGACGCTGGTGCAGTCCTTCGAGATCCGATTGCCGCGCTGAGCCGGACCGATCTCACATGTGTCGATAGATGTCTTGCGATGGCCAACCCGTCGGGTTTTTGGCACGGTTGATGTCATGACGACAGCAGAGCAGGCCGCGAAGCCGGATCTTTCCGATCCGAGTGCCGGGGCGGAGAACCTCACCAAGGTCTACGGCACCGGGGATACGACCGTGCACGCTCTGCGTGGGGTGACTATTTCTTTCCGATCCGGGGAATTCACTGCGATCATGGGCCCGTCGGGATCGGGTAAGTCGACGCTGATGCATTGCCTCGCCGGTCTCGATGTGGCTAGCAGCGGGCGCGTGTACATCGGTGATACGGATCTGACCGGATTGTCGGATAACGGGATGACGTTGTTGCGGCGCGACCGCATCGGCTTCGTATTCCAATCCTTCAATCTTGTGCCGACGCTCACTGCTGCGGAGAACATCACCCTGCCGATCGATATCGCGGGCCGCGCCGTCGACAAGGAATGGTTCGATACGGTTGTCAATCGCCTCGGCATCGCTGGCCGGCTCTCGCATCTGCCGAGTGAGCTCTCCGGCGGGCAGCAGCAGCGGGTGGCGTGCGCGCGTGCCCTCGTCGGGCGGCCGGCGATCATTTTCGGTGACGAGCCGACCGGCAATCTCGATTCGCGTTCGTCGGGTGAGGTGCTCTCGATCCTGCGGGCCGCCACCGACGAGTTGGGGCAGACTGTGGTGATCGTCACCCATGATCCCCGGGCCGCGTCGTATGCCGATCGCGTCGTATTTCTCGCCGACGGACGTATTGTGCGGGAACTCGCCCGCCCCACCGCCGACGACGTCTTCGAAGTGATGAAACATCTCGATGATCCAGTTACCGGGGATCCGGTTATCGGGGATCCGGCTGCTGATGACTCGGTGAGCGACGATGCGTCGGCGCAGACGCGGGTATCCGACGTCGATTCCGCGCAGGCGCGCTGATCGATGAGTGATTCGGTAATGCGGCGGGTTTCGCTGCGTAACCTGCGTGTCCACAAGGTGCGGTTGTTCCTCACCGTCTTCTCGATTGTATTGGGAACCTCGTTCGTGGCGGGGTCGATAGTGTTCACCTCGACCATCTCGCATGCGTTTACCGCGATCTTCGATAACGTCGCTCCCGGGGTGTCGGTGCAGGTGTCGCCGAAGGAGGCGCAATCGCCCGGGGTGCCCGATTCGATTGTCGACGAGATCACTTCGCAGAAAAGTGAATTGGGCATCGACAAGATCGTCACGAATTACTCCGGCTTGGTTACCGTCGCCGATTCCCGGGGTAGGGCATTGCCGACCGGTGGTGCCCCCAGCCTTGGCTCGGTGTATCTATCGCCCGCGCAATCATTGGCGCCGGATACGGTGCGGTTGCTGCCGGGGGGCCGCGCCCCGTCGGGTGCCGGTGAGATCGTGATCAACTCCTCCGCCGCCGAGTCGGGCGGGCTGCGGGTCGGGTCGAAGACGAAGGTGGTGATCGGTCGCGGGCAATCGGCACCGCAGGATGTGACGGTTGTCGGGCTCACCGAATTGAAGGGTGAGACCGGCGGTTTTGTGAATGTCGGATTCGACCGCGCCACTGCCGCTGCTCTCTTCTCCGACGGGTCGCATGTTGCGGAAGTGGATTTGTCGGCGGTATCAGGAGTGACCGCAAAACAACTGCGTGCCCGCGTACAGAGACTCGTGAACGCCGCGCCTGACAACGACGGTGGGCTACAGGTGCGGACCGGTGCGCAGGTGCGTCAGGCGGAGAAGGACCGGGTTAATCAATACCTCACCATCTTCACCGCAATCCTGTTGGCATTTGCCGGGGTAGGCCTCGTTGTGGGTACTTTCATCATCTACAACACCTTCGCAATGATTGTGGCGCAACGGAATCGGGAGCTCGCACTGCTTCGTGCGGTCGGTGCCAGCCGTCGTCAGGTATCGCGATCGGTGTTGTTCGAGGCGCTGATCGTCGGGATCATCGGCGGGATAATAGGACTCGGTGTCGGTATCGGTCTGGCGGCAGCACTCAAAACGATTACGTCAGCGACGTCCGGTCTTCCGGCTGGGTCGCTGGTGGTGAACGGGTGGGCTGTGCTGGCCGCGATGTTCGTCGGAGTGGTAGTCACCATGGTGAGTGCCTGGGTGCCGGCTGTGCGCGCGTCGCGGGTCTCCCCGGTGGAAGCGATGCGTGCCGGGTTGGCCGAGGGGTCGGCCTCGCTGCGTACCCGCACCATCGTGGGTGCGGTGTGTGCCGTACTCGCCCTCGCCGCCATCAGCTGGGGCGCTTTGGGTGTGGGATTGCTGCGCGCGGTGGTGGTCGGTGCCGGTGCGGGTGGCGCGATCGTCGCGGCGGTGCTGGCCGGACCATTCCTGTCGCGACCGGTCGTCGGCGCGTTGGGCAGGGTGATCGGCGCACCTTTCGGAGCCATCGGACATCTGGCGCGCACCAACGCCATTCGGAATCCGCGCCGCACCGCGGCGACCGCATTCGCGTTGACGCTCGGATTATTCCTGGTGGTGGTGATCGGTACCCTCGGTACCTCATTCAAGGGCACCGTCGACGCCGCAGTTGATAACGGGGTGAGGGCCGATTACATCGTCATAGGTACCAACAACGCCCCGATCCCAAATGTGGCCGCCGAGGCGGTCAGCAAGGTAGCGGGGGTGGGGGATGCGGTTTCGCTGGCACTGGTAGAGGCCAAGTATGACGGATCTCCGGTGGGTGGCTATGGCGCCCTTGGTGGTTCGTTGAGTGGCGTCACGGCGATCACGATGAAGGACGGCGCATCCGACCAATTGCCTGCCGACGCAATGTTCGTGAGCGCGCAGATCAGTGCCGATCGAGGATGGAAACGTGGCGACACAGTGATTTTCACCTCCGTACTCGGCGACGTCGTTAAGGTTCCGGTGGCCGGTATCTACGCCGACAATCAGGCACTCGGCCCGTTTCTGGTTGGTTCGAGTGTGTACACGACGATGATGCCGGCGCAGGCCCGTGCCTGTGACGGGGTGTATGTGAAGGCCGCGCCCGGAACGAATCTCGCGACGCTGCGCACCGATCTGGAGAAGGCGACTAGTTCCTATCTGACGGTGCAGGTGCAGGATCGGGGACAGTTCAAGAGCAGAGTCTCCGGGCAGATCGACCAAATGCTCGGCGTGCTTTACGCGATGCTCGGCCTCGCGTTGCTCATTGCGATCCTGGGTATCGTCAACACGTTGGCGCTGTCGGTGGTGGAGCGTAAACGCGAGATCGGCATGTTGCGGGCGGTCGGCATGCTGCGCGGGCAAGTGCGCCGCAGCATCTATCTGGAGTCGGTACTGATCGCGATCTACGGTGCTCTGCTGGGAACGATCCTCGGTGTGGTGTCCGGGTGGGCGCTGGTGCGGACCCTGGCGCGGTGGAGTCTCGGTGCACCGGTGCTGCCGTGGACTTTGATGGTGACGACTCTGATCGCCTCCGCCGTGGTTGGCGTGCTCGCAGCGTTATGGCCGGCGGTTCGCGCCGCTCGTACGCGTCCCCTGGAGGCGATTGCCGAGGTGTGATCGGTTCCGGCCGATCCCGCGTACGGCGTTTGGCACAATCGGCATCATGACCCGTCCGCCCGACGTACCGCATGATCCCCGGCACGAACAGCATCCGCACACCCGAGCGTTTGATGCGTTTGAGGAACCCGCTTCAGCGAGTGCGCCAACGGCACCCACGGAGGCCTATTCGCAGCAGCGGTACCAGGAACCGTTCCTGCCCGCGGCGGGCGCACCGCACGAGCAGCCCTCAGCAGGTCGCGGCGGAGGCATCCGCACCGCCGTGCTGGCGGTGACCGCTCTGGTCGCGATCGTGGCGATCGTCGTCGTCGGTTACCTCCTGTTACACCGGTCGCCGGGCGCGGAGGGAGACGCGTCCGCCGCGAGTACCATCCCCGCGCCGGCATCGGCCACTGCTACCACCACAGCGCCGCACACGCCGACGACGACATCCGCCGAGCCGCCCATCCCCGCACCGACGCGGACGGTAGCTCGGGGAGCAGTGGTCTACCAGATCACCGGCAACGGCGACATCGTCGGTTTGCGTTACCGCACCGGCACCCATTTCACGCTGGTGGCGGCCGCGGGAACGCCGTGGTCGCAGGCGGTCACCGTGCGGGGCCACAACGCCGAACTCACCGCGATCGTGGTGCGCGGTCCGGTGACCTGCAATATCTTGCGCGGTGAGGACTTGTTGTCCTCATCGACGAGTAGTGGCGGGTTGCTGCGGTGTGTGGCGGTATTGACGCAGTGATGGGATCGACCGAACCCGCCGTGTCCCGGTATGTGACGCGACCATAGCTGCGGAATATTTCCGCTCACGTGTCAGGTCGCAGCACCAGTACCAGATTCGTCGCGGCGACCTCTCGCAGATAGGGCACCCGCAGCACCCACCACATCCATCGGGGGAGATACCGCGGGAATGCGGCGACGAGGCTGGCTCGGTCGGCTGTGGTGGCGGCCCAGCGTAGCCCTGCGGCTGCGGTCACCGCGAACAACGATGTGCCGAACAGATTCTTGGGCGGCCGCCCATGCTTACGCGTATACCAGCGCGCCGCTCGGTGCCCGCCAAGATAATGCGTCAGCCCCATCTCATGCCCGCCGAAGGGGCCCCACCAGAGCGTGTAGCTGATCACCACGATCCCGCCGGGCCGGGTGACCCGCAGCATCTCATCGGCCATGCACCACGGAGATGGTGTGTGTTCCACCACATTTGACGACAAACAGATATCGAAACAGCCGTCGGCGAAGGGTAGTTGTTGACCGGAGGCACGGACCGTGCCGCGGTGGTTGAGCCCACCGGAATGCATTTCCGCCATGTCGGGTTCCACGGACACATATTCGGCGCCCGCCCGCTCGAACGCCTCGGCGAAGTAGCCGGGACCGCCCCCCACATCGCAGATCGCCGCCCCGTCGAGCGGCGCGAAGGCGGCCACCATCGCCGCAGTGTCGGCGGCGAGCGCGCCGTAAAAGCGCGCCGGATCGGGCTGCTCGTAGCGGAAGGCATTCAGCAGGCGTCCCGCCCGACCGAACGTGGCCAGCCGGGCCATCGCCCTCGTTGGTCGCGGCACGTCGCAGATGCTACCTCGCCGATGTCGGTACTCTTATCGGCGATGACTGAACCCGACGAGGTGCTGCTGCTGTGCTGGCGTGATACCGGCCACCCCCAGGGTGGCGGCAGCGAAACATATCTTGAGCGCGTCGGCGCTGAACTCGCCCGCCGCGGCAGCCGGGTCACCTACCTGACATCCTCCTATCCGGGTGCGCGGCCCGTCGAGTGGCGAGACGGCATCCGATTCGTGCGTGCCGGCGGCCGCATTAGCGTGTACCCGCGAGCGCTCGCCCTCATCCTCGCCGGACGTCTCGGGCGTGGACCGCTCGCGCACATCACTCCCGCTGCCGTCGTCGACACCCAGAATGGCATCCCGTTCTTCGCGACGCTGGTCGCCGGTGCGCCCACCGTCGTCCTCGTCCACCACTGCCACCGCGAACAGTGGCCGGTGGCCGGTCGGCTGCTCGGTGGGATCGGCTGGCTCATCGAATCGCGTATCTCGCCGCGGATTCATCGGCGCAACCGGTACGTGACGGTGTCGCAGCCGTCGGCCCGTGAACTCGTCGCACTCGGGGTCGATGAGGGTCAGATCACGGTGGTGCACAACGGCATTGATCCGATTCCGGCAGATTCACCGGCAACTGACTCTACTGCTACTACGGCGGGCGTGCGAATATGCGTGCTCTCCCGGCTGGTGCCGCATAAACAGGTCGAGGATGCGCTGGCGGTGCTCGCCGACCTGATCCGGACCGGGGTGGACGTACACCTCGATGTCATCGGCGCGGGCTGGTGGGAAACTCGACTACGCACGCGCGCAAGCGAACTCGGTATCGATGGGGCGGTGACATTCCACGGCTACGTGAGCGAGGAGCGCAAACACACGTTGCTCGCGGCCGCCGATCTCGCCCTGTTGCCGTCGGCCAAGGAGGGATGGGGGCTCGCGGTTATTGAAGCGGCCCAACACGCGGTACCCACGATCGGATACCGGCGTGCTACCGGGCTCAGCGCCTCGATCGTCGACGGCGAGACGGGGCTGCTCGTCGACGGCATCGACGAGTTGACCAGCGCCACCCGAAAGCTCATCGACGATCCAGACGAACGTCGCCGCCTAGGATGTGCGGCAGCCGCTCGCGCACAACGTTATTCGTGGCGCGCTACCTGCGATGGGTTTCTCGGCGTTTTCGCGAACCTCGAATAATCCCCGCGCCCAGACCCGTAACGGCAAGGCCCGCCCAGGCGAGATGCGCCAACCACATAGCGGTGCGCGCGGCGGTGGTGGGGCCGGGTAGACGGGCGGCACCCGGGATGCGGAACAGTGTGAGATCGGTACCGCTGAAAATTGGCTGATCTCGTTGGGCCAACCGGATAGGAATATCGAAATGAGTTGGCGAGGAATCATTTTCAATGAGCACCCAGCCGACGCCGAGGCGGGCGAGGGTGATCGGATCGCCGCCGGCACGCAACGCCTCATGTACCCGGAGTGCATGCGGCGCCGGCGGGTCGACGACGGTGCCGTCGACGGTCAATTCCCCCGACTCGATTACCGGGGCGCGCAGCATCCGTGCCGCCGGATCGAGCGAGGGTCCGCGGGTAAAGGTGTAGCGGCGCACCGTGCCCGGCGGCCACAGCGCCACCGAACCCGAATCCGCCGGTATCAGTGCCGCTACCCGGCTCCAGTCGGCGGGATAATGTACCGTCGATAGTCGCCCGCCGACACCCCAGGCGATATCGGGCAGTGGTGCCACCGTCAGCAATCCGATGATGACCAGCGCGAAGCCTGCCGGTACTCGCGCATGCAGGGCCCGGGCCGCCGACCCCACGCAGATCGCCACGAACGGCATTGCCAGGGCAAGGAATTTTTGCGTATCGCGCAGCAGGCCACCACCGGGCACCGCATCGATGAGCGCACCCAACGTTATCCGGCCCGGTCCGGTGGCTCCCGCCGCCGCGAAGAATACGGTGACCATGGCCAGCAGGCCCAACGCCACCGCCGGACGAGAGAACATGCCGCGGTGCCACATCGACACCAGGCCCAATCCTGCCACGGCCAGAAAGCATCCCGTGGCTACCGCGGCCCAGCCGAAGGTGCGGCTCGCCGGCACCGCATCGGCATTCCAGATGCCACCCAAACCCAGCGCGGTGCCCAGCGAACCCAGCCACGGCTCGGCCCGCAACCCGAAGGCATTGACGCCCGCCATCCCGCCGCCGCCGATGCTGGCGCCGCCGATCACCGCCGCCAATAACCACGGCGCCGTAGAAGCTAGCCAGAGTAGCAGCGCACCACCATATTCGACGCGTCGCCAGGGAGCGCAGGCGACCGCGGTGACCACAAGTACTGCCCCAGCCAACACCGAACCCGTAGGTGTCAGCCCGGCCGCCGCCAGCAAACCTCCTAACGCCAGCCATTGGCACACTCCGCGCCCTGGCGCGAAATCGTTGACCACCATGATGATCCACCCGAGTGTCGCATAACCCACCAGGAGGCTCCAGTGACCCTGCAGAAGACGTTCAGCCACATAGGGATTGCAGATCGCGATCATAGTGGCGGCAATCGCCCCGGTGCGACCACACTCCGGCACCAGTCGGATCGCCAACAGTCCGTATCCGACTCCTCCAAATACCATTGCGGCACAGAGTAATCCGGTCACCACCACGCCGCCGTTAAAAAGTGAACCGATACTGGCGACGAGCCAATCCTGGGGTACCGCACGGGGAGGTAACTCGCCAAGGCCGAGCGTGGCGTCAGTTACGAAGGAATGAGGCGTCGACACCGCATCCCGATAGAGCAGATACCCTGGCCGCAGCAGCGGCGCCAGGATTACCGAAGTAAGCACGGCGGCGACGAGATAGAGCCACGGCAATAGCCAGCGCGAACGGCCGGAATCGGCTACCACCGCACCGCGGGGGAAATCCGTGCCGCCCGCGGTCACGGATCAGTAGTGGTAGGTGTCCGACGGTGCGGATGCATGGCCGGGATCGACCTCATAATCCGACTCGGTCACCCCGTAGGCGCGGGCCAGGTCGAGAATTTTGGTGGCCCGGGCGATACGCGGCAGATCCGAGCCATTGCGGATCTCCCCACCCTCCCGCTCGAAATCGGCGAAGAACTCCTTGGCCCAACTGATGTCATCGATCGATGGCGAAAGCCCCTCATTCACCGGAGCGCACTGATCCGGAGTCAGACAAATTTTGCCCGTCATCCCGAATTCGACGCTGATCGCAGTCGCTTCACTAAGTTTGAGTGCACCCGAACCCACCGTGGGGCCATCGATCGCGCTCGGTAGGTGTGCGGCCTTGGCCGCGATCGTGAACCGCGACCGGGCATAGGCGAGCGTCAGGGGATTCGCGCCGAAACCAGTGTCGCGCCGGAAATCGCCGATACCGAAAGCCAGGCGGAAAGTACCCTTCGCCGCGGCGATCTCACTGATCCGTTCCAATCCGCGCGCGGTCTCCACCAACGCCACAATCGGCACATTGGGCACCCGCTTCGCGGTTTCGGTGATGTGATCGACCGACTCGACCATCGCGAGCATGATGCCGCCGACAGGCGTCTGCGCCAGGGCATCGAGGTCATCGGCCCACCATGGCGTACCGAATCCGTTCACCCGCACCCAGTCGCCAGCGCCGCCCGGTATACCTGGCCCGCTCGCGTCCGCATCTGGGTGGGGACCGGAGGTGAGCCAGCGCACTACATTCTCCCGGGCAACCAGCTTGTCCTTGGGGGCTACCGCATCCTCGATGTCGAGGACCACGATGTCCGCGCGGGAGCGTGCCGCGGGCGCGAACCGGTTGTACTGGGCGCCGTTGACCAGCAGCCAGCTGCGGGCGAGAACTGGGTCGATGCGCGAGCCGACTTCGCCGGGGTCGACGTCGGACTGACTGGTCTGGTCGTACACGACCATCATCGTTCCACATCGACCGGGCACACTTGAGTTCATGGTCACCCCGGCGGCATGCACCGACACACCTTGCCAGGCATCGGCGGGTGTAGCCGGTGCGCTGGGCTGGGTGGCCCTGGGCTCGATGGTGGCCAACCTGTGCGCCTATGTGGTGCATATCGCGGCCG
This sequence comes from Gordonia sp. (in: high G+C Gram-positive bacteria), assembly GCA_047605305.1. Classification (GTDB taxonomy): domain Bacteria; phylum Actinomycetota; class Actinomycetes; order Mycobacteriales; family Mycobacteriaceae; genus Gordonia. The sequence continues at coordinate 14,042 of JASGFW010000103.1, forward strand.
GCCGGTGGTGGCTTGGCACGGCCGAGTATGGCGAGTTCGCGGTCCTGCTATCGGCGATGCTGGTGCTGGCGGTGCCCTCACTCGCACTGCAATCGGTGGTGGCCCGCGAGGTGGTCCACGGTCGCGACGGGCCGCGGCTGCCTATCATCACCGGTTACTGCGCGGGCGTTGTGGTGTTCTTGACGCTGATCGCCATTCCCGTCATGACGGCGGTGGCGTCGACCGGAGTCGCCGTCACCGCGGCGGGCGTAGCCGCCGCTCCCTTCCTTGCCGTGATTGGCGGAGGTCAGGGAATTCTCCAGGGGCGCAGTGAGTTTCGTATACTTGGTGGAGTGCTGGCGGTGGTCGGGATGTTGCGCACCGTACCGGTGATCGCGGTGCTGGCGGCCGGCGCCGGACCCGTCGGAGCATTAGCCGCGGGCGCTGCGGGAGCCGCCGCAGCCGCGATCGTCGTGTGGGCCGCGGTGGGTTGGTCGGGCCGCCGTGATGTGTACAGAAGGAAATTGGGCAGACGGAAGCCGGGGCGTGCAGAGTCGGGGAGCGC
>JASGFW010000104.1:0-14392 GCA_047605305.1 Gordonia sp. (in: high G+C Gram-positive bacteria)
CGGCACTGGGTTCGGCGGCACTGGGTTCATCGGCGCCAAGTTCGTCGACAACCTCCGCGTCGTCGGGCATCAGGTCGGTCGCGATCTTGTGCCGGTGCCCGGCGGCATACTCCTGCGCGGTCATCGGATTGCCGTCATCGTCGAAGAGATCGCCGGCACCCGTGTCGGCGCCGGTCAGTGGATCGTCGCTGCGGTCGCGATCGGGTCCGCTGCGCAGATCCGCACGGCGGATTTTGCTGTCTTCGGGGTCGTCATCGAGATCGTCATCGTCACGATTGAGAACGAACAGCCGGTACACCAGGGCCAGCACGAAGGCCGCCACCCCCATCGTGATCACGATCGCTGTCAGCACCATCGCCTGCGCTAAGGGATCGGCGTCGTGGGGCCGGTTCTCCGATTGACGTCCCAGGATCGGCGGATTGCCCAGCGCACCGGAGATGACGATAATCATCAGATTGATTCCGTTGCCGCACAACAATAATCCCAAAAGCATGCGGATCAGGCTGCGTTCCATCAGCAGATAGGCGCCGCAGGCGACGAGAATACCCGCGGTAATCAGCAGGCCGAGATTGACGCTCACGAACGCACCTCCGCGCCCACCGGGAGCGTCGAACCCGCCGCCACCGAGGTCTCGACGTCCAGGCGCGCACCGAGGCTACGCAACACATCGAGTACCACACCGACCACGATCAGATAGATACCCAAATCGAAGAACAACGCGGTCACCAGCTTGATATCGCCCAACAGCGGCAGATGGATAGTGAAGACCGCCGACGAGAGTACGGGTGCACCCAACAGCAGCGAGGAGGTGGCGGTGGCCGCGGAGATCAGCAAACCCGCGCCAAGGAAGCTCCCCGCCTCCACCGGCAAGGCCTCACCGAGTTCATAACGCCCACCCGCGAGGTAACGCAACACCAATGCGAGGCCCATCGTGAGACCGCCGGCGAAACCACCGCCCGGCGCATTGTGCCCGGCGAAGAAGAAATAGACCGAAAGCACCACCATCGTCGGGAAAATAAGCCGGGTAGTGGCTTCGAGCACCATCGAGCGATGGCGTGGGTCGCGGAATTCGCTGCCCAGCAGCCAGGTGGTGCGGTCGGGCGGGATCGCATCGATCGGATCGTCCTGGTCGATACCGGAGTGGCGCGCGGCGTCGGCCACCCGGGGGGCTGCGCCGAAGCGGCGGTTGCGGAACACCATCGACGCCACCCCGGTGGCCGCAACGATCAGCACACTCACCTCGCCGAGCGTGTCCCAGGCGCGGATATCGACGAGCAGCACGTTCACCGCATTGGCCCCGTGACCCCACCTGTACGCGGCCTGCGGAATATCGACGGCGAGCGGTTGTCCGCGGCGGGCGGCGGCGGCGAAAAGCCCGAGCACCACCACGGCCGCGCCGAGCGCGGCACCGATGAGTGCCCGCAGCGGCTTGAAACCCGTTGCGTGGCGCGGCTCCGGTTCCGCGGGCAGCTTACGCAGCACCAGCACGAAGATGACCAGCGTCAACGTCTCGACGAGAAACTGGGTGAGCGCGAGGTCGGGAGCGCCGTACAGGGCGAATAGCACGCCGCAGCCATAGCCGGTGACGCCGACGACAAGGGTTGCGGCCAGCCGGTTACGCATGATGGGGGCGGCGAGCGCGGCGGCCACCATGATGGCGGCCACGACGATCTGAGTGATCGAATCGAATCCACGCGGGGCCAACCGGTCGCGCGCGCCGAGCATCAGCACCACGATCGGCACCACGATGGTGGTCGAGAGGATCACACCCTGGGTGACCGGCAGCGATCCGCGCTGCACAGTGCGGGTCAGCAACAGCGAGAAGGTATCGGCGACCCGCAGAGTGGCGTCATAGAGGCGGTCGGCGTTGAGCCGCGGGCGATACCGGAATAACACATCACGCAGTCGTCGGATCAATGTGAACACCGCGACGCCGCCGACGATCACGATGATCGAGAACACCACCGGCAGACCGAAGCCATGCCACATCGCGAGATGGTCGATCCGGTGGCCATGCGCGGGCAACGACTGCGCATACGGCTCGAAGGCGGCACCGATGACCGGGCTCATCAACCCGGTGAGCACCCCCGCGCCGGCGAGGATCGTCGGCGAGAGATAAAACAGCGGGCCGGGCGGATGCATCTGCGCGACGGCGCGACTGGGCAACCGGCGAACCTTGCGGCCGAAGGCCCCCCACAGAAAACGGCAGGTGTAGGCGAAGGTCAGCACCGAACCGACGAGCAACACGATATCGACGGTGTGTGCCTGCCACGGAGATAGTGAACCGGTATCCCAGATCGAGCCGAATACGGCTTCCTTACCGACGAATCCCATGGTGAACGGCAGCCCGGCCATGCTCGCGCCGGCCACCGCGGCGACACCGGCCAGCACCGGTAGCCGATGCCCGAGACGAGCGAGTTTACGGATGTCGCGGGTGCCGGTGGCGTGATCGATGATGCCGACGACCATGAACAAGGCGGCCTTGAACATCGCATGCGCCAACAGCATCGCCAGTGCGGCCATGGCCACGTTCGCATCGCCGATACCGAAAAGCACCGCGAGAAAGCCGAGCTGAGACACCGTGCCGAACGCCAGCACGAGTTTGAGGTCGATCTCGCGCAGCGACCGCCATCCGCCGAGGAGCATGGTGATCGTGCCGAGACCGATCACCACGATCTGCCAGCTGGCCAGTCCGGCGAAACCCGGTGCCAGCCGTCCGATGAGGTAAATACCGGCCTTCACCATGGCGGCGGCGTGGAGATAGGCGCTGACCGGCGTGGGGGCGGCCATCGCGCCCGGCAGCCAGAAGTGGAATGGAACGATGGCCGACTTGCTGATCGCGCCGATGAGGATCGCCACGATCGCGACGTCGAGATACGCGCCGGCGGCCGGAGGATGGGCGATGACCTCGGACAACAGATAGCTACCGCCGCGCTCGCCGAGCATGATGATGCCGATCAGCATCGCCAGCCCACCGAGCGTGGTCACCAGTAATGCCTGCGTCGCCGAGCGGCGGGCCGTCGCACGTACCCGATAAAACCCCACGAGCATGAATGACAGCACTGTGGTCAGTTCCCAGAACACGTAAAGCACCAGCATGTTATCGCTGGTGACGAGCCCGAACATGGCCGCGGCGAAGGCGACCATCTCACTGCCGAAGACCGCCACCCGAGGCCGGACATCGTCGAAGTAGTGCGCGCAGTAGCACAACACCAGGGCGCCGACACCCAGGATGAGTACCGACATGATGGCAGCGAGGGGGTCCATGCGCATGACGATGTCCATGTGCAGGGTGGGTGCCCAGGCGAGTGTCTGCGTCGGCGGCGGATGGTGGGCGCGAGGCCAGTGGGTGAGTACCCAGACGAGGCCCCCGAGCGGCGCCAGGGCGAGCAGATAGAAACCTTTGGTGCCAAGTGTGTGGACGATGGCGGGTGCGATCAACGCACACACGACCAACGCGGCCAACACAATCAGCAAGAGCACTCCGTCTTTCGTCGCCCGGCGGGGTGTCACGGGCTGGTCGCCCGCACACCTATCCTACCGTTGCAGACATGCCTGCGTTCGCTCGCTTCGTGATATCCGTGCTCGCCGCCACGATCGCGCTGGTTGTCGGCGGCTGCGCCTCCGATCATCCCGCCCGGCATTCCGGGGTGGCGCTCCCGGCTGACTTCCCCCGCGATCAAGTACCGCTGATCGACGGCACCGTGTTGAGCGCGCGTGGTGATCGCGAGGCCGGCTGGTCGCTGACCGTCCAGGCACCCGCTTCCGATACCGACGTGCTTGACCGGGCGGTACACACACTCACCGCCGCAGGCTATCGCGAGACGCAGCGCAACGGTGCTGGCGGACAAGTCGTTGTGGTGCTTTCGAGAGATAAAAACGGCACCACCTACTGGGTGCAGGCGGGGGCGTCGACGGCCGCGGCAGCAGGTGCCTCGGCGGTCTTCTACCAGGTCAGCATCGGCTGAGCGGGCATGACCGGCCCCTCGGAGAGGGGCGGTGTGTTCCCAGCGAATACGCAGGACGCGGGCAGGGCCGTGCCAGTGAGCGCAGCCACCGTGGATCTCGCCATCCATTGTCGCTTTCGGACGTTTCGTCGGTACCGGAAGCGACGCACCGCAGAAAGTGAGAACCCCACGATGTCAGCTCCCAGCACGTCAGCTCCCCACTCTCCCGCTTCCCACCCTCCCAACTACGCCGCATCAGCCGGTGAGGCTCCGGTTTACGCGTCGGGTGCGCCCGGTTCCGCCCGAACCCCGGCCAGCCTCAAGAACACGATTATCGCGGGCGGTATCGGCCTCGCCGTCGGATTCGGTTTGCTGGGATTCGGCGCCGGATACTTCGTCGGCCACGACAGCTCCAATCAGCAGAACAGCTTTCAGCACGGACCCGGTGGCATGAACGGCGGACCGGGCATGAACGGCCAGGGCGGCCAACCGGGACAGGGCGGTTTCGCCGGTCAGCCGGGCCAGGGCGGCCTGGGCGGTCAGTCGGGGCAGAGTGGTTTCGGTGGTCAGCCGGGCCAGAGTGGTTTCGGTGGTCAGACGGGCCAGGGTGGTTTCGGTGGTCAGTCGGGCCAGAGTGGTCAGTCGAGCCAGAGCGGTCAGACGGGCCAGACATCGACGAACTGAACAGGTCAGTCGAGTCGGCGTTGCGCGTAGGAGCGTAGATTCTCGACCTGTTCGGCATCGAGCGACGGCCGCACCCGGGCGCGGGCTTCGGCTATATCGGCGGCGGTCACCGTCGCGGCATCGATGTCGGTGCGCATCGCGGCCAGCGCGGCCTCGCGTAGTAGGGCCGAACAATCGGCCGCGGAGTACCCGTCGAGTTCATCGGCTAGGACATCGAGGTCGACGTCGGCAGCGAGCGGAACTCGCCGCCCCGCGGTGCGCAGGATGTCGGCGCGTGCGGGCCCATCCGGGGGCGGCACGAATACCAGGCGTTCGAGCCGCCCGGGCCGTAGTAACGCCGGATCGATGAGATCGGGACGGTTCGTCGCGCCGAGAACCACCACGTCCTGTAGCGGTTGCACGCCGTCGAGTTCGGTCAATAACGCGGCGACCACGCGGTCGCCGACCCCGGAATCCGTGGATTGACCGCGCCGCGGAGCCAACGCGTCCACCTCGTCGAGGAAGATCAGCGACGGCGCCGACTCCCGCGCCCGGGAGAACAGATCGCGGACGGCTTTCTCGGATGCGCCGACCCACTTGTCCATCAGCTCGGCACCCTTCACCGTGTGCACCGACAGCCGGCCCGAAGCGGCCAACGCCCGCACCACGAAGGTTTTGCCGCAGCCGGGCGGGCCGAACAGCAATACGCCGCGCGGCGGGTCGACGCCGAGTCGGGTGAATGTGTCGGGATGTTGCAGCGGCCATAACACCGCTTCGGTGAGTGCCTGTTTGGTCTCGGTCATGTCGCCGACATCGTCGAGGGTGACCGAACCAACGTTCACCTCGGGGGTATCCAGGCGGGACACCGGCCGGATCACCTCAAGTGCACCGGCCAGGTCTGCGGCGATCAATGCTGGTTCACTCCCGGTAGCGGCGGCGCGTGCGGCCGCCCGCAAGGCCGCATCCCGAACCAGTGCGGCCAGATCTCCGGCAACGAAACCTGGTGTGCGGGAGGCGATCTCATCGATCTCAAGGTTGCCGTCGAACGGCACGCCGGCCACGATGACGCGCAGCAGTCGGGCGCGTTGGGTGGCGTCGGGTAAGCCGATGACCACCTCCCGGTCGCAGAGGTCGGGGGCACGTAACCGCGTGTCGAGGCGGGCCGGCTCGGTAGTGGTGACGATCAGCGCGATGCGGGGATCGTCCGCGTCGGCCGGGGAAATCGCGGTCCGCAGCCGATCGAGGATGAGGGCGGACACCGGTTCGGCGTTGGCGGGCAGCAGGGTGTCGGCGTCGGTGATGAGCAGAACGCCCGAACCGGTCTGGCGCAGACCGTCGATCGCTTCGACAATTGCGGCGAGCCGCGCCGAGGAGTCCAGCGCCCCCGTCGTCGGCCCGTCGATCGTGATCACCCGGCGGTGCGCACACACCGATCGCACCAGGGTGGTCTTGCCTGCTCCCGCGGGCCCGCTCAGCAAAACACCGAGACGCGGGAGGGCGCCGAGCGCGCGCAGCACCTCGGGTTCGTCGAGCGTGATCGTCAGCCAATCGCGCAGCTTGGCGATCTGCGAGTCGACGCCGACTAGCTCGGCGACGGGCCGCACCGTCGGTGGCGTCGGTGATACCGACGGGACGACCGGTGCTACCTGATGCACGGTAGGTGTTGCGGGGGACTGGGGTGTTACAGGGGGCTGGGGTGTTGCGGCACGCGCCCCTTCGGCCCAGCGGACCGCCGTCGTGGGTTGCACGCTCACCGGTGACTGCGGTTCAACAGCCGTAACCGTGAGCAACTCATTGGTCCAGGTGATTCCAACCGACCGGGTCAACGCCCGGGTGGCCGTGCCGGCGGTCAGTTCGGGACCGAGATCTCGCGGCAGCAGGGAGACCGTATCGCCGACGGACAGCACCTTCCCGAGGAGCGCCCGGCGCAGCGTCGTGTCGTCGACACCATGCGTTGCCACCGCCGAGCCCGTCACGATCACCCGCGAGGCGCCCCGCACCGTCGTCGCGGAGATAACCACCGACGCATTCTCGCGCACGCCGGCATTGGCGAAGGTGATGTCGTCGAGCAGGATGATGCCGGTCGGTGCGTGCGGATCTGTGGCGGCCACGACGGCGGCGGTGACTCGCGCTCCGGTGATCGAGATGCCATCCCATTCGCGTAACCCCAATGCGATCAGCACCTCGGGGTGGACCCGCACGATTCCGCGACGCGAGTCGGCGGCCGACGGATTGATCCGGGCGATGAGGGTGAGCTGATCGGATGAGGTCACGGGCTACTCCGTCAGCGTGCGTCGTTTTCGGGGTGCGTGGCGGTGTGGGGTTGTTGTGCGGCGGTGTGGGATTGCGCGGGCGCGGCGGCTTCCGGAGTTGCCGGCCGCGGCACCGGTTTGTGCAGACCGAGCCGGGCCTGCGAGGTACGCGGCAGATGACGCCGTCGCGGCTGGCTACGCGAAATCGCCCGGCGTTCGGCACGGCGCTGCGCCGGCGGGTCTTCCCAGTGTTCGGGCCTGGCCTGAACCCAGCGCCTGCTGCGCCACGCGAACGGGATGTGCGCCGTGTAGGCGGCCACCGCGACGATCATCAGCACATATGGGTAGGTGAGCAGCAGTGCCGCGCCGATGGCGACACCAATCAGCAGGCCGGCCAACGCATGTGGCGGAACCGACGTGGCCTTCAACGACGCCGTCGGAATCCGGCTTGCCGCGAGCACGGCCACCAGGACGAGCCACGCACCCACCACAGGCGCTGACGTCCACCATCCGGGCCCGAACTGTTGACTCAGGCCGACGGGTAGCAGCACGCCGAGCCCCGCCGCAGGAGCGGGCACCCCGACGAAGAAGTCATGTGTGTAGCGCGGGGCATCGGCGTCATCGAGCAGGGTGTTGAAGCGAGCCAGCCGCAGCACGATGGCGCAGCAATACACCAGCGCCAGCCCCCAGCCGATGTCCGAGCCCTTCAACAGGTGCAGATACACGATGAGCGCGGGTACCACGCCGAAGTTGATGGCGTCGGCAAGTGAATCGATCTCCGCGCCGATGCGGGTGGTGGCGCCCATCATGCGTGCGACGCGGCCGTCGACGCCGTCGAGGAGTGCGGCGGCAACCACCAGGGCCATTGCGAAGTCAATGTGGCCGTTGGCGGCGGACCGTACCGCGGTCAGACCCGCGCAGATCGCGAGAATCGTCAGCGCCGACGGAACAAACATGCGCCCGGCGGCGGCCTGGCGGCGCAGCGGTCCTACATCGTCGTCGGGGCGGGGATGCGGCCGCCGACGGCCGCCGCGCCCGGCCGGGGTCCGGTGCGCGCTCGACGGTCGTTGGGCGCGGTACGGAGTCATCGGAGTCGCCTCATCCCTCACCGAGCACGGCGAGCGGTGTTTCCGCCCCGATGGTGCGTTGTCCGACGAGCACCCGCTGCCTGGTGCCCGGCGGCAGGTAGACATCCACTCGTGAGCCGAAGCGGATCAGCCCGTAGGTGTCACCGATCGCGAGGGTGTCGCCGACACTGGGTCGGCAGACGATCCGGCGCGCGATGAGGCCGGCGATCTGCACCACCGCGATATCCCCGGCAGAAGCGTCCCCGCCGGAATCATGAGCCGCCCCGGAGGGTCGCAGCACCATGGTGGTGCGCTCGTTGGTGGTGCTGGCCTGCGGGAGATCGGCGGAGAGGAAGGTACCGGGGGTGTGCTGCACCGAGAGCACCCGGGAATCGATGGGCACACGCTGTACGTGGACATCGAAGATCGACAAGAACACCGACACCCGCGGGCGCGGGGTGTCACCGAGTCCCGACTCTGGTGGCGGGACAGCCTCGTCGACGAGGCTGACGGTGCCATCGGCGGGCGCGACAACGATGTTCGGGCCGGTGGGCGGCACCCGGGGGGGATGGCGGAAGAACGCGGCACAGGCCAGGGCGGCGGTACCGGCGGGTACCGCCAGCAGCCGATGCCGGCGAGCGGCCAATGCCAGCGCCGATGCGCCCGCCACGAAGGGAAGCCCCGCGGGGTGGATGGGGGGAATGTTCTCGCGGACGAGGGACGCGACGTGAGCCACGTCGAACCCTGCCGGGATTGGTCGTTCTGCGGGTGCGTCCGGTCGCGGGCGCCTGGCCACCTGTTGTCCTCCCGTGTCACAAAGCGACCGGAAGATTCCGGCGCATGACGTTCAGCTTAGAGCGCGTGGCACCGTGCGTGACAACCATGCACCTGGCGCCGGTGCCGGTCGGGGGTGTTCACCGGCGGCTATGTCGCGATCACTTCGACCTTGGTGCCCGCGGTGAGCTCGGTGACCCCGACCGGCACGTCGATCAGTGCATTGGCCGCCGCGAGGTACCGCAGATGGTGCGAGGCGGGCGGACCGATCGGCTTCACCTGCCACCCCCCGTCAGATTCCGCACTTAACACCCCGCGCAGGAACTGACGTTTGGCCTTTGGTGAGTGGATTTCTTCGGTGAGCCGTGCGACTCGTCGTGGCCGGTGGGCGGATAAACCCATTGCCGCGCGCAGCGGTGGACGGATGAATATTTCGAACGAAACAAGTGCGCTGACCGGATTTCCGGGCAGGGTGATGATGGGTACGGCGCGTCCGTCCGGCGCGCGATAGTGCCCGCTGCCCTGCGGCATCCCGGGCTGCATCGCCACTTTCACGAATTCGACGGTTCCGGTGGCGCGCAATGCTTCCTTGACCACTTCGTAGGCGCCGGCACTCACTCCGCCGGAGGTGATGATCAGGTCGGCGTTCGAGGAGACCTCGTCGAGCCGGGAACGGAAATCGACGGTGTTGTCGGGGACGAAATGCACGTGTTCGGCCACGGCCCCGGCCTCGATGGCGGCGGCGGTCAGCATGGGACCGTTCGATTCGTAGATTTGGCCGTGCCGCAATGGATTTCCCGGTGCCACAAGTTCTGATCCGGTGGAGAGAATCGCTACGCGCAGTGGCCGGAAGACGGCGATGTCGACGATACCCAGGGCGGCGAGCAGGCCGATCTGCGGCGCGCGGATCACTGTTCCCGCCGCGATCGCCACTTCACCGTGCTCGATGTCGCCGCCCGCCGTCCGGATGTGTTTACCCGCCGCGACTGCGCTGCGTATGCCGACGGTCGCGTCCGGCGTCAGCACGTCGGCAAAACCTCCGTCGGTCAGCTCGACGGGCACGATCGTGTCGGCACCGGCCGGAACGGGCGCGCCCGTCATGATCCGTGCCGCGGTGCCGCCGACATGGGTCACGGCGTCGGTGCGGCCCGCGGGAATGTCGGCGACGATCGGCAGGTGAACCGGCTGCTGCTCGGCGGCATCGGCAATATCGGCGGCCCGTACCGCGTATCCGTCCATCGCGGAATTGTCGAAACTCGGCATGGAGATCGGTGCCGGGGTGTCGGCGGCGATCACCAGATTCAGTGCGTCACGGACCGGCGTCAGCGCCGTCTCGGGCGGGCCGAATAGCGCCGACACCGCCTGTTGGTGGTCGCTCACGGTACGCATTCGCTCAGCATGCCATCGTGGGCGGGCGGTCGTCGGGGGTGGGGCGTTGGCATGGTGTGAGTGCGTTAGCACCACGCCATGCACGTGCCCGCACACCGCACTAGATTCGGAATATGGCATTGGGGTTGTTGTTGGATATCGACGGGGTGATGGTCACCTCGTGGCAGGCGTTGCCCGGTGCCGTCGACGCGATCAGGACGCTCGCGCAACGTGGCTATCCGCGAATGTTTCTCACTAACACCACGTCGCGTTCGCGCGCCGAGATCGCCGATGCTCTCAACGAGCGTGGCTTCGGCGTCGAGCCCGGCGAGATCCTCACCGCTGCGAAATTAACCGCCGAATTCCTCAGCCGGAACTATCCGGGGACGAGGGCGTGGGTACTCAACGAGGGACCTATCGCCGAGGATATGACCGAGGTGCCGCTTACCGATGATCCGGCCGAAGCCGGGGTGATTGTGCTCGGTGGTGCGGGACCGGTCTTCACCCATGCGTCTTTGTCGACGGTGCTGGAGATGATGCTCGCTGGTATTCCGGTCGTCGCGATGCACCGGTCGATGACCTGGTCGACGGCCAACGGGTTGTCGATCGATACCGGGGTCTATCTCGAAGGTCTGGAACGGGCCGCCGGACGCAAGATCAGGGCTATCGGCAAGCCGTCGCCGCTGGGATTTCGGGCCGCGGTTGACTTGATGAATCTGGAGCCGACGCAGGTCGTCATGATCGGCGACGATATGCATAACGACGTGCTCGGTGCGCAGGCGTCGGCGCTCATCGGGGTGCTGGTGCGTACCGGTAAATTCCGCGATGAGGCGTTGCGGGCGTTGCAGCGAGACGAATTCGGTCCGGTGCCCGACCACATCATCGACTCGATCGCGGATCTGCCGGATCTGCTGACCAAGATCGACGTCGGCTGATGATCCGGGCGAGTGCCCTCGGCGGGCGGGGTTCAGGAACCGGCCGGTGCGCTCTCGGCGGCGCGTTTGATTTTGCCGAGTGTCTCGGCCATGCCCAGTATGAGTTCGGCCTCGAATGATTCGGCGCCGCCCAGAGCGAGGTTGATCAGCGCCTGCGACACCTTCGTGGTGCCTCCCGACACTTCGCGGCGTTCGGTGACGCGCACGCCGCCGTCGTCCTTGGGGGTGATGGTGTAGCTCCACACGGTGCGGTTTTCGGCGATGCGGAATCCGATTTCCTGATTCGGCGCGAAGCGCACGACCTTCGAGGTGGTCGGCCATATCAGCGGTCCGCGCCGATTGATGTTGATCGTGCGGGTGCCGAGTGCGACGGTACCGCCCACGATGAACATCTTGCGGCACTGCGGACTCCACTCGCCCATCCGGCCCAGGTCGGAAAGCACCGACCACACCTGTGCGGGGGTGGCGTTGACGTCGATGGATTCCTCAAGGAGTTCGGCTGTCATGGCCTTCAACCCTAGGTGTGGTGATCTGGACCGTCAATTATTGTCTCGGCGTCAATAGTGGCCGGGTGTGGGGGGCCTAGGCGAGGAGCACTGCGCCGATGACTCCGGCCACGCCGAGGAAGACGACGACGCTGATCCAGCTGGCGGGATGCTCGTCGTCGTCGAGCAGCAGGGTGCCTAGTTTACCCGGAGTGAGCCAGTCGATGAGCACGAATGACCACATCATCACCGCGATGGTCAGCGCGGCATAGGCCGCGGTGTACAGCAGGGCCTTCCACAGAGTCAGCAGATGCGTGTCGACGACCGACGCGATGAGCACGAAGGACACACCCGCGACCATCGCGACGGTGAGCCGGGTGGCGTTGCGGTTGTGGTCAACCCAGACGAGTTGGCGCAGGTGCCCGGGCGTCACCAGATCGAGGGCCGCAAAACCCACCACCAGCAGGACTATGCCCACGATGGCGAATGACGCGCCCGCGGCCAGGTTGTCGCGAAGTAACTCCACCCGGGATCCTCCTGTTGTTGATTACTCAAGCCGGGACACGCCCGCTGTGCGATCTGTGTGATGTTATGCCCCGATTGCGGGCATAACATCACACAGATCATGTCAGTTCAGCCGACGGTGACCATCTCGTAGTCGCCGACACGCCCGGCGAGCAGGTTCAGATGTTCCGTCGCGTCGCCCACCAATTGGCTGATCGCGGTGAGCCGGGCCGCGTAATGGCCTACGGGGTATTCGGCGGTCATGCCGATCCCGCCGTGCATCTGGATCGATTCCTGGCTGATGATGCGGGCCGAGCGGCTGATCTGTAGTTTCGCGCGGCTGTAGACGGTCGGGTCGGTCACGCCGTCGGCCAGGGAGGCGGTGGCGTACAGGCTGAGGCTGCGAGCGAGTTCGAGGGCTACGAACAGGTCTGCGGCGCGTTGGGTGAGGGTCTGAAACTTGGCCAACGGTACGCCGAATTGTTTGCGTGTCTTGAGGTATTCGGTGGTCAGTTCGAGTGAGCGTTCCATTGCGCCCACCGCCTCGGCGCTCAACGCGGTCTGGGTGAAGATCTCCGCGTAGGCGATCGCGTCGGAGTGATCGCCCGGGGAGAGCTCGATCGCGGGGGTGTCGGCGAATGCGATCTGGGCCCCGCGCCGACCGTCGTAGGTGGTGAATTCGGTGACGGTGACTCCGGTGGCGTCGGCGTCGGCCAGGAAGAGGCCGACGGTGCCGTCGCCGCGCCGCGCGCTGACCACGATCTTGTGCGCGCGATCACCTGCCAGCACAGGGTATTTCACCCCGTTCAGGGTTACTCCGCCCGCTGATTCGGTCGCTGTTGTCGCGACCGCGGCCGCCGGCCAGCGGTCATCGATCTCCGTATGTGCGAAGGCAAGCCGCAGTCGCCCTTCCGACACCTCGGTGAGTAATTCGACGCGTTGCTCACCGGTCGCGGCGCGTTCGATCAGCACGCCGGGTACCAATGCGCCGAAGAGGAGGGGTTCGGGGGCCAGGCTGCGGCCGACCTCGCCCAGCACCGCAGCGACTTCCACTGGTCCGGCGCCCGTGCCGCCCGCGTCTTCGGCGAATGGCAGCCCGAGGATGCCGATCTCGGCCAGCGACTCCCAGATCGATTGCTGCCAGCCCACGTCGCTCGCACTGACGCGTCGTAGCGTTTCGATGTCGTAGGTTGTGAATAGGTCGCGGACGGTGTCGCGCAGGAGCGCTTGCTCTTCAGTGAGCTCAAAATCCATTGGTTTACTCCAGATTTCCGGTGCCTACAGGCCCAGGATCGACGACGAGATGATGGTGCGCTGTACCTCTGAGGAGCCGCCGTAGATGGTGACCTTGCGGTAGTTGAGGTAGTCGGGGGCGGCCAGTTGCGCCCACTGCGGGGTGTCGACGCCGGGTGCATCGACGGCGAGTCCGCGTGTCCCGGCGATGTCGGCGAGCAATTCGGTCGCCCGCTGCTGCAGTTCACTGCCGCGGAGTTTGACGAGGGAGGAGACCGGGTTGGCCTTGCCTTCCGCCGACGATGACACGACGCGTAGCTGGGTCAGTTCGAGGGCGAGGAGGTCGTTCTCCAGTTCGGCGATCCGCGACGCGATCAGCGGATCATCGAGCAGGGTTCCGCGCGCTGTTTTCGTCTGCGCGGCGACCTGCTTGGCCTTGGCGATCTTTGTTTTCGTCCAGCCGACCCGGGCGATGCCGGTGCGTTCATTTCCGAGGAGGAACTTCGCGTACGTCCAGCCCGCATTCTCCTCGCCGACAAGGTTTTCCACCGGTACCCGTACGTCGTTGAAGAAGACTTCGTTCACTTCGACGGAGCCGTCGATCAGCTTGATCGGGCGGCGTTCGATGCCCTCACTGTTTATGTCGATGAGCAAGAAGCTGATGCCGGCCTGCTTTTTCACGTCGGGATTGGTACGGACGAGGCAGAAGATCCAGTCGGCGTACTGGCCGAGTGTGGTCCAGGTCTTCTGGCCGTTGACTATGTAGTGGTCCCCGTCGCGGACGGCGCGGGTCTTGAGTGAGGCCAGATCGGAGCCGGCTTCGGGCTCCGAGAAGCCCTGGCACCACCAGATATCGAGGTTGGCGGTCGCGGGTAGGAACCGTTCCTTGATTTCCTGTGAACCGAATTGCGCGATGACCGGGCCCACCATGCTGACGTTGAAGGTCAGCGGATCCGGTACGAAGTTGAGGCTGAGTTGGTCGTGGTAGATGTTGCGTTGGATCGGTGTCCAGTCCTTGCCGCCCCATTCCACCGGCCAGCCGGGGGTGGCCAGCCCGGCGGCGTTGAGAATGCGCTGGCTGGTGACGACGTCGTCGGGCAGGATCGGATTGCCCGCGGCGATGCGGTCTCGGATGTCCTGGGGGATTTTGGTGGTGAAAAACGT
>JASGFW010000105.1:0-13830 GCA_047605305.1 Gordonia sp. (in: high G+C Gram-positive bacteria)
GTGCCCGATTCGCTGCCTGTGCCAGATTTGCTGCCTGGTTCAGTCTCGATCACCGCGCCGAGCCAGGCGTCGACAGCGTCGTAGGCGGCCGCACGTGCCGTGGGCAGAGAGAGGAATACGTCATGGCGTGCGTCGGCGATGGGACGGACGGTGACATGAGCGCCGAGGCAGCCACTCCAGCGGGCGATCTGGGTGACGTCGAGTACAACATCGGCCACATCGACCGCGGGTGAGTACGTTCCGGTGAATTTCGTCTTATCCGATCGCAATACAAGCACCGGGACGCCGGTATCGATCCCGTGATGCAGCGTGCGCTGACCGGTGCGTACCGCGTTGAGAAATCCGAAGGAGACGGGGAAACCGGCCAGCGGTTTGAGCGTCAGGTCGTAATCCCATTCGCCGTGTGCACTGACGTGCAGGCTTTCTGAGTAGGCCGAGGAGAGTTCACGGGGTATCCGGCGGGTGGGCGCGAAGGCGGCGACCGCTTTGATGAACATGCTCGCCGGAAAGGTGCGCAGCGCGGCCTCGCCCTGTAAATCCAGCCACGGGCTATTGAGTAATAGCCCGCTGATCGATGCGTGCCGGGCGGGATCGGTGCGCCGCAAGCGGTCGAGCCAGAGCGGAGTGATGAGCCCACCGGTGGAATGAGCGGCGATAACAACCCGCGTGTCCGGACCGAGTTCGGTGGTGATCGTGTCGAGCGCGATCGCGAGTTCCTCGTCGTAGTGACGCAGATCCCTCGTGTAGTGCGCGGTGTGCTGCGCCAGCCGCGAACGACCGCATTTACGCAGGTCGATGGCGTAGAAAGCGTAGCCGCGGGCATGGAAGTGATCGGCGAGCGATTCCTGGAAGAAGTAGTCGGTGAATCCGTGCACATAGAGCACGGCGCCACGCGGTGCGCTCTCGGCGGGTTTACGCACAAGAGTTGCGATGATCGGATCTTCGCCATCCGGATCGGGGCCGAGGTCGAAGGTACGCGCTTCATAGTGGTCGAGGAAGCGGTCAGGCTGCCAGTCGCTACCGGGATGCGCGGTGTCAGATGAGCGGGACTCAGTCACCGTTGCAACTGTAGTGATGTCGTGGTGGTGATGATGTCATCCGGCCCACACTTGGCGGTGGCGAATCTGGGAGGCGATTCCGATGGTTACATGTTGATGGGCGACAATGGTGCGAGAAACGGACGACGATCGTCCGGGCAGCCCGAACGGTGCTGGTGGAACGCAGTCTCGAGGTGGGATCGTGGTGTCTGAATCGGTGATCAAGACTGATGTTGCGTTGGTCGGCGCGGGAATCATGAGCGCCACGTTGGGTGCGTTGCTGCGGCAATTGCAGCCCGAGTGGTCGATCAACGTGTTCGAGCGGCTCGATGCCGCCGCCGCCGAGAGTAGCGATCCGTGGAATAACGCGGGCACCGGCCACTCGGCGCTCTGCGAACTGAACTACACGCCTAAGACGGCCGACGGCGGTGTGGACATCACCAAGGCACTCGCCATCAACGAGCAGTTCCAGGTGTCGCGGCAGTTTTGGGCGCATGCCGTCGACAACGGAGTCATCTCCGCGCCCGACGAATTCATCAATCCCATCCCGCATGTGAGCTTCACTCACGGTGAGGCTGGCGTGGCCTACCTGCGTAAGCGGTACGACGCACTTGCCTCGCAGACCCTCTTCGAGGGTATGGAGTTCATCACCGATCCGGCGGAGTTCAGCACTCGGCTCCCGCTGATGTCGGCGGGTCGCGACTTCTCCGAGCCGGTGGCGCTCAACTGGTTCACCGCCGGCACCGACGTCGATTTCGGTGCGCTCACTCAAAAGCTGCTGAACTATGTCAGCCAGGGCGGCGACATTCATTTCGGTCATGCGGTCACCAACCTGTCCAAGCAATCCGACGGCAGCTGGACGCTCAAGGTCCGCAACGAACGCACCGGCGAAAAGCGTTCGGTACATGCCAAATTCGTCTTCGTCGGCGCGGGCGGCGGCGCCCTGCATCTACTGCAGCGTTCGGGTATCGCCGAGGCCAAGGGATTCGGCGGTTTCCCCGTGTCGGGTGAATTCTTCCGCTGCACCAACCCCGAACTCATCGGCAAACACCAAGCCAAGGTGTATGGCCAGGCGGCCGTGGGTGCTCCGCCGATGTCGGTGCCGCACCTGGACACCCGGGTGATCAATCACAAGCCCGGACTGCTGTTCGGCCCGTATGCCGGGTGGTCGCCGAAATTCCTCAAAAGCGGTAAGGCGACCGACCTCATCAAGTCGGTCAAGCCGAATAACGCCCTGCCCATCCTGTCGATCGCGCCGCAGGAATTCGGTCTGCTCAAATACCTCATCAGTGAACTGGCCGCTGGTCGTGCCGACCGCGTCGATACGTTGCGCGAGTTCGCGCCGCGCGCCGTCGGCGCCGATTGGGAGCTCATCACCGCAGGCCAGCGGGTTCAGGTGATCCGTAAGACGGGTGTTGGCGGCACCCTCGAATTCGGCACCGCGGTGGTCGCCGCCGGTGACGGCACCATCGCCGGTCTGCTCGGCGCCTCGCCGGGCGCATCCACCGCGGTCCCCGCGATGCTCTCCGTGCTGCAACAATGCTTCCCCGCCGAGTACGAGCGTTGGACGCCGAAGCTGACCGAGATCATCCCGTCGTTCGGTAAAAAACTTTCCGATAATCGTGATCTATTCCGCCAGATCTGGGACTGGACCAGCAGCAGTCTGCAACTGCGCCGCACCACCGCAGATGCTCCGGTGCCCGGTGCCGAGCAGGTGACCGCGGGCTGACCGCGTCGCACCACGAAAGTGAATTCTGCTGCTCGGTGTGATAGTCACAACAGCATGACCTTGGGAGTGCAGCTTCATCGGGAATGGACCGCCGATCTCGATGCGGCCACTTTCTACGAGATTTTGCGCCTGCGGGTTGAGGTGTTCGTCGTAGAGCAATCCTGCCCCTATCCCGAACTCGACGGACGCGATCTGGAACCCACTACGCGTCAGCTCTGGGTGAGTGACGCGGACGGTGCCGTCATCGCCACCTTGCGCCTACTGGAAGACGGCGCGTCGGAGGAGTATCCGATGTTCCGCATCGGCCGGGTGTGCACCGCGCGATCGCATCGCGGCCACGGGTATGCGGCCCGGCTGATCGCCACCGCACTCGCGGAGGTGGGCAAGCATCCGTGTCGGATTGAGGCACAAAGTTATCTCACCGGCATGTACGCACAGTTCGGCTTCGTCATTGATGGCGACGAATACCTTGAGGACGGTATCCCGCATGTGTCGATGTTGCGGCCCGGTGCGATCTCCAACGATGCGGGGTCGGTGTGACAGGGGTTGAGGTTACGGCGAATGTGGCGGCACCGGTGCGGTACCCGTTCACCGCGGTCGTCGGTCAGGAACAACTCAAGCTCGCGCTGATCCTCAGTGCCGTCTCGCCCGGTATCGGCGGTGTGCTCATCCGGGGTGAGAAGGGCACCGCCAAATCGACGATCGTCCGCGCGTTGGGGCCGCTACTAGCTCGCGACGGGGATGTGCGCCGCGGACACGTGGTGGAATTGCCGATCGGCGCCACCGAAGACCGTGTGGTGGGTTCGCTCGATCTGACGGCGGTGCTGCGCGATGGCCGCGCGCAATTCACGCCGGGCCTGCTCGCCCGTGCCGACGGCGGCGTCCTCTATATCGATGAGGTCAACCTGCTTGCCGATCATCTCGTCGACGTACTCCTCGATGCCGCCGCAAGCGGCCGGGTAACCGTTGAGCGCGATGGTATTTCACATACCCAACCCGCAGATTTCGTGCTCGTCGGCACGATGAATCCCGAGGAGGGTGAGCTCCGGCCGCAATTACTCGACCGGTTCGGTCTCGCCGTCGATGTGAAGGCCGGACTCGATGTGGATGAGCGAGTCGAGATCATCCGCCGCCGAATCGATTTCGACGCCGACCCGCAAGGATTCATCGATCGCTACGCACTGGCCGAAAAGCAGTTGGCCGCACGGATCGCCACCGCGCGCGCACTGGTGGGCAACGTGAGTCTCCCGGTGCCCGAACTGCGTCGGATCGCCGGTATCTGTGCGCATCTCGGCGTCGACGGATTGCGTGGCGATATCGTGCTGGCCCGGGCCGCGGCAGCCCATGCGGCGCTGCGCGGGGCACCGGAGATCACCGCCGAGGACGTCCGCGTCGCGGCGGAGCTGGCACTACCACATCGGCGCCGCCGCAACCCGTTTGACGAGTCCGGCCTCAGCGATCAGGAACTCGGTGATGCGCTGGCCGCGGGCGCTGACGCCGCAGCCCAAGTCCCGCCCGAACCCGATCCAGACGGTGGTCCGGGAGGCGGTGAGACTGCCCCGACTGATCCCGCCGATGCGGCGCCGGACGCGACATCTGCCGCCGGCGTCGAATCCGGAACGCATGCGGAAACGAACTCCGCAACAACCGAATCCGATCCCGAGACTGGGGAATCTGTTTCTACTTCGGCACAATCGGGCGAGGATACGAGTGATTCGGCCGCGCAGGCGCCCGCGCCGAGCGGGCCACGCGTGGGTACTCCCGCCGGTTCGGGGACACCGCGGCTGCGTGCACTGCGGGTGGAAGGAATCGGTGACGGCGAACCGGGCAAACGCTCGCGTGCCCGCAGTCGACGAGGGCACACTAGTGCCGCAATCGATTTCACGGCGGGTACACCGATACACCTCTTCGGTACGGTGCTGCGCGCCGCTGCACACCACACCGATCCGGGCGCACCCGTGCGGATCGCCGCCGCCGACCTGCGTGGGGCACAACGCATCGGCCAGGAGAGCAATCTCGTGGTGTTCCTGGTGGACCTCAGCGGTTCGATGACGGCCCGCCACCGACTCTCCGCAGTCAGTGGTGTGTGTGTCGATCTGTTGCGTGACTCCTATACCCGGCGGGATCGGGTGGCCGTAGTGGTCGCGCGCGGATCGCAGGCACAGGTGGTACTACCACCCACCCGCTCGATCGACATCGCGGTGCGCCGACTCGCCCAAGTGCGGACCGGTGGCCGCACCCCGCTCGCCGAAGGTCTGGTCACGGCCGCCGATCTCATTGAACGCGCACGCCGGATCGAACCCGATCGACGCCCACTGCTAGTGGTACTCACCGATGGCCGGGCGACGGCGGGACCGAACGCATCGGCACGCGCGGCCATAGCGGCGACCGCGATCGCTGACCGCGGTCTCAACTGTGTGGTGGTTGATTGCGAACAGGGCATGATCCGGCTGGGACTCGCCGCCGATCTTGCGCGACAACTCAACGCCAGCTACCTGAAGATGTCTGAGCTGTCGGCGACTGCACTGTCCGGATCTGGGCTGGCAGGATTTGGGCTGTCGGAGTCTGGGCCGACCCGTCGCCGGTTCCCGGCAGCATAGGAGAATAACTGTGCCTCAAGGTGTTCCGACCAGTATCCCGGATGACGGGTTGACCACTCGACAGCGTCGCCGCCAGCCGGTCCTCGCGGTTCACACCGGTGACGGAAAAGGGAAATCGACGGCGGCTTTTGGGATGGCCATGCGTGCCTGGAACGCCGGAATGCGCGTCGCCGTCTTCCAATTCGTGAAAAGTGCGAAATGGCGAGTGGGGGAGGAGACGGCGATGGCTGCCCTCGACGCCGAACACATCCGCAGTGGTGCCGGAGGTTCGGTGGAATGGCACAAGATGGGGCAGGGCTGGTCGTGGTTACGCGCCAATTCGGGCGCCGACGATGATCATGCGGCCGCCGCCCGTGCCGGCTGGGATGAGATCGCGCGGCGGCTCGCCGCACAACAACACGACTTCTATGTGCTTGACGAATTCACCTATCCGCTCGACTGGGGGTGGCTCGACACCGATGCGGTGGTGCAGACACTCGCCGCCCGTCCTGGTCGCCAGCATGTGGTGATCACCGGTCGCCGTGCGCCGCAGGGTCTGATCGACGCCGCCGATCTGGTCACCGAGATGCGTAAGATCGCGCATCCGATGGATGCGGGCCGCAAAGGCCAGCCCGGAATCGAATGGTGACCTGTTGGGCCTGAACCGGATTCCTGCGGTCGTGCTCGCCGCCCCAGCCTCGGGAAGCGGCAAGACCACCGTCAGTACCGGGCTGATGGGGGCGTTGCGGCGCGCCGGTCATCGGGTGGCGCCGTTTAAGGTGGGGCCCGATTACATCGACCCCGGATACCACGCATTAGCGGCTGGGCGCGTAGGACGCAATCTTGACCCGAATCTGACCGGTGCGCAACTGGTCACCGGTTTGTTCAGCGCGGGATGCGCCGGTGCCGATATCGCCGTGATCGAGGGGGTGATGGGTCTCTTCGACGGCCGGATCACCGGCACCGTCGGGCCCTCGGTGGCGCCGGAGCTCGCCGATACCGATCCGCTCGGCGTCGGGTCGACGGCGCATGTGGCCGCGATCCTCGGTGCGCCGGTGGTGCTTGTCGTCGACGCCGCCGGGCACAGTCAGTCGCTGGCGGCGCTGCTACACGGTTTCCTCGGGTATGAGCGCTCGGTGCGGATCGCCGGAGTGATTCTCAACCGGGTGGGTTCTGCCCGTCACGAAGCCGTGTTGCGTCAGGCGTGCGGCCGCGTCGGATTACCTGTTCTCGGTGTGCTGCACAGAGATTCACGACTACAGGTGCCATCCCGGCACCTTGGGCTCATTCCCGCTGCCGAACGTCGCGTCGCGGCGGTCACCGCGGTGGAGGCCATGACCGACATCGTGGGCGGCTGCCTGGACATACCTGCGATCGTCGAAGTGGCCCGCACCCGGGTGGCCCGGCCAGCGGAGTCGGGGGCGGCAGAGTCGGGTACGGGGGGGCCGTGGTCTGCGGAGAATGCGATCGCTGCGGTGCGCAATCATGGCCATCGGTCGGCGCCCGCGGACCGACCGGTGATCGCGGTGGCGGGTGGGGCCGCCTTCACCTTCGGTTATGCCGAGCATGCCGACATGCTGCGTGCCGCCGGCGCGGAAGTCATCACCTTTGACCCGCTTACCGATTCGCTGCCGCCTGCGACGGCGGGCGTGGTGATCGGCGGCGGCTTCCCCGAAGAGCATGCCGAAGATCTGGCCGCGAATGCGCCGCTGCGTGCGCAGATCGCCGCGCATGCACGTGCTGGTCGTCCGATACACGCCGAATGCGCCGGATTGCTCTATCTGGCACGAGAACTCGATGGTCACCCGATGACCGGGGTGCTCGATGCCGTTGGCCGGTTCGGTCCGACGTTGACTCTCGGTTATCGCGACGCAGTTGTGGTGTCGGGATCGGTGCTCTACGCCGTGGGGGAGCGGGTCACCGGGCATGAATTCCATCGCAGCGAAGTGCTTTTCGGCAACCAGCCGTCGCCCGCGTGGGCGTGGCGCGATAATTCCGGGCGGTCCGGTGTGCACGGGGTGGCTGGTGGCGCCGTGCACGCGTCGTATCTACATGTGCATCCGGCGGCGGTACCCGGTGCGATCGTCGGTTTTGTTGATGCGGCCGCTGATGCGAGCGGCACCGCACCGGCGAGCGTCACCCGCGGTCCAGTGCCGCCTCGATGATTTCGATGTCGATGAGGACATGTTGGCGGGCGATGGTTCGCGCGCCCTCCCGATCGCCCGCGCAGATCGCCTCGATCAGCAGGCCGTGATCGACGCTGGCGCGTGCTTCCCTTTCGCGCATCGTCGTCTGGGTACCCCACAGGTGATTGGGTGCGCCGATACTGACCCGTGATTCGAGTTGCAGCAGAACTTCTTTGAGAACAGGACTGTGGGCGGCGTCCATGATTGCCAGGTGTAGCAGGCCGTCGGCCCGCTGGGCGTCGATGCCGGAGGCTGCGTCGCGGTAACCGGCGAGTAATTCCCGTAGTGCCACGATGTCGCCGTCGGTGCGGTTTTCGGCGGCGGCCTCGGCCATCGAACCGTGTAGGCGGCTGATCGCGTCGACGTTATCGCGTAACGATTCCAGTCGGGTGGCGAGTTCGTGGGGGACGGTCGATGCCGCCGCGTCGTCCGGTCGGCGGACGAACCAGCCGCCAGCGCGTCCGCGGTGGGTTTCCAATAGGCCGCGCTCGGCCAGGCGGCCCAATGCCTGGCGCACGGTGACTCGGCCCACCCCCAACGCGCTGGCCAGGTCACGTTCGGCGGGCAGGCGTGCGCCGGGCAGATACTCGCCGAGGGCGATCGCGGTCACCAGTCGACCCTCAATATCGTCGACTCTGCTCGGTGCGGTCAGCGGTCCAGACAGGGTCCCGTTCACTGCAACCAGACCATCGGCCCCGTGATCGGTGCCGATGACAGTGTGTCGTCCGGTCACAAGTGCTCCTTTCCGGTGTGGTTCGCCTTCTGGTGTGGTCGCCCTTCTGATGTGGTCATCGTATCGGGGGGTGATGGTGGCAGATGCGGCACTATTACGAGTGGGTTAAACCTGGTTAATGGTCTTGAGACAAGACCATTAAACCCGCACACTACTTGCCATGGCAGATATCTCTGAGGGTGTGGTGCCCTTCTCCGGCGGTCATACCTGGTATCGGGTGACAACTCCCGAGGTGGCGGTAGCCGGGGCGGTGCCGCTCGTCGTGCTGCACGGCGGGCCGGGGATGGCGCACAACTATGTGCGATCAATCGCGCAATTAGCCGATGAGACCGGGCGCACCGTCATCCACTACGACCAATTCGGTTGCGGGCGCAGTACTCACCGGCCCGAGGCGCCCGCGCAATTCTGGCGCCCGGAACTCTACATCGAGGAATTCGCTACCCTCATCGACTATTTCGCACTTGAGCACTATCACCTACTCGGCCAGTCGTGGGGTGGGATGCTCGGTGCGGAAATTGCGGTGCTGGCGCCGGAGGGGCTCGCGTCATTGTCGATCTGCAACTCGCCAGCGTCGATGGAACTGTGGATAAACGGTGCGGCGCAGTTGCGTGCGGAACTCCCTGAAGAGCATCGGCGGGCCCTGGACGTGCATGAGGCGGCCGGCACCCTCGATCACCCCGAATATCTCGCGGCCACCGCGGAATTCTATCGACGTCACGTGTGCCGGGTGGAGCCGATGCCGACGGATTTCACCGAATCCGAACAGCAGATGGAGGCGGAGCCCACCGTCTATCACACCATGAACGGCCCCAATGAGTTTCACGTCATTGGTTCAATGCGCACGTGGAACATCATCGACCGGCTCCCGCAGATCAACGTCCCCACGCTCGTTATCGCCGGCGAGTATGACGAGGCCACCCCGGCGACGTGGGCGCCTTTCGTGGAACGAATTCCGGGCGCTATCTCACATGTGTTCCCGGGAGGCAGTCATTGCACGCATCTGGAACAGCCGGAGGAATTCCGGCGCGTCGTCGGAGAGTTTTTGCTCCGCAACGATTCCCGTACGTCGCCAACGGTGTCGGCATCGCATGCGGTAACAGATTAATCACTGCGTTTGATCAGCCACTGTAGTCGGTCAACCGTTGTGGCCGGCCGGCCACCCTTCAGTCACTTCGATACGGAGAATAATCGTGTCCGTCCCCCCTGCTGACACCGCACACCGTGCGGGTTTAACCGAACAGTTCACACCGCAGGAACAACTCGAATCCTACGGTTACACGCAGGAACTCAAGCGATCGGTGTCGACGCTTGACCTCATTGTCTACGGACTGATCTTCATGGTGCCGATCGCCCCGTGGACGATCTTCGGTACCGTCTACAACGCGGCCAGCGGGATGGTTCCGCTGGTCTATCTTGTCGGGCTGATCGCTATGATCTTCACCGCGCTGGCCTATGCGCAGATGTCGCGGGCATTTCCGTTGGCGGGATCGGTATTCACCTATGTTGGCCGCGGCATCCACCCCGCCGCAGGGTTTTTCGCCGGCTGGGCGATTCTGCTCGATTATCTCCTCGTGCCGACACTGCTCTACGTCTTCGCTGCGGAATCGATGATCGGCCTGTTTCCGGGTACTGCCCGATGGATGTGGGCACTGATCTTCGTGGCGATCAACACCGTGGTCAATCTTCTCGGCATCACCTCGCTGGCGATGATGAACCGCGTGTTCCTTGCCGCCCAAGTCGTCTTCGTCGCAGTGTTTGTCATCATCGCGGTAATCGCACTCAATCACGGCACCATCCCCGGAGCCGAATACACCGCGACGCCGATCTGGGATTCCGCCAAGGTCACCGGGCCGCTGATCGCCTCCGCGCTATCCATCGCGGTGCTGAGTTTCCTTGGTTTCGACGGTATTTCGACGATGGCCGAGGAAACGACCGGTGGCCGTAACTCGGCGGGTAAGGCGACGGTCATCGCATTGTTCATCGTCGCGGGGTTGTTCATCCTGCAGACATGGTTGGCGAGCATGCTCGCCGGCGGTCGGGAATCCTTCGGCGACAGCGAAGTAGGCAACGCCTTCTTCGATCTGGTGCGGGCGGCGTCATCGGGTGCGTGGGCGAAGGCATTCCTCGTAATGAATGTGCTCGCCGTCGGGATCGCCAATGCGATGGCCGCACAGGCGGCGACCTCTCGGCTGCTGTATTCGATGAGCCGTGATCGTCGGTTGCCGAAGTTCCTTGGTCACGTTGACAAACGGCAGGTGCCGCGCGCCGCTGTGCTGACGGTGTCGGTGCTCTCGGCGATTCTCGTGGTGTTCTTCGTCGGACAAATCGATCTGCTGTCCTCGCTCGTCAACTTTGGTGCGCTCTTCGGATTCCTGCTGCTGCACCTGTCGGTGGTGTGGTTTTACGTGGTGCGCAGCCGATCGCGGAACTACCTGCTGCATCTGGTTGTGCCGGTCATCGGTTTCGCCATCATCGGTTACGTGCTGATCAACGCGGCACCAGCGGCCAAGATCGGCGGCGTGGTGTGGTTGGTCGTGGGCGCGGCCGTATACGCGTACTACCGGTGGCTCGCGCCGCAGCGTGCGGAAGCGGCCGGTAGCGAGGGAACTGACCTGTAGATGTCGGCGGGGATCGGCACGGTCAGTAAGATCGGCATCCATGTCAGCCCCTTCATCGGACTCCACCGCTCACTACCTGGCCGGTCTTGACCTCTCCGGCCGCCGGGTAGTCCTCATCGGCGGCGGATCGGTGGCTCAGCGTCGGCTGCCCAATCTTGTCGCCGCAGGTGCGGATGTACATGTGGTGGCTATCGACCCGACGCCGGCGGTGGAATCCTTCCCGGGAATCACCGTCTCGCGGCGTGGCTACGTCGACGGTGATCTGGCCGGGGCGTGGTACGCGATGGCGTGCACCGACGATCCGGAGGTCAACGCGGCAGTGGTGGCCGAGGCGGAGCGGCGCCACACGTTTTGTGTCCGGGCCGACGATGCGCGATTCGGTACCGCGGTGACGCCAGCGTCAGGGCGCCACCGTGACGTGCAGTTTGGGGTGCTGGCCGGCGGTGATCACCGATTGTCGGCAGCGCTACGGGCGGCGGTATCACGTGCCCTCGCCGAGGGGTCTTTAGTGGTTGAACATGCCGCGCATCCGGCTGGTGTGGCGCTCGTCGGTGGCGGGCCGGGAGATCCCGACTTGATCACCGTGCGGGGTTTGCGGTTGTTGGCCGACGCCGATGTCGTCGTCGCCGACCGTCTCGCCCCGCCGGAACTTCTCGCCTCCTTGGGCCCGCAGGTGGAGATCATCGACGCCGCTAAGGTGCCCTACGGACGTGCCATGAAGCAGGAGGCCATCAACGATGTCCTGGTGTCACGGGCGCGTGAAGGTAAGTTCGTGGTGCGCCTCAAGGGGGGCGATCCCTACGTGTATGGGCGTGGTTTCGAGGAGTTGCAGGCGTGTGTGGCCGCGGGTGTGCCGGTGACGGTGGTTCCGGGTATCACCAGTTCGATTTCGGTTCCCGCGTCCGCCGGGATTCCGGTCACCCACCGCGGCGTCACGCATGAGGTTGTCATCGCCTCCGGACATGTTCCGCCAGGGCATCCGGATTCGCTGATCGACTGGTCGGTGCTGGCCCGGCTGCAGGGGACTCTTGTGCTCATGATGGCCGTCGAACGTGTCGGGGTGTTTGCCGATGCCCTGCTCGACGGCGGTAAACCCGCCGACACTCCGGTGGCGATGATTGAGAACGGGTCGCTGCCGACGCAACGCCTGATCCGCACCGACCTCGGGCACGCCGGCGAGACCGCTGCCCGCGAGGATCTGCGTCCGCCGGCGATCGTGGTGATCGGCGCCGTGGCCGGGTTTACCGATGCTGACGGTGTGATTGCTGCCGCTGCGATCGCACACCACGCGACTGCCGACCGCACTAGTGCCGCCCAGGCGAGGCGACCCTAATCGGTGTATTGATCAACAGAGATTGGCATATTGCCCTTTTTTGACGGTAGCGTCGTCGGGTATGTCGACGACACGGCGAGACACAGGTGCGGATACGGGATCGACCGCTGCGGCTGTGCCCGCCGAAGGCTATCGGCCGGTACGAGGACCGGCGATCCTGGTGCTGTCAGGCATGCAACTGCTGATGGTGCTCGACGGCACCGTCGCCGCGCTGGCGTTACCGAAGATCCGCGAGGCCCTGTCGTTATCCGAATCGGCATCTAACTGGGTCATCACCAGCTATATCCTCGCGTTCGGCGGCCTGATGTTGCTGGGTGGGCGAGTGGGTGACACGTTTGGCCGTAAGCGCATATTCCTTATCGGGGTCGCCGGTTTCGTCGCTACGTCGCTGCTGTGCGGGCTGGCTCTCAACGATGCGACGTTGCTCATTGGCCGGGCGTTGCAGGGGGCGTCGGCGGCGATTGCCGCACCCACCGCGATGGCTCTGGTCGCGACCACATTCGCCCCGGGTAAAGCGCGGAGTCAGGCGTTCGCGATCTATGCGGCGATGAGTGGTGTGGGTTCTGTCGCCGGGCTCATTCTTGGCGGGGTGTTGACTCAGCTCTCGTGGCGGCTGGTGTTCTTGATCAATGTGCCGATCGGGTTGGTAGTGGTGATCGGCGCGGTCTTTGCGTTGCGTGAGTCGCAAGGCGAGCGGCTGCCGCTTGACGTACCCGGGGCGGTGTTGGCCACCCTTGGTTGTTCCCTGCTAGTGCTCGCCGTCAGCGAGGGACCCAATGGGTGGGCGCATCCGGTTGTCGTCGGCTCCTTCGTCCTCGGTGGCGCGGCGCTGGTCGCGTTCATTCTGGTGGAAGCCCGTGCGGCTAACCCGATCCTGCCGTTCGTCCTTTTTGATAACACGAGTCGGGTCGCGGCGCTGGCCGCGATCTTCCTATCGAGCATGATCATGACCTGTATGGCGGTTTTTATTTCGCTGTATCTGCAGGGGATTCTCAAGTATTCGCCCATCCAGAGTGGTTTGGCGGTGGTGCCGTTTGCCTTTGGTCTTGGTATCGCCGCAGGTGTGTCGTCTCGGTTGGCGTTGCTCATTCAACCGCGCTGGCTGGTACTTGTCGGTGGTGGGGTCATCCTCGCCGGCTGCCTGTACGCGTCGACGATCGCGACTCGCGATCCCTCGTATTTGCCGTCGATCGGTCTTACGGTGGTGGTGATCGGGGTGGGAGTTGGGCTATCGGTGATCCCGTTGACGTTATCGGTGGTCGCGGGGGTGGGGGCCACCGAGATCGGCCCGCTGACCGCGCTCGCCCAGGTCGCCCAGAATCTTGGTGGTGCCATCGGATTGGTGGCGGTGGGGGCGTTGGTGACCTCGCGCGCATTATCTCTTGGCGGCACTACCGCGCCGGTGGAAACCATGAATCCGGTTCAGCTGGCGGCGCAGGCCAACGGATACGGGGTTGCTTTCATCAGTTGCGCGGTGATCGCGGTGATCGCCGCGATCGTCGTGTTGTTTATGCGGTTCACCCCGGCCCAAGTCGCCGAGGGGCAGGCCGCGCAGGAAGCCGCCAACGCGACCCTCGACGTCACCGATATCGCGCCGCGCTCGGATCACTGACGC
>JASGFW010000106.1:0-13597 GCA_047605305.1 Gordonia sp. (in: high G+C Gram-positive bacteria)
ACCCGTACGCTTCGTACCCGCAAACTTCGTATCCGGCGTCTACGTCATCGTTCACCGCGCAGTATTCCGGTACGCCCGCACCAGAAATTCCGACTGCCGCATACCCGGCCTCCGCGCATGAGTTCGGTGAGGGCGCGCCGTCCGGTGCCGCACCCCAGGATGGGCATGACCAGACACCACCGGCAGATACCACCGGACGCAAGCGGGGGCGCATCGCGCGGTATTTCGGTTTCGGCCGGGACTGAACGCGCCGTTATCGGCCGAGAACCAGGAGCGCGACCGACGAGGTGACGCCCGCCAGGAAGCCGATCAGCGCACCCCACACGATCCACCTCCACACCGGCCGGAACCGCATCGTCCACAACGTCCAACCGAGCCCGCCCGCCACGACTACCGTGGCGCCGACCCCCACACCACGCCCTAACAGACCGCCCGGAATGATCGCGGTGACCAGCGAATACAGCCCGACGAGCAGCAGCGCCGCGAAGACTATGCAGAAGGCTGCGACGATGAGCCCCGACACCCACGGTGTCGGTTCATCCGATTGCGGCTCGGCGTGAGATTCGCTCACCGCTCTACTGCGCCCAACCGGACGCGCTCATAGAAGGCGACGGCGGCGGCGGTGGCGACATTGAGCGAGTCGGTTCCGCGGCTCATCGGGATGCGGGCGGCGATGTCGGCGGTACGAATCGCCGTCTCCGACAATCCCGGCCCCTCGGCACCGACGAGAAATGCGACCTTCTGCGCGCCGACAGCATCGGCGAGCGGCACCGCCGATTCCCGCGGGGTCAACGCCACCGACGTGAAGCCGTATTCGGCCAACAGACCCAGATCGCGCGGCCAGTCGTCGAATTTCGCGAAGGGCACCAGCAGCGCGTGCCCCATCGACACGCGCACACACCGCCGGTAGAGCGGGTCGGCGCAGCCGGCGCCGAAGAGCACGGCGTCGACGCCGAGTCCGGCGGCGTTGCGGAAGATACTGCCGATATTCTCGTGGTCGTTGACGCCTTCGAGTACCGCGACCGTCGATGCCGTCGCCAGGATCTGCGCGGCGTCGAGCGAGGGTGGGCGTCGCGCGGCGGCGAGCACGCCGCGATTGAGATGGAATCCGACGATCTCGGCCATCACCTGCGCCGACGCGCGATAGAACGGCACTGGGTCAACCGAATCTCCCGTCGGTACCGACACGGCGAGCTCCCCCGACAATTCGGTGAGCCGTTTATCGACGCCCAGGAATGCGTGCGGGGTGAAGCGGGATGCGATCATGCGCTGCGCGACCAGCACGCCCTCGGCGATCACCAGCCCCTTACCCGGGCGCCCGCCGGGCAAGGCCGGCAGATCCGGGCGGCGATCCACCGAGTTGAGGTCGCGGAAATCGTCGACTCGCGGGTCGGCGGGGTCATCGATATCGATGACCTGCACCGAAAACGGCGGTAACACGGCTGCGGTCGGCACCTCGTCGAGTCTGCCAAAAGCACCCGGTGCCTGGCAAAGTCGGGTTTCATAAGGTCATCGGCTATCGACCACACGCGTCGCTGAAAGCCGGACACACGACCGGTTGTATACCGATCAGAAAGAGTGAAAACTAACATGGAGCCACCGATTCCCGGTTTCACCGTCTTCAGTAGGTCAAGCCCCTACCTCGACCTGATCGGGCCGCTGTGGTCGCATCGCGGCGATGATGGCCTGCGGTTCGCGTTCGTGATCGATGAGCGGCACCTCAACGGGCGCGGCGTGGCACACGGCGGCGTACTCGCCGGCCTGGCCGATGTGGCGTTGGGCTACGCAGGCGCGCTCACCCACGACCCCCCCGCCCAACTGATCACTGCCACCTTGACCATCGACTACGTCGGAACGGCGGCACCTGGCGATGTCGTCGTCTCGACGACCGATGTGCAGAAGATCGGCCGCCGCCTCGGCTTCGCCAATTGCTACCTGTCCGTCGGTGACACCCGTATCGTGCGGGCCAGCGCCGTATTCGCGAACACCACACGATAACGGCTGCCACACAAGAGTGATCCGTATGATGTTGTGCCCGGATTGCGAGCACAACATCATACGGATCTAGGGATTGGCGCTAGGACACTGCGGCGATGACGCTGCTGGCATCGGCCAGCGCGTTGACGATCTCCCCCGAACGCACCGCGACGTTGGAGAGCAGCGTCGAGGTCAATCCGTGCGAATGTTCGGAGTTGCCCTGCAGGTAAATCCCGCCGGTGATCTGCGGATCGGTCGCCAGCCGGTAGTTGCGGCCGAGTACCGGCCGACCGGCCGCATCGGCACGGCAGTGGCGATCGAGGGCGCCCAGGATCGCGCCGACCGGTACCGGCTCGAAGCCCGTCGCGAAGATCACCGCATCACACTCGAGTACCTCGGTGACCCCGGTGAGCCCGTTAACCACCTCGACCCGTACCGCGTCGCTCTGCTCGGCCACCTCAATCACCTCCGACGCTCCGTGCACGTGGAACCGGCGCTCGCCGGATACTCGCTCGGTGTACTCACGGCGGTAGAGCGCCGTGATCAGCTCGGCATCGACCGCCGAATAGTTGGTGCTCCGGTGATAGCCCAGCAACCGCTTCTTCCACACAGAATCCGCGGCATAGAACTCGTCGACGGTGCTGGCATCGAAGATCCGGTTGGCGAACGGACTGTCATCGGCCGGGGTGAAACCGTATTTGGCGAAGACCGAGTGGACCTGCGCGTCGGTGCCGGCCAAGAGGTACTCGGCCACTTCGGCGGCGCTTTGGCCCGCACCCACCACCACGTACCGGCCAGCCGCGGGTACCGGAAGATCAGCGAGCCGCGTCAGCAGGTCGTGATTGTGGAATACACGTGGCCCCTCCCGGACGCCATCGGGCAGTTTCGCTCGAATACCGCCGCCAAGCACCAGATTCCGAGCCCGGTAGCGACCCGTCCCGGTGGTCATCTCGAAAGCGCCGTCGTGCCACTCGACATCGGTAACTGCGGTGCCGTAATCCACCGGAACATCCACCCGCCCGGCCGCCCAGGCCAGGTAATCGGCGAACTCCGCACGCAGCGGGAAGAAGGTCTGCAGGTTGATGAAATCGGCCAGCCGACCACGCTCGGCCAGATACGCCACAAAAGTGTATGAGCTACGCGGATTACGTTGGGTTGCCAGATCTTTGAAGAAACTCACCTGCATCGTCGCGCCGGGCAGCAACATGCCCGGATGCCAGGCGAACTCACCGCGACGCTCAACGAAGCGAGCCGAGATCGGCTGCTCAGCGGTCTGGTTGTGTTCTTCCAGTGCGATAGCCAGTGCCAGGTTCGACGGTCCGAAACCTATACCGACGACGTCATACGTCGGGACGAACTCACTGCGCACCACGAACTCCTTTGAACCCCACCCCCGTGCGAGAGGCAGACGGCCAATCTCGCGTCAAAGCTGTTGACAAGTCTAGCCTAAAGTGAATAGAACACTTCATCCATCAGCCGCCCACGGTTATGTATCGCCTCACAAACCGCCACATTCACAGGTACCCCACAGGAGTCTGAACAGGTTGTCCACGACGCCGCATCACACGGTGCGCGAATCCACCCGCCGCGCCCCGACTCAAGAGGAATTCCTCTTGTGCCGCAACGACTACCACGTGCAGGCAACGGGCACCACAGCCACGTTCCCTAATGCCCTCGACGCCGCGCACGCATTACGTTCGGGCACCGTGGATGCCGTGGTGGGCGCTATCGCCTTCGACGCCACCGCTCCCGCGGCATTGAGCGCCCCGCAAGTCCTCGACGTACGCCCCGGCCCATGGATTCGCGGGCCGCAGATTCCCGACCCGGCAACACTGCCCGCGGCACAGATCCGCGCGTGCGAGCCACCGGCGGCCGTCCACCGGCAGCGGGTTGCCGACGCCATCGAGGCCCTGCGGGACCCGGGCACCGACCTGGCGAAGGTGGTCCTCGCGCGCAGCGTCGTCCTCGGTACCGACACCGGGCTGAGCCCCTCGGATCTGGCGGCGGCACTGCGGCGCGGAGATCCACACGGGTCGGTCTTCCTCACCAGCTTGACCGCCGCCGGCCGCGATTCCACGCTGGTCGGCGCCAGCCCCGAAGTCCTCATCCGTAAGCGCGGCGCGGTGGTCACCGCACATCCGCTCGCCGGGTCGGCGGCACGCAGCGCCGATGCGGCCACCGACGCCCGGCGCCGCGCGACGCTGGCCGCATCGGCCAAGGATCTCACCGAACACCGCTACGTCATCGCCGCGATCGCCGACGCGCTGACCCCCCTCTGCCGGACTCTGCACATCCCCGACGCCCCAAGCGTGATGTCGACCGCTGCCATGTGGCATCTGGGGACGCCGATCCGCGGGGAACTTGCCGATCCGAGCCTCAGCGCGCTGGACCTGGCGCTGGCGCTGCACCCGACCCCCGCGGTCTGCGGCGCCCCCACCGATGCCGCCCGCGCCCACATCGCCGCGGCCGAGGGCGATCGCGGCTTCTACGCGGGCACCGTCGGCTGGGCCCGATCCGGCCGGAATATCAGCGGAAAAGACTGGGGCGCACAGGATTCGGGCATACCTGAGTGGGGTGACGGGGAGTGGCTAGTCACCATCCGATGCGCCGAAGTGGCCGGTGACGGCCACTCGCTGCGCACCTGGGCGGGCGGCGGCATCGTCGCCGATTCCGATCCCGACGCCGAGGTCGCCGAGACCCGCGCCAAGCTGGCCACCGTGCTGCGCGCCCTCGCCGTCGACCCCGAGCAGGCCGGATGACCTACCCGAGAGTCCCGAGCAGGCGTCAGTTCAGCAGATGTCAGTTCTCAGTGAGTTCGCGCACCCATGAACCGAGCACCGGATCGGCCGCGAGCACCGCGATATCCGCGCGCAGCGCTCCGGCCGCCCGCCACCGCTCGATCAGCGACATCAGCCGAACCGAATCGAGGCCGGTATCAAACACATTCGTCTCGTCGTCGAGCTGGTCTGCGGACACGCCGAGCACCTCCGCGAGGTCGGCGACGATGGTGCTGCGGTCAAGAGTCGAGGCCGACATGTCTGATCCTTCGGTGAGGCTAACGAGTGTTTTCGGCGGTCAGCTTACCCACCTGGAAGGACGATGATGGCATCCGGTAAGACCCGCGCCCTGCTCATCGACATCACCCCCCTGCAGATCAGTCCGGCATTCCGTCGGGTATTCATCGCCCGCGCCGTCTCGCTGATCGGTATCGGCATGCTGCTCGTATCCGTGCCGGTGCAGATGTGGGCACTGACCGGATCATCGTTTCAGGTCGGGCTGGCCACCGCCGTCACCGGAACCGCGACCTTCGCCGGCATGCTCGTCGGCGGCATGCTCGCCGATCGGCTCGACCGGCGGATCTTGATCCTCACCGGGCGCACCGCCGCGGCCCTTGCCTTCACCGGCCTGGCCCTCAACGCCTTCGGAATCTTCGGCGGTAGGCCGCACGTCTGGATCCTCTACGCGCTGGCCGGATTCGACGGGGTGATCGGCGCGCTCTCGGCCGCCGCGCTCATGGCGGCGGTACCCACCCTCATCCCCCGCGACAAGCTGGCCGCCGTCGGCGCACTGAGCTCGCTGACCATCCGGCTGGGCACCGCGGTGGCGCCCGCGCTCGCGGGCGTGATCATCGGCGCCGCAGGAGTCTGCTGGACCTATACCATCGCGGCGATCATGGCGAGCATCACCGTCGTGATCCTGCTCGGACTCCCCAGCCTGCCGCCGCATGCACCGCTGGCCGACGCCGCTGCGCACACCACGTCGGAGCCCGCCGACACACCGGAGATACCCGCGCTCGGCGCCTTCTTCCGCGGTGCCCCCATCGTGCTGTCCGTGATGGTGGTCGGGCTCCTGACCATGCTGGGCGCCGGTCTGGTGGCGCTACTCCCGGCACTGGTCAGCGACCATTTCGACGGGCCTGGCGGCGCCGTCGGCTACCTGATGGCCGCCACCGCGGCGGGCGCGCTGATCGCCACCCTGACCAGCGGCTGGATCGGCGGCACGCCGCGACCCGGTGCGGTGCTGCTCACCGCGACGATCGCCGGATTCGCGCTGATTGCCACGCTGGGCATCGCCACCGCCTTCTGGATCGCCCTCGTTCTGGTACTGGTGATCGGCTACCTCGACGCGGTCGCCGAAGTGATCCGCTACACGCTCATCCAGCAACACACACCCGGCCCATTACTCGGCCGGGTCAACGGAATCTGGATGGCACAGGAGGTCAGCGGAATGACGGTCGGCGCACTCGCCGCCGGCGCATTCGGCGCCCATTGGGCGGCACCGACCGCGATCACCTACTACGGGCTGGCCCTCATCGGCCTCGGCATCATCGCGGCGCTCGGGCTGGCCTCGCTGCGCGGAGTGCGGGGTGGCACAGCCCGCACTGCCGAAGTGGTTCATACAACTTAGGGCAGCCAAAGAATCTGTTAGCCTTCGATGCGGTCGACTCGACGATCGCACCACTTCAGCGACGATCCGTGTACGACCCTCAACCCCTCACCTAGGAGAATTCTGGTGCTTCGACGTGTAGTGACCGCGCTCGCCGCGGTTACCCTGTTGACGTCCCTGCCGGTAGCCCTGACCTCGGCTCACGCCGCGCACCCCGCGCGCCGGGGCGACGTGCTCACCGCGGTGGACCTCACCGGCAATAAAGACGCTCGCATCGCCGGTGCCGCCAAAGTCATCGAGATCACCTACCTGTCGGAGAACGCCACCGGCGGGCTCGTCCCGGTGCGTGGCAGTGTGACAATCCCGCAGCAGGCGCCGGGCGCCGCGGGCTACCGAATCCTGGCCTTTGACCACTCCACCGTCGGTCTCGGCGACACCTGTGGCCAAAGTGACACATTGGGTGCCGGCGGTAAGCACGATTCGTGGCTGGGACCATGGCTGAGCGACGGCTACGTAATCGCATCCACCGACTACGCGGGTATCGGCGGCCCGGGCATACACGCCTACCTGTACGGACCGACCGAGGGCAAAAACGTGCTCGACATGGTCCGCGCCACCCGCAGCGTCGTCGCGCGGTACTCCAGCCGTAAAGCGTCGAACGCTTTCATCCCATTCGGCGGCTCGCAGGGCGGCCACGCCACGCTGTGGGCCGCGCACCTCGCGTCAACCTATGCGCCAGAGCTAAAACTGGCCGGGACGATCGCCCATTCGGTCCCGTCCGGTCTCGCGGAGTACTTCTCCCTGATCCGGCCCGGTTTCCCGCCGGCGGTCTCACCCGATCACACCACCTATTTCACGTACGTGCTGGCCGGTCTGCGGCAGGTCCACCCGGAGGTGGATGTCGACTCCTATCTGACGCCGCAGGGTCGCGCCCTCGTCGACGCCGCGCAGACGCGCTGCTATGCAGACCAGAAGGTCGCCACCCGGCATGTCGGGATCGGCTCACTCGTCTCGCGTCCGCTGGCCCAGGGCCCGCTGATTGCGGCGCTACGCTCCTACGCGCGTGTTCCCGACGCGGGCTACCCGAGCCCGGTGCTACTGCAGCAGGGTGATATCGATGTCGTCGCCCTCAAGCCCCTCACCGACCAACTGGCGGCCAGGATGCGCGCCAACGGCGTGGACGTCGACTACCGGACCTATTTCGAGGGGCATGGACTGAGCGTCAAGCGGGTGCACGAGGCCCGGGCCTGGGCCAACGCCCTGAACACCTGGCCCAGGAACTGAATCTGGGATAGTTGGGCCGGGTCAGCGGCGGGCGCGCGGAATCACCAGCGGGGTATGTGATTCCGGGTCGTCGATGACCCGGCACTCCAACGCGAAGACCTCCTCGATCAGGGTGGCGTCGATGATGTCGGCGGGCGCACCCTGGGCACGCACCGCACCATCCTTCATCACCACGAGGTGCCCCGCGTAGCGGAAAGCCTGATTGAGGTCGTGCAGCACCGCCACCAGCGTCCGCCCGGAGCGGTTGAGATCGGCACACAGATCCAGCAACTCAATCTGATGCGCGAT
Organism: Gordonia sp. (in: high G+C Gram-positive bacteria); assembly: GCA_047605305.1. Lineage (GTDB taxonomy): Bacteria > Actinomycetota > Actinomycetes > Mycobacteriales > Mycobacteriaceae > Gordonia. The sequence goes on from JASGFW010000106.1 coordinate 7,936, forward strand.
GTCCAGATAGGTGGTCGGCTCGTCGAGCAGGATCAGTGGCGTCTGCTGGGCCAACACCATCGCGATCCACACACGCTGACGCTGACCACCGGATAACTCATCGACCAGACGGCCGGACAAGCCGTCGACCCCGGTCGCGGCCATCGCCTCGACGACGGCGGCCTCATCGTCGGCGGACCACTGGCGGATCAGGCTCTGATGCGGAAAGCGGCCCCGCGCCACCAGATCGGCCACCCGGATCCCGTCCGGCGCGGTCGAGGTCTGCGGCAACAGACCCAGGCGCCGGGCCACCTCCTTGGCCGGGAGCGAGGCGATCTGCGCACCGTCGAGCAGCACCGAGCCGCGCTCCGGCGGCAATAGCCGCGACAGCGCCCGCAACAGCGTCGATTTTCCGCATGCGTTGGGGCCGATGATCACGGTGAACGATCCATCGGGGATAGCCACGGACAGGTCGGTACTGATCACCCGCTTGTCATAACCGAGGGTCACCCCCTCGGCGATCAGCCGTGGCCCCCCGATAATGGGCTCCGGCATCGCAGCGGACCGGGAAAACCAGCCTGTCTTCCTCATACCTGCTCCTTGTTTACCCCCCGCACAGGGTTCCACCCTGCGCAGGCCGTCAGTTCCTCGTGGTCTCGCGGGCTATGAGCCACACCAGATACGCCCCGCCGACCGACACCGTCACCACACCCACCGGCAGTTGCTTCGGGAACAGCCACTGGGCGGCCAGATCCGACGACGACAAGAGCAGCGCACCCATCGCCGCGGCCGGCACCAGCGCCACCCCGGCCGCGCGGGTAAGTCGTTTCGCGAGTTGTGGGGCGGCCAACGCGACAAAGGCGATCGGGCCCGCCGCCGCGGTGGCCACAGCGGTCAGACCCACGCCCAGCAGCAGCAGTACCAGCCGGGTCGGCTCTGTGCGCACGCCGAGTGCCGCCGCCGCGTCATCACCGGATTCCAGGACCTTCATCCGCGCCGCATACGGGATGAGAGCCAACAGGATCACTACCAACACCACTGCCACGATCATGGCCGTGCGGCCGTTGTCCTCACCTTGCAGCGAGCCGACACCCCAGGCGGCAGCGGCCATCGCGGTGTCGAGGTCCGCGGTGAGAACCAGCCACGTATTCACCGAGGAGAGCATTGCGCTGACGCCGATACCGACGACGATCAGCCGGAATCCCTGCGCCCCCCGGGTGAAGGCCAGGAGATAGACGACGAGCGCGGTCAGGACGCCACCGGCCAGTGCACCGGCCGAGGTCCCGAGGTAGCCTGTGCCACCGCCGAAGACGACGATCACCACAAGCGCGCCGGTGTATGCGCCGGAGTTGAACCCGATCACGTCGGGGCTACCCAGCGGATTACGGGTCAGCGACTGGATGATCGCCCCGCTGACGCCCAGCGCGATACCCAGCAGCACCGCCAGCACCGCGCGCGGCAGACGCTTGCCCACTACGTAGGCCTGCCGCCGCTCCAGGAACGTCGACGGTTCAGCGAAGAGCGCACGAAGGACCTGACCTGGGGGGATGTGATAGTCACCGAGCAGCAGCGCGGCAACGAAGCAGACGCAGACGCCCACTGCCAGCACGGCGACCATCGTGGTGACCCGGATATCGATGCGCCCGGAGATGCGGCCACCGCCGACCCGCAACGCCACAACGCGGCGGCCGAAGTCGACCGCGCTCACAGTGTGCTCGCCTTCCTGCGACGTACCAGGGCGATCAGCACCGGCGCACCGACGAATGCGGTGATCACGCCGACCGGCAGCTCATTCTTGGTCATGATGACACGTGCCACGATGTCGGAGGTGACGAGCAGGATGGGCGCAGCGACCAGCGTGTATGCGAAGATCCACCGTTGCTCTGGACCCACGATCCACCTGCATACGTGCGCGACCATCAGACCGACGAAGCTGATCGGACCAGCTGCGGCTGTCGCCGCACCGCACAACAGCGTGACCGAGGCGATGCCGATCAGCCGGGTGCGCACCACATTGGCCCCCAGCGAGCGGGCGAGATCGTCGCCGAGAGCAATGGCGTTCAGTGGACGGGCCACGACCGCCGCGAGTACCACACCGGCGACGACGAACGGCGCGATCGCGAGTGGAACATCCATGCCACGCCCCGCGATCGAACCCGCACTCCAGTAGCGCATCTGGTCGAAGGCCACCGGTGACACCAGGATCAGCGCGGTGGTGACGCCGACCAGCAATGCACTGACCGCCATACCGGCCAGGGTGAGCCGGACCGGGGTGGCACCGGAGGCACCCCGCGCGCCGACCGCATAGACCACCGTCGTCGCCGCGATCGCCCCGAGGAACGCACACCAGATGTTCCCCCAGATCGAACTCACCCCGAAGACACCCACCGCCAGCGCGACGGAGAATGCCGCACCGGCGTTCACACCGAGGATTCCCGGGTCGGCGAGCGGGTTTCGGGTCATCGCCTGAATCAGTGCTCCGGCAACACCGAGGGCCAGACCGACCAGCACACCCAGCAGCGTCCGCGATATCCGCGCCCGAATGGAATGGTGATCGATCACGGCCGGGTCGAAGGAGACGAGCGCATCCCAGACGGTGTGCAGCGCAATATGCTCCGAGCCCACCAGGACACTGCCGAACATTACGGCCACGAGTACGACGAACAGCACCACCCAGCCCGCCGCCCGCCGACCGTTGGTGCGGGCCAGACCGGACTCCGGCCGATCCGCCCCCGGACCGGCGACCGGCGCCGCGGCCCTCATGCGCGCATGGCTGACACGGCCTGCCTCCTCGGGTCGGTGTGCGCCGGATCACCGGTCGGGGATTGGGCCGGTGATTTTGGTGATGCTTACCTTAATGGTGTTCCGTCGCCTGTCTTTCGACGACCCGTCCGGCCGGTGCGACGACCCCCCGCCGAAGAGGAAGCACCGAAGAAGATGAAGCTCGCTGAGATCATGCCGCTCACCCCGGTGCAGGATGGTCTGCTCTATGCCTGCGCGCTCAGCACCTCGCCGTCGGGGACCGGCACGGATCCGTACACGGTGCAGGTCGATATCCGCCTCGACGGTGACCTCGACCCCGAACTTTTCCGGCGTAGCGCCCAGGCCGTCTTCGACCGACATCCCAACCTGCGCACCGCCTTCCGCCGACGCAAGAACGGTATGCCCGTCGCGCTCGTCCTGGACGGCGCACAGGTCGGCTGGGCCCGCCACGACCTTTCCGGCCTGGCTCCCGAGGACGCCGAGCGCAGCTGGACACAACTGTGCGACACCGCCCGTGACGAACGATTCGACGTCGCCAATCCGCCGCTGCTGCGCCTGGCCCTGGGGCGGCTGCCCGATCATTGGCGCCTGCTGATCACCAATCATCATCTGATCCTCGACGGCTGGTCGGCGCCGCTGGTGCTGCGCGAGATCCTGCTGGCCTACGCCGACGGCGGATCGACCGCCGGGTTGCCTCCGGTACTGGCCTTCCGGGATTATCTGGCCTGGCTGGGCGCCCAGGACACTGCCGCAGCCCTGCATCGATGGACTGCGATCATCGACGCCACGGCGACGGCGACGCTGCTGGCCGACACTTCCGCACCCGAGGGCGGCCGACCCACCGAGGTCCGTATCGGCGATCTCACCGACCTCGGTGAGCGCCTGGCGGTGGCCGCCCGCCGCGCCGGCGTCACCCTGGGAACCCTCATTCAGACGGCCTGGGGCGTCACGCTCGGACTCGACACCGGCCGCAGCGACGTGCTCTTCGGCGCGACAGTCTCCGGCCGCAGCCCCGAATTACCCGGAGCCGAGACGATCATCGGCATGACGGTCGCCGCGATCGCGGTACGCGTGCGCGCCGGAGGCAGCCAGTCGCTGAGCGATGTGGCCGCGCGCGTTCAGGATGAGCAGGCCAGCGTTCTCGCCGACCATTGGGTCGGTGTGCCCGCGATCGCGCATGCGGCCGGAATGACCGAGCTCTTCGACACGCTGCTGGTGGTAGAGAACCATCCGTCGTCGTCATCGCTGCTGCACGACGCCGCGGCCGCGAGCGGCCTGCGGATCGTGAACATCGCCCCGCGCGATTCGACCCACTATCCGCTCACGGTGCAGGCGATCGTCGCACCGTCCTTCGAGCTACGCCTGCACCACCTTCCCTCCGCGGTGAGCGCCGAGCGGACCGACCGCCTCGGACGACTGCTGGTGCACGTGCTCACCCTGCTGGCCGACGCACCCGGGACCCCCGTCGGCTCACTGCGTGCCCTCGACATCGAGATCCCCGCACCCGAGATCGCACCAGAGAGGATCGCGGCAGAGAGGATCGCGGCAGGGGCTGCCGCTGACGCCCCGGCGATCCCCCTCGACCGCCTGCTGACATCCCCGGTGACCGGCGACGCGGTGATACTGCGCGCCGGTGACGAGACGCTGAGCGCCGACGAACTTGAGCAGCGCATTGACCGGGTGGGCGCAAAGCTGCGCGCACACGGCGTGGGTCCGGACTCCGTGGTCGCGGTGGCGTTGCCCCGCTCCGCCGATGCGCTCGCCGCCCTCCTGGCCATCCTGCGGGCCGGTGGTGCTGTGCTGCCGCTCGACCTCGGCTACCCGCAGGAGCTCCGCGACTTCATCCTGGCCGACGCCCGACCCACCCTCGTGATCGGCCCAGATGGGTTGATCAGCCCAGATAGGTTGTCTACAACGACGGGTATCGCGGAGGCGAAGCCCGCGCACCCGGATCACCTGGCATACGTGGTGTACACCTCCGGCTCCACCGGGGAGCTCAAACCCGTCGGCGGAACCCGTGCCGGTCTCGCCGCACGGTTGTCGTGGGCGGTGCGCACCTGGCCGGGCGAGCCCGGCGACGTGCGACTGCTCAAGAGTTCGTTCGCGTTCATCGACGGCCTGACCGAGTTTCTCGGCGCCTACGCGTGTGGGGCGACGATGGTGCTGGCCACCGACGCGCAACGCGTCGATGTCGCCGCCCAGGCCGAGTTGATGCGCACCCACGCGGTGACCGCGGTGACCGCGGTGCCATCGCTGGCCGCCACCCTTGCTGCCACCGCGCCGCAGGCATGTGCCGGGATCACCCGGTGGGTGCTCTCCGGTGAGCCGCTCGGCACCGAGGTGGTTCGCGCCGTGCGGGCGGCCTCGCCGCATGCCCGGATCGTCAACTCGTATGGCTCGACGGAGGTCGTCGGTGACGTCACCGTCGCCGAGTGCACCGGCGAATACACCTACGACGACACTCCAGGCGCCCCCATCGGCCGTCCGGTCGCCGGCTCGCAGATCGTGCTCCTCGACGACCTGCTGCGGCCGGTGCCCACCGGCACGCTCGGCGAAATCTACGTCGCCGGAACGCAACTGGCGCGCGGGTATCTCAACCGCCCGGCGCTGACCGCCGAGCGCTTCGTCGCCAATCCCTTCGGCCCCGGCCGCCTGTACCGGACGGGCGACCTGGGCCGTCGGCGGACCGATGGGCAGCTGGAATTCGGTGGCCGGACCGACGGCCAGGTGAAGATCCGCGGCCATCGCGTCGAGACCGTCGGCGTCGAAGCCGCTCTCCACCAGGTACCGGGGGTCCGCAGCGCTGTAGTCTTCGCCCGGCCCGACGCGGCGGGCGTGGCGACGCTCTGGGCGTACGTCACCCTGGCCGAGGGCACCGCTCCGGCTCCCGACGAGGCCGCGCGCATCAGCCGCTATCTCG
>JASGFW010000107.1:0-13588 GCA_047605305.1 Gordonia sp. (in: high G+C Gram-positive bacteria)
GTTCGCTGATGCTGGTGCGCAATGTCGGCCACCTCATGACCAATCCGGCGATCCGTGACCGCGACGGCAACGAGGTGCCGGAGGGCATCATGGATGCCATGGTCACCGCGCTGATCGCGCTACACGATGTCGGTCCGAACGGCCGCCGCCAGAATTCGCCGGCCGGCTCGATGTATGTCGTCAAGCCGAAGATGCACGGCCCGGAAGAGGTCGCCTTCGCGTCCAAGCTGTTCGGTCGCGTCGAGGCCGCCGTCGGCATGGCGCCCAACACGATGAAGATGGGCATCATGGACGAGGAGCGCCGCACGACCGTCAACCTCAAGGAGGCGATCCGCGCCGCCAAGGAGCGCGTCGTCTTCATCAATACCGGCTTCCTCGACCGCACCGGCGACGAGATCCACACCTCGATGGAGGCCGGCGCGGTGATCCGCAAGGGCGAGATGAAAAAGCAGAAATGGATTCTCGCCTACGAGGATTTCAATGTCGATACCGGGTTGGCTGCCGGTCTCTCGCATAAAGCGCAGATCGGCAAGGGTATGTGGGCGATGACCGATCTGATGCGGGAGATGGTCGAACAAAAGATCGCGCAGCCGCGTGCCGGTGCGAGCACGGCGTGGGTGCCCTCCCCGACGGCGGCCACCCTGCACGCCATGCACTACCACCTCGTCGACGTATTCGAGCGGCAGGATGAGATCGCCAAACGCGAGCCAGCATCGGTTGATGACATCTTGACCATTCCGCTCGCACCGAAAACCGACTGGTCAGATGCCGAGAAGAAGGAAGAGCTCGACAACAACTGTCAGTCGATTCTCGGCTATGTCGTGCGATGGATCGATCAGGGTGTCGGTTGTTCGAAGGTGCCCGATATTCACGACGTCGCACTCATGGAGGATCGTGCGACGCTGCGTATTTCCAGTCAGCTCCTGGCGAATTGGATCCGCCACGCGGTCGTGAGTGCCGATGAGGTGGTCGAGGCGCTCAAGCGGATGGCACCGGTGGTCGATCGGCAAAATGCGGGAGACCCCGACTATCACCCGTTGGCACCGGATTTCGACACGAATATCGCTTTCCAGGCCGCGAAGGAACTTATTCTCGAAGGTACGAAGCAGCCGAGCGGCTATACCGAGCCGATCCTGCATCGCAAGCGTCGTGAGTACAAGGCAACGGTATCTTCGCACTCATGACGAAGAGATCGTGATGTGACAGCTGGTGGCCCGGGTCGATGTGCGGCCCGGGCCTTCATCTGCGAACGGAGGCGGTGTGGCACATCATCGGGCGGCCGGTGGCGGACGTGGAATTCGACGCAATGCGATTGCGTACAGAGGAGTCAGCCGAGGGCTGGTCTTCGTGTTGCTGTCGATCGTGCTGGTTGCCGGCATCGTGGTCGCGTGGCTGCAACTGGGAGACCATCTCGACCGCCAGGCAGATCAGGCGGCCGCAACGTGCGTCGAGGGACATGCCACCGTCGCGGTCATTGCCGATCCGGATCTGGTGGATGGCCTGACCGCGATCGCGCGTGAATTCGCCGATTCGAAGCCGGTTGTCCGAGATCACTGCATTTCTATCGCGGTGCGCGCGGGCGACGCGAAGGTGACCCTCGACGGCCTCACCGGAACCTGGGACACCGCGTCGTTGGGTCAGTTTCCGGCGGCATGGGTGCCGCAGTCCTCGGTGTGGTCGGCACAGCTCGCCACCACCGCACCCACAGCGATCGAGGGTTCTCCGCAATCTCTGGTCATCTCGCCGGTGGTGTTGGCCACCTCACCCGCACTGGCCAGCAAGTTCAACGCACGCCTCGACTGGGCCGCGCTGCCGATGCTGCAGTGGCGTGACGCCAGCCTTCGCGAGTTCGGCCTGACCGGCTGGGGTTCGATCCGGATGGCATTGCCCATCGGGGGCCAATCGGATGCGTCCGCTCTCGCCGCGCAGGCGGTGGCGATGCGAGTCACCCACACGACCGGCACGCTCACCGCCGCCGATGCACGCTCACCGCGGGTGGCATCGAGTATCCGGGCCATGCTGACCGGCCCTGCCTCACCCGACGGCACTCCGACCGGGGCGGCGACAACCATCCGGGACGCCGCCGATCCGGCGACCGCATCGATCCACGCCGTACCGATCACCGAGCAACGCCTCTATCAACTCACCCGCACCGATTCCATCGCTCGGCTCAGCGAGGTCATTCCATCGGGTCCGACACCGGTCGCTGATTATCCGGTGATCCGTCTCGCCGGCGACAGGGTACCCGATTTCGCTTCCGACGCGGTGGCGCAGTTCTTCACCTTCGCTGCCGCTCCGGATCATTTGCGACTGCTCACCGGTTTCGGTTTTCGCGGGGACGCTCCACTACCCAAAGCCACTCCGACGGTGAGCTTTCCGATCACCAACGATCCCATGGCAAGTCCGGAGAACGCAGCGATCGTGACCATCAACAAGCTCGTCTTCGGCGCGGGGATCGGACCGAGCGCCTGACTCGTGCACCCGCGATCGACGCACCGGGTTGCGGCGGGCGCTCGGGACTGCACGCGTGTTGGCATGCGATGAGCCGGAATTCGCCGCTTGTTTCTTGGCTGTAAATTATCGACTCAACGTTTGTCAATTCTCCTTCGTACCATCGATACTGATCCCCAACCGCATTAGGGCGGCCGCTGTTGAAAGGGGTGCACCGTGTTCATCGTGAACCCGTGGCTCCTCGGGGTGTGGCGGCGCTCCAATTCACGCGCGGCTCCGCCACGAGCGTAGAGACGCCTCCCGGTAGCAGCGCCGGTTCTATGTAACCGCGAGTAATACTGTCTACCAAGTCTTCTGCCGGTGGTTGTGTAGACGCTGGCCGATGCGTCTTCCTACCACCATCATCGTGATCCGCCGCGTGCATAGCCGACGCGCGGCGGTATGGCCTGCGCTCACCACATGGTCCGGCGTCTCCTGCGCCTACCCGCAACTGTATTGGACATTCAATGCCCTTCTTTAGTTCACTATGTGCCGCCCGACTCACCACCACCCGACTGTTCACCGCGATCGCCGGCGTCACCGCACTCGGCCTCCTCGCTGGTTGCTCCGGCGCCTCGTCATCGTCGGAATCGAACTCCGACACCACTATTCAATTGGGTTGGATTCCGAATGTCGAGAATATGGGACCGTACACCGCACTGAACGCCGGATACTATCGGGATGAAGGTCTGACTACCACCATCGTTCCCGGAGGTCCCAGCGTCACCGTCGAACCACTCGTCGTCAGCGGTAAAGCACTGGTAGGCCTTGGCTCAACCGATACGGTGGCCAAGGCGATCCTCGCCGGCGCACCACTCAAGATCGTCGCCGCATCCCTGCAGAAAAATCCGACCAGCATCATGTCTCTCGCATCAGCTCCGGTGAATACACTCCACGACCTCGTGGGCAAGAAGCTCTGCATTCAGACCAGCGGCCTGGAAACAATCAAAACCATCTTGACCGCCAACCATATTAATCCAGATTCAGTCGAGTTCGTCACGGCCGAATCCGATCCATCACCGTTAGTCACGAAACAATGTGACGCCTTTACCTCCTTTCTGAATAATCAACCGATCACACTTGCCGCCCAGGGAATCAAGACCAAGGTATTCCCACTGAGCGATTACGGATACGACGTGCTGTCAGATGTTTTCATGGTCACAGATGCCACCCTGGCAGATAAATCCAAGCGAGAAAAAGTGGTGAAGCTCATCTCGGCTACCGCCAAGGGATGGCGTAAGGCCCTCGACGATACAGATGCAGCCGCAGAGCTGATGACCAGCAACTACGGTAAAAGCCAGAATCTCGACCTTGATCAGCAGAAGCTCAGTGCCGCGACTTACCTCAACCTGGTCCAATCTGACGAGACCAAGGAAAACGGTTTAATGTCGATCAGCAATGACGATGTACGGAATAATATCGCCACACTCCGACTCCTTGGCATCAATATCGCCGCGGATAAACTTTTCGATACTTCCCTTATCGCGGACGCTAAACCCGTGAAGTAACAGCGCAATTCCAGTTAAGTCAAGAACCACAGAAAGAAATACATATGCCTCCCCACCACTCCAAAGATCCGTGGACTCGCGTCACGAGCGTCCATGGTTTCCCCGCAGATGAATTGATAGCAGCACTGCAGAAGTCGATTCGACGGGGACTGCTGGACAATGCACTGCTCGTCGCCCGTGAAATGTATGAAACCAGTCCTGAACTTGAAGAACACATGTGGATGCGCCTGTCGGTGATCAGTTGTGAGGACACCGGTGACGGCAGTTACTCAGAACCAGTGGTACTCAATTCGCTCTACGAGATGCATCGCCGACTCGACCGAAGTTTCGGTGACCGTTGGCTTTTTGCGGTGCATGCCGTTCGGTTCCTGATCAACCAGACAAAGGATAGAACGACCGACGAACTCGCGAATCTCACCGTGCACAAAATAAACAGCGGCGTCATGCCCGAGTTTCCTGACTGGGCGTTGGACGTACACACCAAACGCGGACAAGAAATGGGGCGTACCGTCACCGACTTCTGGCATACCCATTCCCACGTCGAGAATGAAAAGCCCGGCCGCGACCACCAGTATCTTGACCAGATCAAGGAGCTACTGGCCTCCGGCGAGTGGAAAGCCTAGCCATGTCAATGAGCACACAGGCCGCGGCGGCCACCCGCCGCGGCCTCGTGGCCGAACACCTCGGCCGCAGCTTCACGGTGAACCATACTGAGATCGTCGCACTTTCCGAGGTGAACTTCGCCACCGAACAGGGAGCATTCACCGCACTGCTCGGACCATCCGGCTGCGGAAAATCAACCCTGCTCAAGATCTTCGCCGGCCTCGACCAACCCACGTCCGGGACTGCGAGTGTCAACGGAAACGATCCCGACCACATTCGCAAAGCTCACCGGATCGGGGTCGCTTTCCAAGATGCGGCGTTACTTCCCTGGCGCAATGTGGCAGCCAATATCGCGCTCGCATACGAAATATCCGGCCGCACCACCGATCACAATGCTATCGCCGACCTCATCTCACTCGTCGGACTGGGCGGTTTCGAGAAAGCACGGCCGGCACAACTCTCCGGCGGCATGCGCCAACGCGTCGCACTTGCCAGAGCACTCGCGGTTGAGCCCGATGTGCTGATGCTCGACGAACCGTTCGGCGCACTCGATGAAGTCACCCGCCACCGCCTCAACCTCGAATTACAGCGCATTTGGCAGGAGCGGGCAATTACCACACTGCTGGTGACACACTCCATCAGCGAGGCCGTATTCCTCGCCGACCACGTCGTCCTCATGGCTGCGCGTCCGGGCCGTGTGGTCGACGTATTTGACATCGATATCGACCGGCCACGCAGCGCTCATGTCATGCGAACACCGCAATTCCACGCGCTGGGCGATCACCTTTCCGCCGCTCTCTACGGAGAAACCACACCGCAGGCGCACCCATGAGTACGGCCGCACTCCCCGTTCGGCGGCTCACGGCGATACTGGTTGCGGTACTTCCGTACCTCGGCGTGCTGGTCTTCTGGACTATTGCGTCGCTCGTATTCGGCCGAATACGAGTCATTCCAACGCCTCTCGCTGTCATGCACGCTTTGATCAATGACCTGGGTGTCTATGGGACCAACATCGCCGCGACATTTTCCGTCGCTGCCACCGGATGTGCCATCGGCAACGCCGCTGCGATCGTTCTCGGTGTCCTCTTCGTGCAATTCGCCTGGGTCGAACGCCTCCTACTGAGAATCGCGATCGCGAGCTTCTGCGTCCCGCTCGTCGCCATCGCACCGATCCTCGTCGTCGTCCTGCCGGGCGACGCCCCCAAGGTGGCATTGGCAGCGCTGTCTGTCTTCTTCACCACCCTGATCGCGGTCATCCTCGGTCTGCGCGCAGCGGACCCGACATCTGTCCACGTCATACATTCACTAGGCGGCAATCCGCTGCACATCCTGGCCAAGATCCGACTCTTCGCCATGCTGCCGAGCCTGGTCGCCGGACTCAAAATTTCCGTACCCGCCGCCCTACTCGGCGCGATAATCGGTGAATACCTCGGCTCCAGCAGTGGCCTTGGCGTGATGCTCGTACAGGCGCAATCGTCGTTTCAGATCCCCCGCACCTGGGCGGTGGCGCTGGTGATGTCCGCTCTCGCAGGGCTGACGTATCACGTATTCGATATCCTCGGACGCCTCGTAACTCCCTGGGCAACACAGGATGTCACCCTGGCCACAGCGTCAATCACCGCACCCGCACATCGGTCTATCCGGGTATCGGCGGTAATCTCCGGTGTCGGCGCGCTCGGCTCCCTGACTCTCGTGGTGGCGGGCTGGTACACACTCATCACCGTCTTCGGTCTTAATCACTACTTCGCCAAGACACCGCTCGACGTCGTCCGATACGTCACGATCGACCCTCAGGCGCCTGGGCACCGCGCACAGATCTGGGCCGGTCTGCTCATCACCATCAGGGATGCCGGCACTGGATTTTTCTTCGGCACCATCGCCGCAACCCTTGTGGCCGTCCTCACCGTCACCTTTGCGGTCGTCGCCCGCATCGTCATGCCCCTGGCGATCGCACTGCGGTCGGTCCCGCTCGTCGCCATGACACCGCTGCTCGCGCTGGTCTTTGGTCGCGGAATCCTCGGCGTCACCGTGATCGTGTCCATCGTGACGTTCTTCCCCACTCTCATCAATGTCGTCTCAGGGCTGCGATCCACACCCGCGCTGGCAACCGATATCGTCCGTTCCCTAGGCGGTTCCGATGCACTGGCAACCCGAAAAGTGAAGGTACTCTATGCATTACCGGCATTCTTCGCTGCCGTCCGGATTGCCGTGCCCGCTACGCTGGCCGGAGCAACACTGGCCGAGTGGTTAGTCACCGGCAAAGGAATCGGAGCGATGCTCATTCAGGATTGTGCCGCGTCCCGATTCGACGCCCTCTGGACCGAATCCGCAGTCATCGTGCTCGTCTCGGTAGCCTTCTACTCCGCTTTCGGGCTGATTGAACGGCCCATCATTACCCGTTTCGGTGTCGCACCAAGCTAAACGTGTATGCCATTTCCATTGCAGACCAGGGTATTAGCTCGATACTCCCGTCATGTGTCACAGACTCAGGTCTAGTTGCATACTCAATGCCTCGATTGCATACAATGCAATACGATTGCATTCGATTGCACCTCACTCCTGATTGGTAGCCTGGCCAGGCCCTGCTGAATGCGGGTTAGCTACGTCGGTCAAGTGGAGGGCCAGTTAACGTGACGCAATATCGATGGCCGGATGAGTATGTGACGAGCGCGCTGGAGAACATCCGGTCACAGACGCCGCTCGTATACGGCCTGACGAATTACATCGCTGCGCCATTGAGCGCGAACCTTCTTCTCGCCGTGGGTGCCTCGCCGGCAATAGGCGGCGCATTGCTGTCGAGTGCCCAACATTTCGCCACTATTGCCGGCGGCGTGTGGGTGAATCTCGCCGCACTCAACTCCGACGGCCCGGAGGTAATCCTGGCAGCCGCACGAGCAGCCCACGATGGCAATGTCCCATGGGTTTTCGATCCGGTGACCGTGGGTGCGGGAGCGGTGGAAAATGAGCAACTGGCCGCCGAACTACTGGAACTTCGCCCCGATGTCATCCGCGGTAACGCCAGCGAGGTGATCGCATTGGCCGGCGGAGCAAGTACCTCACGAGGCGTAGACAGCACCGCACATCCCGCACAGGCACTGCCCTTGGCGAAAGAACTGGCCAAGCGTACCGGTGGGATCGTCTCGGTGAGCGGACCCACCGATCTGATCACCGACGGCGACACCGTCCACGAAGTACCCGGTGGACACGTCAATCTGACGTTGGTGACCGGCACCGGATGCAGCCTCGGTGGTTTGGTTGCCGCGTTTTTGGCGGTAAACGACGACCGCTTACAGAGTGCGACGGCAGCCCATGCCGTACTCGCCATTGCGGCCGAGCGGGCGGCCGCAGATACCCGCGGGACCGGATCGTTTGCCGTTCGTCTGCTCGACGAAGTATCAGTACTCGGGGCGGATGCTGTCGGCGTATGAATGCTGTTGCGGATACCCCCACCGCCACACTTGCGCACCGCCGACCTTCACCACTGCTCTGGTTGAAAACCGGTGCACCGTACTGGGTGTCGTCACTCGTGATCGTGGGGGTCTGGTGGATCGCTTCGGTATCGGGGGCACTCGACCCTAACGTATTACCCGGTCCGCAGGCAGTAATCCGGGCCGGGATAGACCTCAACGACGAAGGCCTGCTGTGGCCCTCGCTGGGTATCAGTGTGTTCCGTATTGTTCTCGGCACCGCCATCGGTGCCGCGGCCGGCATTATTCTGGGACTAGGTTCCGGCGCAACCGCTGCCACGGAAATCGTGTTCGATCGCCCTATCCAGATGTTGCGGGCGATCCCTTTCAATGCTCTATCCCCTTTGCTTATCATCATGTTGGGAATCGGCGAGACCATGAAGGTCGCACTCATCGCCATCGGAGTCTTTGTTCCGCTGTATCTGAACTCCTTCGCCGGCGTACGAGGTATCGACCCGAAACTGCTCGAATTAGCCACGGTGTACGAAGTCAAGCGCCCGACAGTGGTGTTCCACGTGTTGTTCCGAGGGTCGTTGCCATCGATTCTGACGGGGCTGCGCTTCTCGCTCGCCATCGCATGGATCGCCCTGGTAACCAGCGAAACCGTCAACTCGCAGAGCGGTGTCGGATACCTCCTCAATCAGGCTCAGCAATTTGTGCGCACCGATCGTGTCGTGCTCTGCATCGTCATCTATGCCGTCCTTGGCTTACTTACCGATTGGGCCGTCCGCTCCCTGGAAACGCGACTACTGCGGTGGCGGCGGCCCTGAAGTAGCCGATCATCACCACACAACCAGACCACTATCGAAATATTCTTAGGATATTCCAGTGAAAATCACACGAATTGCCTTGTGCGCGTCTACTGCGGTTATCTCCGCACTTATTCTGACAAGTTGCTCGAGCGGAGAAGCCGCGAACGATCATACCTCCCACGCGGCGAACGGCCAGGATAATACGACATTCCGGGTGGCATATCTGTCGACCGCAAACTATTTGACCACTCTCACGAAAGATAATTACCTCAAAGATCAGCTCGCCGCGGTTGGCGCCAAGGTCGAATATTCCGGCCCTTTTGCGCCCGTCGATGCCTACAATGCTGTGACGTCCGGAAATGCCGATGCTTCCTCGACTGGAACGGGGTACTTCATCAACCTCGTGGCACAGAAGAGCCCTTGGGTGGCGTTTGCCCTCGAAAAATATTCAGGCAATTCGCAGGGTATCGTGGCAGCACCCGGCACCGGGGTGACATCACTAAAAGACTTGTACGGAAAGAAAATCGGCATAGATTCGAAAGGTGCTACCGGCGACTACATCGTTCATGCGGCGTTCGCCGCAGCCGGACTAGATGTCTCCAAGGTCACCGAGGTGCCGTTGAAGACCACCGATTTCGCAGCAGCATTTGCCAGTGGAAAAATCGATGCATTGGCATCGTTCGACCAAAATTTGGCGAATGCGATCGCCGTTCCCGGCGCAAAAGAGATAGTCAACGGGACACAGTTCGGCTCGCTCAACTGGTCAATCCACATCGTCAGCCGAAGTTTCGCCGAGAAACATCCCCTTGCACTCAAAGCCGCATATAAGGCACTTGTGCAAGAGTCAGAGAAGGCGCAGAAAAACCCCTCAATCATCACCGATACCTACCGGCAATTCGGTTCTAACGATGCCTCGCTGAAGGTACTGGGCACCTTCGACACCCCGGAAATCCTTCCACTCGATGAGGCTGCGTTGGGTAACTTGGAAAAACAGGCGCAGCAATATGTCGACTTCGGGTTCATCAAGTCTGTTCCCGATCTTAAAAATGCGGTGGTCGACGCGTCCAAATGACAGTGAGAGAGTCAGTGGTGGAGGTGGTCACGCTCGAAGGCGTGCACAAACAGTTCGGCGGGACACCCGTACTGCATGGAGTCGACCTAGCTCTGCACGACGGCGAATTCCTCTCCGTGACCGGTCGTTCGGGTTCGGGCAAGTCCACTCTGCTACGGCTAATCATCGGTCTTGATGCACCGACGTCGGGGACGGTGCGCACGCATGGTCGGGTCGCCGTCGGATTTCAGGAACCCCGACTCCTGCCATGGCTGACCGTGGCACGCAACGTCGGTTTCGGGTTGCCCCGCGGCTCGGAGGCCGATGTGGCTGCCGCCTTGCGTGAGGTGCAACTCGACCATAAGGCGGATGCGTGGCCGGTGAGTCTTTCTGGCGGGCAAGCGCAGCGGGTGTCTCTGGCGCGTGCAATCGTCCACCGACCCCGACTGCTGATTCTCGATGAACCGTTCGGAGCACTCGACGCGCTCACCAGGCTGGAGATGCGTGGCCTGGTAGCCAGGCTCCGTGCCGAATACGGTTGGTCAATCGTGATGGTCACCCACGATGTGAGCGAGGCTGTGGCGCTTTCCGACAGAGTTGTCGTCCTGCGTGAGGGTCGTATCGGGTTCGACACGCACATCCACCGGTCCGACGGTGACGTCATCGACCGGGACTCCCAGGAAAGGGTTCTGCTGCGCGAATTGGGTGTGGCGCTGTGACTCAACGCGATGAGGTGATCCGGCTCTCTGCATTCATGAATGCGGGACCACACGGCGTCGGCCATTGGAAACATCCCGCATCCGACAACACGTGGTTCCGCCCCGACTTTTACCTGAACGTCGCCCGTATTCTCGAAGAAGCGCGATTCGATCTGATCTTCTTCGCCGACAGCCTTGCCGTACCCCGCAGCTTCGGCGGCACCCCAGACACCAACATCAGATACGGTGTCGGCGTACCGCGGCTGGACCCCATACCGGTTATCTCATTGCTGGTTGCCGCCACCGAGCATATCGGTCTGGCTGCCACGAGTTCCACCGGATTCCAGCAGCCGTACAACATTGCTCGCCAGTTCTCCACTCTCGACCACCTCTCCGGTGGACGTGTCGGCTGGAATGTTGTCACCAGTTTTCAGGATGCGGAGGCCCGTAATTTCGGCGCCGATAAACTGGCCGGACGCAGCGAACGTTATCGACGCGCCGATGAATTCATTCAGGTGGTTGCGCGGTTATGGGATACGTGGGACGAAGATGCGGTCATTCTCGATTCGGAATCAGGAATCTTCGCCGACCCGGGTAAAGTTCATGAACTTGGCTTCCACGGTGACTACTACGGCGTTGAAGGTCCACTGGCGATACCGCGGTCGCCGCAGGGCTACCCGGTGATCGTTCAAGCGGGATCCTCCCATGAGGGAAAGGATTTCGCTGCCCGGTGGGCAGACGTCATCTTTACCTCACATGTATCATTGGAATCCGCACAAGACTTTTACGCCGACGTCAAAACCAGGGCGGCACGCTACGGCCGATCACCGGACGACGTGAAAATCCTGCCCTCGGTGACGCCGATCGTGGCCCATACGCACAGCGATGCCATCCGACTGAAGACGGAATTGGATGCACTTGTGCCCGCAGAGGCTGGGCTGGCGCGGTTGGCGTATCACCTCGACGCAGATTTGACGAAATACGATCTAGACAAGCCTTTGCCCGAGCTCGACGTGCAGGGTGTCAACGGCCATTACCGGGAGGTCGTCGAGATAACCCGCCGTGAAGGATTCACGCTACGTGAACTCGGCCGCTGGTATGGGTCGCGCAATGAGGGCGATCTCGTCGGGACTCCCGAGGTTATCGCCGACCGTATGGAGCAGTGGTTCCTCGGATACGCCGCCGACGGGTTCACCGTCTCGGCGACGCACACGCCCGGAGCGTTTGCCGAATTCACCGACCTCGTGTTGCCCGAATTACGTCGTCGGGGGCTGGCGCGTACCGACTACACCGGTCAGACGCTGCGCGAGAATCTTGGCGTGCCCCGGCCTGCTCCTGGTGAATGGGCCGCCCGCCTCAAGCGGGAGGATGTGTGACCATCGAAGATGATCTCGTCGTCGATATCGGTTGGCTGCGTGCGCATAGCGATGATCACAACATCACGATCCTCGACGCCACCGTGCAAAAAGACGACGCTCGGATACCGCCGTATTTCTCTGGTCGCGACCACTTTGAGGATCATGGGCATATTCCCGGCGCACGCCATGTCGATCTGCTCACCGAGCTTTCCGATCCCGACGCTCGCTTCCCGTTCACCAGACCGCGTCGCGACCAGGTCGAGCGCCTGCTGACCACGCTGGGTGTCGGTGCGAATTCCACGATAGTGATCTATGACACCCGCGGCGGCGCGTGGGCCGCGCGGGCATTGTGGGTTTTGCGATCGTGGGGACTCACGCGCATTGCGCTTCTGGACGGGTCGCTGGCCGATTGGGCAGCATCCGGCGGGGTGATCGCATACGGCTCCGCACACGCTCATACGGCATCGGTCATCGGTCCGGTAACACTCGATGACCACGATCGCGGGTTTGTCGATCTTCCCGATGTGGAGGGTCTCGCCGCCGGAACGCGCGGTGGGCGGCTCATTAGCGCCGCGGCCACCGAGATCTATAACGGCGAGCGTGAGGTTGCCGGCAGGAGGGGGCACATTCCCCGAAGTGTGGACGTGTCGTACCGGGATTTCGTTATTTCCGGGGATCGGGTCGACCTGTCGGCGTTGCGCGCCAGACTCGACGAACTCGGCATCTCACCGGATGAGCCCATCGTCACATACTGCGGTGGCGGGGTGGACGCCAGTGGCCTGGCGGTTGCGCTGTGGCGGCTGGGGTCGACAAATGTCGCGGTATACGACGGGTCTCTCAGCGAGTGGAATTCACATCCTGGTAGACCATTGGAGTGAATACCGTAATTGCGACACCGGAAGCGAACAAAGTCTCCTACCGCTGATGACGACCTCACCACCCTCGACGCCGACCGGCACTGTCTATGAGAGGCTGCTCAGCGATATCGTTTCCGGCGACTTAATCAGCGGCGAGATTCTGGCGGAAAACCGTCTCGCGGCCCGTTATGGAACATCGCGTACCCCCATCCGTGAGGCCCTGTTGTGCCTGGAGCGCGAACGCCTCGTTGAGCGCAGAGGCCGCGGGTTTCGTGTGCGTACCGGCCATGCCGGCGACATCCTGGAGATTTACGAGATCCGCACCGAGCTTGAGGGGCTGGCCGCCCGCAACGCGGCGTGGCATCACACCGAGCTTGAGATTGCACGTCTGCTACATATTCATGAGGAAACCCGCACCACCGAGGATCCCGATGTGCAGCGGCGACTGAATTCTCAGTGGCATCGTGCCCTGTGGGAGGCTGGCCACAACGCCGCTCTCACCGACATGCTCAACGCGCTCTCCTATCAGCTTCGTGTGATCAGCCGGGAACACCCGCTGGTTCACGATGTCGCCCTCGACATCGAAGAGCATGCGGCTGTTCTCGAAGCCGTACAGAGTCGCGACGGCGAGGCCGCCAATCGTGCGGCGGTGCGTCACCTCGATCGCAACCGCCGCGACCGCATCAGCCAGTTCGCGCATTGGAAGCTGCCGGCGCAGACGTATCACGATCGATAGCCGCCGGAATAGCCGACGTTGGCGGACAACAGATTTCGATCGAGGCAGATAGCTCGCCAGCACAGAGC
>JASGFW010000108.1:0-13452 GCA_047605305.1 Gordonia sp. (in: high G+C Gram-positive bacteria)
GGCCGCGATCCGCGCGATGAGCGTTTGCGGATCGACCGCCGAGAGCGCCTGATAGGCGGAAAACGCCTCTCCCCGCGTCGACTCATACCGGCCGAGTTCATCAACAACGGTGGCGACCGCCTGCGCGAGCCGCCCATCGCGTTCGGCGGTGTCGTCGGCGAGCAACGCGGCGAGCATCTCGCGCAGGGCGGGCACATCTATCTCACCGGTCTCGTCGCGCGGCAGATCAGCGCCGACGCTGCGGACGCCGATCGCAACCGGAAACCACAGATCAAAAACCCGGTCGAAGACCCGACGATGCAGATGGTCATCGAGCAGCGTCGCGGCCAGCCCTTCCCGCACACTCGACCGGTCAAGCAGGTCAAGCACTTCGAACGCCTGCGCGGCGTCGATAAGACGTGACGGTCCGACGACGATGCCGCGGCGCCGCAACTCCTCGACGAAACCAGTCAGATGCGTGATGAGCGGGATCGCCTCGGCACCCTCGACGGCGGCGGTCATCAGCCCAGTTTGAGTTCTTTGATCGCGGTCTTCAGGTCGGGACGGTGTTTGAGGACCACCCCGAGCGTCCGCGCGATCAACGAGTCATCGAGCCGTCCGCGCCCGGTACCGGCACCGAGCGCCAGCAACGTGTTGGCCCAATCGATGGTCTCGGCCACCGACGGCTTCTTGCGGATATCGAGGGTACGCAGCACACCGATGATGCGCACCAGTTCGGCGGCGAGAGCATCAGGTAGACCAGGCACCCGCGCAGAGAGGATCTCACGTTCCCGGGCGGCGTCGGGAAAGTCGATGTAGAGGTAGAGACAGCGACGTTTGAGCGCCTCCGAAAGTTCACGAGCCGCATTCGACGTCAGAATCACCACGGGTCTGCGCACTGCGGTCACCGTACCCATCTCGGGGATGGTGATGGCGAAATCGCTGAGAACCTCCAGCAACAGACCTTCGACGTCGACGTCGGCCTTATCGACCTCATCGATGAGCAGTACCGTCGGCCCGCTGCGGGAGATGGCGGTCAGTAACGGACGCGGCAGCAGGAATTCGTCGGAGAAGATATCGGTCTTGGCTTGTGCCCAGTCACGGGTACCGGTGGCCTGGATATGCAGGATCTGTTTTGCGTGATTCCACTCGTAGAGCGCACGGGCCTCGTCGATGCCCTCATAACATTGCAGCCGCACAAGTTCTGCGTCGATGGCCGTGGCGATCGCGCGGGCCAACTCCGTCTTACCGACGCCCGCCGGACCTTCGATCAGTAGCGGTTTGCCCAGCCGGTCTGCGAGGAAGGCGGCGGTCGCGGTCGCGTCGTCGGGCAGGTAACCGGTGGCCCGCAGCCGACCGACGACGTCGGGTACGCCGCTAAACGACGAAACAATAGCTGCTCCGGCGGCTGGGGTGCCCGTTGCCGGGATAGCGCTGCTCACGCGGGCCGGATCTGTCCGTCGCCCCACACGAGCCACTTCGTCGACGTCAACTCGGTCAACCCCATCGGGCCGCGCGCATGCAGTTTCTGCGTGGAGATGCCGATCTCGGCGCCGAACCCGAACTGCTCACCGTCGGTGAAGGCGGTGGACGCGTTAACCATCACCGCCGCCGCATCGACGCGGGTGGTGAATTCCTCCGCGGCCCGCAGGTCGGTGGTGATAATGGCCTCGGTGTGGCCGGTGCCGTAGGTATCGATATGCGCGATGGCCGCGTCGAGATCGTCGACGACCTTCACCGCGATATCCATCGACAGGTACTCATCGGCCCAGTCCGTCTCTGTCGCCGGTGCCATACCCGGCTCATCACCATGGATCACCACGCCCTGCGACTGCAATGCCTGCAGGATTGTGGGCAACGCGTCGGCGGCGATCGCTTTGTCGACGAGGACCGTCTCGGCCGCGTTGCACACGCTGGGCCGTCGGGTCTTCGCGTTGAGAATGATGCGGGTCGCGACATCGATATCGGCCAGAGCGTGCACGTAGACGTGGCAGTTGCCGGTGCCCGTCTCGATGGTGGGTACCGTCGCGTCGGCGACGACGGCGTTGATCAATCCGGCTCCACCGCGCGGGATCACTACATCCACCAGGCCGCGAGCCCGGATGAGCGCGGTCACGCTAGAACGGTCCTCGCTGGGCAGCAGGCCAACCGCGTCGGCGGGTATGCCGCGATCGCGCAGCACCGTGCGCAGGATACGAACCAATTGCGCATTCGACGATGCCGCCGACGACGATCCGCGCAGCAGCACGGCGTTGCCGGCTTTGAAGGCGATACCGAAGGCATCGACGGTGACGTTGGGGCGCGCCTCATAGACGATGCCGACAACACCGAGGGGCACCCGGACCTGGCGCAGTCGCAGGCCGTTGGGCAGGGTTTTGCCGGATACCAGCTCGCCGATCGGGTCGGGCAGCGCGGCAACCTGGCGCAGTCCGTTGGCGATGCCCGTCACCCGCTCGGGGGTCAGCCGCAGCCGGTCGAGCAAACTCGCCGCTGTCCCCGCGGCCTCGGCCCGCGCAATGTCATCGGCGTTGGCGGCCAGGATGGCGTCGTTGCCCGCCTCGATCGCGTCGGCGGCAGCGCTCAGCGCATCGTTTTTGGCTGCGGCCGTCAGCCCGGCCAGGTTGCGTGCGGCCGTACCGGCGGCAATCGCTAATTCCCGGACGATACGTTCGGTATCGGCCGCCGAACCGTCGAGTGTGTCGGCGGAAACGGTAGGTGCGCTCATCAAGAACCTCTACTTCTCGTGCACGAGAGACGTCCCCACCAGCCTACGTGGCGGGCCGCCGGGCGCCCAAGGTAGCGCCGAGCACGAATCTGACCGTGTGGTTCATCGGCATCTGCCGAGCGCCGCGGCGAGCACATCGCGGGAACGGCGGTCGATACTCAGCTGGTATGCGGCGACGACCATGACGAACTCGGTCGCGTACTGGCAGTGGAATCCGGTGTCGGGCGGCATCCATCTACCCGGTTCGCTATCGCTTTTGTCCTGATTGGAGTGCGCGTCCACCGCAACGAGATTGGCGGGATCGTTGGCGAGGTCGGCGCGGCGTTGCGGCGACCATCCATATGCCCCCATATCCCATGCGAACGCGAGCGGAACGATGTGATCGATCTGCACCGCCGCCGCACGCCTGTCCCGCCGGAACACCACCAGCTGCCCGGTGTAGGGACTGTGCAACTCACCGGCGAGTATCGCGTGCGGACAACTGGCCACCGGCCCGCGGCGAGTGTCGGCGAGATCACGCGCGAGGATGTCATTGCGGGTGTCGCATCCGTTGCCGGAGTCGGCCACCGAGGTGTCATCCGACCACGACGGGCCGAATGCCGAACGCTGGTAATCGTCGCGGTGCACCCTGGCGTCGAGCACCGCCACCCCGGCCAATGTATGCAACAACCCGGCGGCACGCGTCCGCCGCCCACCATCGTGATGGTCCATGCCGTCGCGACTCTCGCTCACTGTGCCGATCGCCACGCTCACGGCGGTGACCACACACGCAATGAGCACCGCCCATCGTCGGGGCGGCCACCGCACCGAACGTCGATGCCGCACAAATGCCCGTATCCGGTAACGCAGCAACGCATACCCCGATGTCACCGATACCACCACCGCACAATGCCGAGAACGTGCCGAATAACCATGTCTCACCGACTGTTCCGACGCGACGAGTACCGGTCAGGTTCCCCTCGGCAGTGGCTTGACTTATCCAGCGACCTACGACTTATCCAGGTAACGCACCTTGGTCGGCACCAGGATCGAATCGACGAGGTCGGCGAGCGGACGGTGCCCGGCCAGCGTGAGGTCGCCGCCGACGATCTGCTCGGCCAGCGCCCGCGCG
The DNA here is from genome assembly GCA_047605305.1 of Gordonia sp. (in: high G+C Gram-positive bacteria). Taxonomy (GTDB): domain Bacteria; phylum Actinomycetota; class Actinomycetes; order Mycobacteriales; family Mycobacteriaceae; genus Gordonia. The sequence goes on from JASGFW010000108.1 coordinate 3,816, forward strand.
TCGGCGATGACCTCGGCATCGTCGAGCAGCGAAAGATACTGCAACGAGGAGACTCCGCCCGACTGCAGGGAACCGAGCAGATCCCCCTCGCGGCGCTGCAGCAAATCCACCCGCGCCAGCTCGAATCCGTCGTTGGATGCCTCGACCGCCTTGAGTCGCGCCATCGCCGCCGACACCGCATGCACCGAGGTCATGAGCAGGCACAGGCCGGGATGGCCACCGCGACCCACCCGGCCACGCAGCTGATGTAACTGACTCACCCCGAACCGGTCCGCGTCGACGATCACCATCATCGACGCGTTCGGCACGTCCACACCGACCTCGATCACCGTGGTGGACACCAATACGTCGATCTCACCCCGCCCGAAGGCGTCCATGACGTCGTTCTTCTCTTCGCCGGCCATCCGGCCGTGCAGCATCGCGACGCGGTAGCCGGCGAGCGGCCCCGTGCTCAGCTCGGCGTATTCGTCGAGCAGTGACGTTGTCTGAGCCGCCGCATCATCCCCACCGCTCTTCTTGCGGCCACCGGGTTCGGTATCACCGATGCGCGAACACACCACATAGATCTGGCGGCCGGCGTCGATCTCCTCGGCGGCGCGGCTCCACACGCGCTCAACCCATTTCTTATTGCTCGTCGCGACGACGCTGGTGGTGATGGGTTGCCGTCCGCGCGGCAGTTCGGTGAGGACGGAGGTGTCGAGATCACCGAATGCGGTCATCGCGACGGTGCGTGGAATCGGTGTCGCGGTCATCACCAGGAAATGCGGTACCGTATCGTCCTTCCCCCTGCCACGCAGCACGTCGCGTTGCTCGACGCCGAACCGATGCTGTTCGTCGACGACAACCATCCCCAGATCGAAGAATTCAACCTTCTCCTGCAGCAGCGCATGGGTGCCGATCACGATGCCGGCGGTACCGGTGACCACATCGAGCAGCGTTTGCCGCTTACCTTTCGTCTTCATCGAACCGGTAAGCAGCGCAACCGATGTGGCGCCGTCAGCGGCGCCGAGCGCACCCGCGCAACCAAGCTCGCCGAGCATCGATGTGATTGTTCGATAATGCTGTGCGGCAAGCACTTCGGTGGGAGCGAGGATCGCACACTGATGACCGTTATCGACCACCCGCAGCATCGCCAGCAGCGAGACGAGGGTCTTACCCGAACCGACCTCGCCCTGCAGGAGCCGGGTCATCGGCACCCGCTGGGCCAGATCGTCGCCGATTTCCTCACCGACGCCACGCTGCCCGTCGGTGAGGGTGAATGGCAGCCGTTGCAGGAGGCGATCCTCAAGCCCTCCCTCGACATGCGGACAGGGCAGGGCAACGTGCGCCCGCCCCAGCAGCCGACGCTGCGCCAGGACGGTTTGAATCGCCAGTGCCTCGTCGAATCTCAGTCGCGCCCTGGCAGTTTCGATATCACGCTCATCCTCGGGAAGATGTACTGTGCGGATCGCGGCATCCAGACCGATGAGCCCGCGGGCTTCGCGTTCCGCCTCGGTCAACGGATCCGCCATCGGCGCCAGCTCGTTGAGCAGTCGGCGGATCGCACCCCAGATATCCCAGGTCTGGATATCGCGGCTCGCCGGGTACATCGGGACGATGGCACGATCGAATGACGCCGCGAGTTCCGCCGCGTCGGCTTTACTCGGCTCGCCGGTGATCTGCGCCTCAAGCTCATACATCTCGGCCAGCATCGCCGACCCCACCACTCGGTCGACCTCCGGATCGCCGTCAGGCAGCACCATCCATTCGGGGTGTGAGAGCTGCGGCTGATCACGAAAAAACTTGACCGAACCGGCCATCATCACCCGCGTTCCGGGTATCAACACCCGCCTGATGAAATGCGGATTGAAAAAACTCACCTCGTAGGTGCGGGTGTCATCACTGACAGTCACTTTGAGGAACTGACCGTTGCGCCGGCGCATCCGGATCAGATCGGCGTGGGTGACGTGGCCGACGACGGTGATCCACGCGCCATCGACGAGTTCATCTTCGGCGGTGGTTTGCCCACGCCGCAGATAGCGGCGCGGCGCATAGCGCAGCAACTCGCCAACGGTTCCCACGCCGAGTGCGGCAAGTCCGGAAGCTGTTTGCGGAGAAAGTATCTCGTTAAGAGAATCGGCGAGTTCAACCACTATTCGATACCCACTTGAATCAGTTCGTCACGCTGGCCGGTCCGGTACACAACCAGTTCAACGCCCGGATATTTACCGTGCATATGCCCATCGAGCGCCTCAAGCGTCACCTCGTCGACGTCGGCACCAGCGAGTACGGTGACCATTTCACCGCCGGTGGCGAGCATCAGGTCGATCAGAGCGCGGGCCGCCGCACTCTGATCGGGGGCGATCACCAGCACATCGGAGCCGATGAGGCCGAGGATGTCGCCGACCTCGCAGATACCGGCCAGCGTCATCATCTTCTCGTCCGCCCTCCGCAATGAACCCCAGCGCGCTCCCGCCGCCGCCTCGGCCATCGCGTACGCGTCGTCATCGGCAGGCGCGGACGGATCATGCACCGCCAGCGCCGCCAGGCATTGCGCCATCGACGCCGTCGGCAGGGACACCACCGAACGCTGCGCCGACCGGACCCGAGCGGCGACGGTAACGAGATCTGGCGAAGTGAGTGAACCATTCGCCATCACCACGACGTGTGCGGCATCGGTGTCACCGATCGCAGCGGCGAGCGCATCCGGCGTCAGCCCGTCATCGGCACGCGCCACCACCGCTCCCGCCTCGGCGAACAGTTCCGCGGCCCCGTCTCCGCACACCACCGCCACCACCGCCCGCCGATACCTGGGCACCGCCTCCGACGACGCGCCTCGCGCCCGGATGGTGTCGAGCGCGAAGCAGGAAATCCGGATGTCGCTCAACACACCGGCCGCCAGCCCCGCCTCGACCGCGGCGCCGGGATCGCAGGTGTGTACGTGTACCGAAAACCGCTCCCCCGCAGGAGAACTATGACCGACGATGACTACCGCATCACCGAGTTCGTCGAGGTGCCGACGCAGGTCCGCGATGGCGTCGCCCGCCACCTCCGCCAACCGGTACATCACCTCGAAATCCATATCCCCCGCACCGCTGCAGGTCTCACCGGTCACGCGAACGCCGCCCGAAATACCTCGATAGCGCCTGCGGCGCTGGGCCACTCCGGTCAACACGGCGACCATCGCGTCGAGTATCACCAGCAGTCCGCGACCGCCGGCGTCGACCACCCCGGCGGCGCCGAGCTCAGGCATCTGCTCGGTGGTGTATTCCAATGCGTCGGCGACATCGTCGGCGACCGCCCGTGCGAGATCTCCGGCGGTCTCATCACCATGTGCCGCAGCACTTTCGGCAGCCACCCGAAGCAGGGTGAGCACGGTGCCTTCACGCGGTTCGCTGACCGCGCGAGTCGCGGCAAGCGACCCGAGACGCAGCCCCGACACCATCAATTGGGCGAAGGTCAATGACTCCGGCCGTACAACAAGTTCGGCGGCATCGGCCATCCCGACGAGGACCTGCGACAAGATGATGCCGGAATTGCCGCGGGCGCCCGCCACCGCCGCGTCGGCCAGCGCGCGGCTCAGTTGGGCGGCGCCCGCATCCACAGGCACGTCGTCGACCGCCTCTGCGGCCGCGCGCATCGTGTACAGCATGTTGCTTCCCGTATCGGAATCCGGGATCGGAAAAACGTTGAGTTCGTTGATCTCGCCGCGCACATGTTCCAGACCGGCGACGCAGGCATGCGCCCAGTCACGCAGCAGGTGGGGATTCACGACACCGGTGACCTCGCTGCCAGGCGCCGCCATCTCGTGCCCCCCTCCCGATCGACTCCGCCGGCGGGCCGTATTCCAGTGGCCGCCACGAGGTACGTGCGAGGGTACCCGGCACCGCCGACAGAGTCGGATTTGGCTGGGGCGGGCGACGGGCGCTACTCTTGCAGGGTTGCCTTGTCGCAGTCGGCGCCGTCATTCCGGTGGTCGTCGGGCGCACGGCGTAACCAAGAAGACATTTCCATCTACCAAGGGAGTTCGACAATGGCTGCCGTCTGTGACGTTTGCGGCAAGGGTCCGGGCTTCGGCAAGTCCGTTTCGCACTCGCACCGCCGAACCAACCGCCGCTGGAACCCAAACATCCAGTCGGTGCGCGTCGAGGTCGCTCCGGGCAACCGTAAGCGCAAGAATGTATGCACCTCCTGCCTGAAGGCGGGCAAGACCACCCTGGTCTGAGGCCAGACATAATGGCCCGACCCTGACCGAGCGAACGCTCGGCCCCGGGGTCGGGTCTTTTGTGTGTCCACGATAGGATCGAGGACATGACCCTGATCACATCCACGCCGACCTCTGCCGTCACTCACGACGGCCCGCTTCTCGTGGTATCGGTCTCCGATGCTGCGGCCGGTTCCGCACTCAGCGCCCCGGCCATGCGCGAAGGAGCCACGGCGCTCCGCGAGGTCGCCGGTGGCCAGCGCGACGCCGGTGCGATCCTCCTCGTTGGTTCCGGACGCAACTTCTGCGCGGGCGGGAACGTGCGCAACTTCGCCAGCGCCGAGCATCGCCCGACCTATCTGCGCGAGATCGCCGATACATTTCATGCCTTCATCACGGCCCTGCTGGAGGCGCAACGGCCGATCGTGGCCGCGGTCAACGGGTGGGCGGCCGGCGCCGGCCTGAGCCTGGTGTTGCACTCCGACATCGCCATCGGCGGCACATCGACGAAACTACGGCCCGCTTACCTGGGTATCGGGTTATCTCCCGACGGCGGGATGAGTTGGACACTGCCACGTGCGGTCGGTGCCGCCCGCGCGCGCGAAATCATCCTGACCAACCGCATCATCGACGCCGAGGAGGCAACGCGAATCGGCATCTTGTCGCGGGTCGTCGACGACGACGCCGTCGATGAGACCGCGGCACAGGTGGCCCGCACCCTCGCCGACGGGCCGCGGGCGGCTATTTCCGCCGCACGGTCGCTGCTGCTGAATTCGTCGGGCACCACCCTGCGCGATCAACTCGATGCCGAGGCCCGGGCGATCTCGGCCAACAGCGGCACCCCGGAAGGCATCGAGGGTGTTGACGCATTCATCGGCAAACGTGCCCCGGATTTCGTTGCCGCACGAGCACGCGAGGCCTGAACTTAAGAGGGCAGGCGCCAATCCACCGGATCGCCACCGAGATCTTCGAGTTCGGTGTTGGCCCGGCTGAACGGCCGCGAACCGAAGAAACCGCGGCTCGCCGAGAGCGGCGACGGATGCGCTGACACGATCGCGGGAACGTCGGGCATCCACTGCGCCAGTCCGGCCGCATCGCGACCCCACAGGATCGCGACCAACGGTTCGTCGCGATCGGCAAGTGCCTTGATCGCACACTCGGTGACCTTCTCCCATCCCTTGCCGCGGTGCGACGCGGGCTGTCCGGGCGCGACGGTCAGCACCCTGTTGAGCAGCAGTACGCCCGCACGAGCCCACGGGGTGAGATCACCGTTGGCCGGCTTCGGATAACCGAGGTCGGCACAGTACTCGGTGTAGATGTTGGCCAGTGACCGCGGAATGGGGGTCACCTCGGGGGCGACCGAGAAGCTCAATCCCACGGCATGACCGGGGGTCGGGTATGGGTCCTGGCCGACGATGAGAACCCGTACCTCGTCGAAGGGCTGGGTGAAGGCCCGCAACACATCCTTGCCGGCGGGCAGGTACCGGCGTCCGGCCGCATTCTCCGCACGCAGGAATTGCCCCATCTCGGTGACCGTGTCGGCGACCGGAGCCAGGACCTTCGCCCAACCGGGATCAACGAGTTCGGCGAGCGGCCGCGGCGCGGTGGTCAATCGAGTCTCCTCAGGTGTTTCCGGTAGTTGAGCGAATTCTGGTAGTAGCCTTCAACATTGATGTCCAGATGCCCCTGGGCGACCTCGAATCCCGCGCGGATGCGCGCAGGCACTCCCAAAGCCATCCGACGGCTGGGCACGGTAAAACCGAACGGCACCACCGCACCGGCACCGACCACCGCACCCTCTTCGACCTTCGATCCGTTCAGCACCACCGAACCCGATGCGATCAGACAGTTGTCGCCGATGGTTGCGCCCTCGATATGCGCATTGTGCCCCACCACGCAGCCCGCGCCGATCACCGTCGGATCGATAGGCGTGCAATGGATCACGGTGCCGTCCTGGATGTTGGTGCGCCGGCCGACGGTGATCGTGCCGAAGTCGCCGCGTAGCACCGCCCCCGGCCATATCGACACTCCGTCGGCGAGGGTCACCGCGCCGATCACGGTGGCATCGGGATGGATGTAGACATCCGCCCCGAATACGGGTTCACGATCGCCGAGCGCGTAGATGGCCATGTCACGATCTAAGCACCGTCGCCGCTACGCCCGCGCCTATATCCCCCTCAGCCGTGTTCCCCGCTGGTGATGTCCGGGGCCGGTAATGTCCGGGGTCATCGGTGTCCGAATGACTGCCATCCGGCGAGACCGGTCAGAACCGTGCCGTCGACGATCACTTCACCGGCGCGATCGTCTGCGTGCTGCACGTCGCCGATCACCGTCCATCCGGGCGGAACATCCGCCGGGTCAAAGCTGGCCAGCAATTGATGATCCTCACCGCCGGTAAGCACCCAGTGACGCTCGTCGGCGCCAAGAGCATGCGCGGCGCACGCAGTCGCCGCGGTGCGCGGCACGGCAGCGGAGCGAATCGAGAGCCGTACCCCGGATGCGGCGGCGAGGGTGATCAGTTCTTCGACGAGCCCGTCGGATATATCGGTCATGGCGTGCGCACCGGCCCGTGCAGCGTAAACTCCTTGTCCCAGATCGGGATTGGGCAATCTGTAGGCGTCCACCACCTCCGTATGCCGGGCCAGTAAGGCCGCACGCGCGGGCTCGGGGATGTTTTCGCCATGGCGCAATACCTCCAGCCCGGCGGCGCCCGCACCGAGCGGTCCGGAGACTGCGAGAACGTCACCGGGCCGGGCGCCACCGAGAGCGACCGGGGTGAGACCGTCGAGTGCGCCCAGCGAGGTCACCGTCAGCACCACCGTTGACGCCTGTACAAGATCGCCGCCAAGCACCCGCGCATCCAACCGATGGGCCGCGGCCACGATCCCGGCGTTGATATCGGCGATCGTCGCCGCCGGCGAATCGGCAGGGCATGCAATCGAGACGACAATTCCCACGGTGCGCCCGCCCATTGCGGCTATGTCGGCGGCGCTCTGCACCACCACCCGCGCCCCGATCTGCGTGGGTGTCGACCAATCGAATCGGAAATGACGTCCCTGCACCGCTGTGTCAGTGCTGACCACGGTGGGTCCGGCGGCGTCGAACACCGCGGCGTCGTCGCCGGAACCTATCACGATGTCGCTGCGCTCCCGGCCGGCAGCGGCAGCGGTGAACAACGAGATCATTCGGCGTTCGCCCAGATCGCCGACGGTCATCGCTGGGCCGAATCCGTGCTCGGTTTGGCCTGCTGCGTCGTCGCCGGTCGTCAATTCAGCTTCCCCACTCGCTCTTGAGTCGCGCACGAACCCGGTTGTCAGTGACAATGTGTGCCACAGTGTATTGGTTTCCCGGGTAGTGGTTTCTCGGGTAGTGGTTTCTCGGGTACCGAGGTGTAGGGGGGATGAAAGGATGGGCGTGGTTCAGGCATACATACTGATCCAGACCGATGTCGGACGAGCCGCATTGGCTGCGGCGACAATTGCGGAGATCACCGGCGTCACCTCATCCGAAGAGGTCAGCGGACCCTACGACGTCATCGTCCACGTAGAGGCCGCCGACGCGACACACCTCACCACTGACGTGGTACCCCAGATCCAGAAGGTCGATGGCATCACCCGCACCCTGACCTGCCCGGTGGTGAACACCGGCCCCTGATCAATCCCGAATCTGATAACCGAGCCCTAATCACCGCGCCCTGATAATCGCGGGCACACCACGCCAACGCCGCGCGATGTCCTAGTGTGTTGGGGGTGAAGTCTTCCGGTCCCGACGATCACACCGAAGACACCGGAACCGGACCGCAACTGAGCCCCGCACTCGTCGCAACGTTAGCCACCATTCCCGTCGTCGCGATCGTCATCTTCATCGCGTACGCGGCGCTCCGGCCCGATTCGTCGGCCACCCCGGTGGATTCATATCCGGCACAGCCCTCCGCGGCACCCGAATGCGGAGCGTTTCTGGGCGCACTGCCCGAGACCTTCACGGGTTTCGGCACGAAACGAGTCGTCGGCGACCGAGCGACGTGGCCAGCGCGCCAACACGGCGACCCGGTGACCGTACGCTGCGGCATCGCCCGCCCCGCCGGACTCTCGGCCACCAGCAATCTTCAGGTGGTCGACCCGGTGCAGTGGTTCATCACCGATTCGGTCGATGGGTCCGGGCAGGCCTTCGTCTGTGTGGATCACCGGCCATATGTCGCCCTCTGGATCCCGGTCGACGCCGGAAACGGACCGATCACCGATGTGTCAGCGGTGATCGAACGTACCTTGGCGCGAGGACCTCTCGACTTCGGCTGACGGCGTGGGCGGCGGGGGTGCGCTCACGCCGGTATGCCACCGGCCGCTCAACCGCGGTAGATCTCCGGTTTGGTACGCCGTCCGAGCAGAGAGCTGATTGCTTCGGCCACCGACATCCCGCCGTGGCACACCCGATCGACCGCCTCGGTCAGCGGCATCGATACCTGGTGTTTGTCGGCGAGGGCACGCACCGATGTGCATGACTTCACCCCTTCTGCCACCTGACCATTCGTGGCGGCCAGCGCCTGCGCCACGCTCTCCCCCTGACCGAGGTGGGCTCCGAAGGTCCGATTACGCGAGAGCGGCGACGAACAGGTAGCAACCAGATCGCCGATACCCGCGAGACCGGCGAAGGTCTCGATCTCGGCCCCGAGGGCCAGACCGAGCCGGATGGTCTCGGCCAGACCTCGGGTGATGATGGTGGCCAATGTGTTCTGCCCGAAGCCGATCCCGCCGGCCATCCCGCAGGCGAGGGCAATCACATTTTTGACGGCGCCGCCGATCTCACACCCAACGACATCGGTGTTGGTGTAGGGGCGAAAATACCTGGTGCTGAACATATCTTGCAGGGTCTTCGCGCGGGCCGGGTCGGTGCAGGCGATCACCGTGGCCGCAGGTTGCTCCTCGGCGATTTCGCGAGCCAGATTCGGTCCGGTCAGCACCGCGATCTGGCTTGCGGGTTTGTCGGTCATCTCGGCGATAACCTCACTCATCCGCATCAGGGTCGCGGTCTCGATACCTTTGGCCAGCGATACCAGCGTGACTCCGGGATCGAGATGAGGGCGCCATTGAGTCAGGTTGGCGCGCAAAGCCTGCGAGGGCACCGCACATACCACTACATCGGCACCGGGCAGTGCCTCGGCGGCGACACTCGTCGCGGTGAGCGTCGCGGGCAACTCGATTCCGGCGAGATACGCGCTGTTGGTGTGCTTCGTGTTGATTTCGGCGGCCAGTTCATCACGGCGCGCCCACAGGATGGTCTCCGTACCGGCGTCGGCAAGCACCTTAGCTGTAGCCGTGCCCCACGAACCAGCTCCCATCACCACCGCCCGCACGTTTGGTCCTCTCATTCGCCGCGTATCTCGTTTCCCACCCCAGATCCCGTTCCCACCCCAGATCCCGTTCCCACCCCAGATCCCGTTCCCACCCCAGATCCCGT
>JASGFW010000109.1:0-13328 GCA_047605305.1 Gordonia sp. (in: high G+C Gram-positive bacteria)
AACGCAGATATCAGTCAACGAGGTTGAGTACCACGCCCGGATCCTGCGATCGGTAGGACACATCTGCCGATCGGATCAGGTGGTCACGCCAGAGACGTTCGGCAGCGTCTCCGTCACCGACACGGATCACATCGAGTAGACGCTCGTAGTCGGCAACCAACTCGGGCCCCGTGCTTGGCGAACTGGGCTGATAATTGATCGTACGCAGGCTCAGGCGATGGTGTGCCCGTACCATTTCACCAAGCGAATGAGCTTGTGCGGCAAGAACTCTGTTACCACAGTGATCGGCGATAAGCTCGTGGAACTCACGGGTGTGGTCCACCCACTCGGCAAAGGTCGAACCAACGAGCCCTTGCGCCAGTAACTCACGCAACGCGTCCAGACAACCCGACAGCGCGGCCAGAGCTTCGTCGGTGTGACGTTGCGCGAGCAGACGGACACAGATGGGTTCGAATTCGGCACGCGCCTCAAGTAATTCGCCGAGAGTGGTCTGTTTGAGTTGGAGGTAGAAACCGATCTGCCGACCAGCCACCCGCAGATCGGGTACCTGCACCTGCGGCCCGCCGCGCACCCCGGTGCGGACTTCGATCAGCCCCTCGCTCTCCAAAATCCGGAATGCCTCGCGCAACGTCGGACGCGACACACCGAATTCGGCAATAAGTTCACGTTCAGGCCGAAGCATCGCACCGGGGAGAACATCACCGCGGACTATTTCGCGACGTAATCGACGGGCGATCTGCTCGGCCGCTTTCGGTGGTCGGACGTCGAGATCGGCTGCCAAGGTTTTGCGAGCGCCGGCACGAACTTCTGTTTCCACCATCGCCACCCTAATGCGTTCCAACCCGTGTAGTTCGGTGGCGTTCACGGTGATCCGCACTCGCGCGCACCGGGCTCACTCCCCCGCGCCCGCAAAGACCAGCCGCCGACGGTGCGCACGCGTCGAGCAACCATAGAGTTCGTCCACCTTGATCCTTCGTAACAACAGATGCAGGTCATGTTCCCAGGTGAAGCCAATACCGCCGTGTATCTGGAGCGCATCCTGGGCAACCCGCGAGGCCCCGACGCCGGTGTAGGCGGCGGCGCCGGCCACCGCGCGGCTGCGCACATCGGCGTCGTTCTCATCGAGCGCACTGGCCGCAGCCCACAGTGACGACCGAGCGGCCGCGACGGTCAGAGCCATATCAGCGCAACGGTGCTTGATAGCCTGGAAAGAACCGATCAAGCTATCGAATTGCTTACGCTGGTTGGCATATTCCACCGTCAGGGCGAGCAATCGGTCTGCCGCTCCCAGCGCATCAACCGCCCGGAACACAGCCACTTGATCGGCCACGTAATCCTTCTCACCTGATGCGAGCCTGATCCACGCCCCCGGCCCCAGCGTCAGGTCAAGTTCGGCAACCGCCCACGATCGCAGTATGTCGAGCGTCTGTAATGGACGCACCGTTACCGCACGGGCGGGCACGACCGCGGCGAGGTCTCCGCCGTCTCCGATAGTGGCGACGATGACAATCCGGTCGGCGCCGACAAGCCCGGTGACCGGCGCGCTGACACCTCGGATCGTCAGCCGGTCCGCATCATCGATCGACACCAGACAACCGTCGGCGAGTACCGGAACGACGACATCAGCAGCATCAGCAGTCCCGGCATCGGGTCCCGCACCTGCGTGAGTCGCCTCTGTCCGGGCCGCAACGATTTCTTCCAGACGACCGGCGAGAGCGAGTTCGGCCACGGGCAACGCACTACCGGCGTGGCCGTGTGCCTCCACCAGGACGAGGAGATCCACGTTCGTCCCACCCAATTCTTCGGTCAGCAATTCGCCGATGCCTGCTTCGGCGATATGGCGGCGCTCATCTGCAGACAGCGCCCCGGCCGGCTCGTCCACGGATCGACGGCGCAACCCGATGGGATCATGCTTATCCAGCCAGGCACGTTCAGCGTCGGCAAGGTCGCGCTGCTCGTTACTCAGGGCGAAGTCCATGTGAACTCCTCTCGATAGCTATTTGAACTAAGTCAACCATCTCACATGCACACGCCTCAATATCCGATAACCGCACACTCCCGACACCGCCAGCAACCCACACTACTTGTATGTGACTGCGATCACTCCTAATCTCGTTGTATGCGCCGGACAACCAGGCGCCGCGAGACAGAAATGGGCATCGCGACGTCGGCAGTAACACACCCACATCAAGCGACAAACCCAGAGCCAGTAGTGATCAATCCAGAGCCAGCCGGTATGCCACCCCAGTCGATGGTCGAGCGGATGACGCTGATCATGTCGGTGTTCCATAAATCGAGTTCTCGTCTCACCCTTGAGGAAATCGCGCGGACCACCAATCTCCCGCGGTCAACGGTTCATCGCATTCTCGAACAACTTGTGCGTCACCGATGGGTAATCCATGCCAAGAGCCATTACAGTCTCGGCCCTCGCGCGCTATCGCTCGGCGGAAAGGCGATCGCACAGGATCGGCTGCGGTCGGCCGCCGCCGGCGAACTCCACCAGCTCGCCTTACGCACCAATACGCTGCTCTACCTTGGCACTATCGAACATTACGGCACTATCGAACATTACGGCACTATCGAACATGGCGGGGCTATCGAACACAGTGCGGTGCATGTGATCGATGCATTCGGCATCCGTCATGACGCACAGGATTATTCGCCGGTGGGCACCCGAATACCGATGCATTGCACCGCGATGGGTAAGGCACTCCTGGCCGCACACTCGCCCGAATTCGTCGACGCGGTGTGCCACGAACACCTCGACACGCACACCTCCAACACGATCGTTGACCTGACTACTCTGCGCATTGAATTGGGTAAAGTGCGCGCACGTCATGGACTGGCCTTCGAGCGCGGCGAGTATCTGCCGCAGCTATCGTGTACGGCGATGGCGATTTATGACGCCAATGGACCGGTCGGGGCAATCTCGGCGCTCGCGCTAGCCGGAGGCGCACCAGAGCGGCTGGCGCCGTTGGTCATCGCCGCCAGCAGGGCCATCGACGAGCGTCTACGCGAGTCGAACGCGTAACTGACGAGCGGCTACGCGAGTCGAACGCGTAACTGACGAGCGTCTACGCGAGTCGAACGCGTAACTGACGAGCGTCTACGCGAGTCGAATGAATACTGTTGTCTCACTTGGCAACTCAGCCGATTATTTCGAGGGATATCTCGTGGGCAATGCTGCGCATAACTGGGGCAAGGCGTTCTAGCGGGGCGTCTTTGCGACCTACCGCCGAGATTGCCGCCACGGGTCCGTGTTCATCGCGGATCGCAACGCCCACACATGCGATGTCGGCGAAGCATTCCCCGCGATCAACCGCCACTCCGTCGGCGGCGCGAATGTGCGACAACTCCACACTCAACTCCTTCCAGCTGGCCAAGCTGTCGCCAGTGGGAGTGGGCACCTTGCCGGAATACATCTCACCGACGGTGACCTGCGGGAGCCACGCGAGAATAGACTTACCTAACGATGTGCATGATGCGGGTAACCGGACACCAATATCTGAGGGCACACATCGGATGTCCATTCCGCCGAATTTGTCGATGTAGTACACCTCATCCTGATCGAGACAGCCCAGATGCACAACGAGCCCTGTCCGCCAAGATAATTCGCGAAGCCGAGAATGTGCCGCCGCACGCAACTCGTTATACGTCACCTCACGCATGCCCAGCCCGATCGCACCCGGACCCAGTCGATAAATGTTTCCCGCCCGCGTCAGCCAGCAGGTATGCACCAACTGATCGAGGATTCGGTGGGCGGTCGAACGCGGCAGGCCCGTATGGCGACTCACCTCGTCGAGCGTGAGCCGCACGTCAGGCTCGTCAAAAGCATCCATGATGGCGGTCACCCGATCGATCATCGAGGGTGACGACGACGCGCACGGGTGGTCGTGAAGTTTGGTCGCAGTAGTGATGGCTGCTTCTTCCAGTGTCAGAGTCATCGATCGCCTTCCATATCACTTTACCGATCGAATATGAGTCACATCACATTCTTGATTAGAGGGTACTCTATGGCGGTGAGTGTGCGGAACGACTTAGCCGGATCAGGGCCCACACCGCTCGCTTCCGGCACAGAACGGCGCGCCGCGGCCATCGCCCGTCTTATCGAGGCCGATATCGTCAGCAGCGGGTGGCGGGTCGGTCGCGCACTCGGCTCCGAGTCCGCCCTACGTGAACACTACGGTGTCAGCCGCGCCGTACTGCGGGAGGCGATTCGCCTCGTCGAACACCGCCAGCTGGCTCAGATGAGGCGCGGCCCGGGCGGCGGACTCTTCGTCACCGCCCCCGATGCAGCCACCGCGTCGCGGGCATTGGTGATCTATCTCGATCATCTGGGCACAACCGCCGACGACGTCCTCCATGCGCGCATACTGCTCGAGCCTCTCGCCACGGCGATGGCCATCGATGCACTCGACCAGCATGGCGTGGACACGATCCGGGGCGACCTAGCGAGGGAGTCGGCCTCCGGTGCCACCACCGTCGCCGAGTCAATGTCGGGGCTGCACCGCACGCTTGCCCGGATGTCGGGAAATGCCGTGCTGGAACTATTCATCGGAGTGCTGACGCACCTCACCGTCCGTTATGCCGCCCGGGCCACCATATGCGGATGTACCGACGCCCGTTCACCCACACGCGACACCACCGAACATCACTGGGCCACCGAACATCACCGGGCCATTGCCGATGCCGTGATCGCCGGCGACACCATCCGGGCGCAGGCGATGCTCACCGAACATCTCGAGACCGTCTGTTCATGGCTGTCGGCACACCCCGTCGTCGGCACAGAAGCGGAAGTCGCGACCGATACCGGGCCGTCGCGAATGCACTCCGTACCCACTGGACCCACTCCCGACATCGACACCAAACTTGCGGAACTGATCGCGGCCCGTATCCATGATCACATCAGCCATATCGGTTGGCCGGTCGGTAAGGTTCTGGGCTCCGAGGCCGAGTTGCTCAACCACTACCGCGTCAGTCGCGCGGTACTCCGCGAGGCGGTGCGCATCCTGGAGTACCACTCCGTCGCACGTATGCGCCGCGGCCCGGGCGGCGGCCTGGTGGTCACCGAGCCAGATCCGGGGACCAGCATCGAATCTATGGCCCTCTACCTGGAATACCACCAGGTCAAAGCCGTGGATCTACACGCCGTGCGCAGCGCGATCGAACTCGGCATCGTCTCCCTCGTCACCGCGCACGCGATAGCCGACAATGATTTAGCCGACAATGACCTAGCCGACAATGATTTAGCAGAACGAAATGAGCTGGCAGAGCGCCTAGTCGCCGCGGTCAACTGGGTCACCGAGGGACCCGCCGACACTCCACGAAAGGCCGACCGCTTCCACACCGAGCTCGCCGCCGCCGCAGGCAACCCTGTGCTCTCACTGTTCCTCTCGGTGATCACCGAACTCTTCCGACGCCACTCCTCGCGCCATACTCATCTGCCGGGCGATCGCGCCGCGGCCGACGTCCGGCACGCCCACCAGCACATTCTCGATGCGATCAGGCAAGGGGATGTGGGCATCGCGCGCCAGCGCATGCGCCGACACCTCGATGCCCTGGCACCCTGGTACGGCTGACCCCCTCATACAGGTCCCACCGCGAGATACAGCGTCAGCCGACAGGTGGATTCCATTCGATCCGCAACGTGTTCAAGCCGTACATGTTGCCATGCTGCTGAAGTTCCTGACCGCCGGCGATCCAGTAGTCCGGGATCCGCTTATGCCATTCATCAAGAGCCACCGTCAGTTCCAGTCTCGCGAGGTGAGAGCCTAGGCAGCGGTGCGGGCCCGAGCCGAACGCGATGTGATTGTTGATCTCTCGGTGCAGATCGACCTCGTGTGGGTTCTCGAACCTATTCTCATCACGATTGGTGACAGCAAGCGGAAGCATCACCATCTCCCCCGCCTTGACCGGGCATCCACCAATATTCACATCGGCGGTTGCCTTGCGCGCCGGCACCACGAATGAGTAGACCCGCAGAACCTCCTCAACCGCTGCGGGAATCAACGACGGATCGTCGATGATCGCCTTACGCTGCTCGGGATGGGCGGCGAAATGGTAGAGCGCCCAACCGATCGAGATCGGTACCGTGTCAAAACCCGCCTGGAACAACAGGATGCAGAAGGCGTGCATGTCATCGTCATTGATGGGCTCACCATCGATTTTCCAGGTCATCGCGCGCGAGAGCAGGTCGTCGGTGGGTTCGGCCCGGCGCTTGGCGATCAGATCATCGAAGTACGCCGACACCTGACGCATCGCGGCCAACTGACGCTCGCCGCGGGGATCTTCATCGAAGGTGAGGTGCAGCAGATCGTGCGCCCAGGCGAGGAACTGGTCTAAATCCTCTTCAGGGAGCCCCACCAGCCTCATGAAGATCGTCGTGGGGAATCGGCGGGTGAAGGAGTCGAGGATATCGACGCCACCGGTATGGATCAGACCGTCAATGATCTCGCCGGCTACCTCACGAACCTCCGGCTCACGTGCGGCGATCGACTTGGGCGAGAAATCCTTACCCAGCAGCTTGCGCCAGATGGTGTGCAACGGCGGGTCGAGCATTTCAGGTATCCACATGAACTTCGGGTCGGGCTCAAGTGCGGTGACCGACCGATTGGAGAATGTCCCCCAGTCCTGCAGTGCTTCCTGCACGGCCTCGCCGTCGGTGACGACCCAGTAACCCTTGCCGAGCGTGCTGCGGAAACCCGAGTGGGTCCGCGAGAGTTCATCCCAACGTTCCTGGTGGCTCATCAAGGGCCCACCTCGACGGTTATCGAAGCGGTAGGCCGGTTTACCTTCGTAGGTTCCGTCAGGTTCCAGACCTGCGTTACCGGATTCGAGAGTGGTACTCATCTGCGGTTCCTCCGTTGTTCCACAATCACGCCGTCACGTCGGGACAGCCATCGTCATCGAGCCATTGCCTTGTGTGGCGAGTCACGCACATTCGGCATAGCGGTGTAGGACACACTAAAAGAGTGTAAGACTTATGTGGTCGATCGCACATCGGATCCCACCGAGTGGATATTTTTCGAACCCCCGCCGCGCCGATCGACCACCATTGCCGCCAACACTTAGGTGCGAGCAAGGAGGCCTCATGCCCGACGAGAACCAGACGATTCCGACCGCAGCGGCAATCACCCTGCACACCGATTACGCACATGCCATCGACACCCGTGACTGGGATCTGTTCGCCCGGGTGTTCACTCCGGACGTACGCGTCCGGTACACGGCCATGCCGCCCATCGACGGCATCGACGACTGGCTCGCTTTCTTCATCCCGTTTCACGACCAGTGCGGATGGACGCTGCACGCGATGACCAACCACCGGGTCGGCACCGGCCCCGACGGGATTTGGGCCAGTTGCTACGGCGACGTGCGCTGGACCCAGCACGACCAACCGTCGAGGATGCACCACGCCATCGGTATCTATCAGGACACACTGACCCACACCGATTCGGGATGGCGTATCAGCTCCCGCAGAATGGACGTATTACTGAGCGCCACAACCGATATAAGTGCCAGCACGATCAGCCTGCCGACTTCGGTACGCGATGTCTCACAGCCTCCCGTCACACACTGAAATACCATGCCTGACAACATGATCGACGCAGACAATAGGCCCGAAACAGCATCACCTGAAGCAGAGTCGCTGCAAAGAATGCACCTCACGCGGCTGGCCGATATACACGGCGACAAACCCGCCGTTATTCTGGCCGACACCGGTGAGACGATCTCCTATCGGGAACTCGAGACCAGGTCCAATCAGATCGCCCAGTTGTTCCGCAGCCGCGGCCTGAGAGCCGGCGACCACATCGCGATTCTCCTGGAGAATTGTGTGGACTATTTCCCGATCGCGTGGGCCGCACAGCGCTCAGGCCTTTACTACACCCCGGTCAACTGGCACCTACACGAGGACGAGGCCGCCTATATCGTCGACAATTGCCAGGCCCGGATGCTCCTGCATTCATCCACCTTGAACGGCCGGACGATCGCCGCTACCGCACCATCCGTGGAGCATCGTCTACTCGTCGGCGATCGGCGCGCAGACGGATCCGCCGACCAGGCGACCGGTGCCGAATGGCTTGACGACGCGCTACGCGAGCTGCCCGCCGAACCTATCACTGACGAGTCCGAGGGCTACTACATGTTCTATTCGTCCGGCACCACCGGACGGCCCAAGGGGATACTTCCGACGCGCACGCCGAGCGAGTTCGGCAGCGGCCTGCCGATCGATCACCGAATGGCCACCCGATTCGGATTCTGCGACGACACAGTGTTTCTCAACACCGGACCGCTCTACCATGCCGCTCCCCTTGCCTGGTGTCTCGGCACCCTTCGCAACGGCGGAACCACGATCATCACCGGTCGGTTCGATCCCGCGGGCGCGCTGCGCACAATCGAGACATACCGGGTGACCCACGCGATGTTCGTGCCGACGATGTTTGTCCGGATGCTCAAACTCGACACAAATACGCGGCAATCCGCCGATGTGAGTAGCCTCAGACTCGTCATCCATTCTGCCGCACCGTGTCCCGTGGAAGTCAAACGAGCCATGATCGAGTGGTTTGGTCACATAATCGTCGAATTCTACGGCGCGAGTGAGGGAACCGGATTCTTCATGATCGATGCCGACGAATGGCTCGCCCATCCGGGGTCGGTGGGCCGGCCACTGATCGGGACGGTACACATCTGCGACGACGACGGTCTTGAACTGGGCACCGGCGCGGTGGGCACCGTATGGTTCGAAGGAGTCGGGCGGTTCACCTACCACGGAGATCCGCAGCGCACCGCGCAGGCTTTCGACCATCGTGGTTGGACCACACTCGGCGACCTCGGCCACGTCGACGAACAGGGCTACCTGTACCTCTCATCACGACGGACCGATCTCATCATCTCCGGGGGCGTGAACATCTATCCCACCGAGATCGAAGATGTGCTCATCGCACACGAATCAGTTCTCGACGTCGCTGTCATCGGCGTACCCGATGTGGAGATGGGTCAGATCGTCCACGCTATCGTCACTCCGGTCGCCGAACGCACACACGACCCCACACTCACCGACGAACTCTTGGCCTACTGCCGAGACCACCTGTCGCGATTCAAATGTCCACGGTCGGTGAGTATCGGCATCGTCCCGCGATCGCCCAGCGGCAAGATCGTCCGGCGCCACCTGACAAGCCAAGCAGCACAGGGATAGTCAGTCGCAATACCCACAAAACTGCCCGCGGGGAAGACCCCGCGGGCAGTTACGATCTAGGGCCGCTCAGACGCTGACAGCAGACACCGGCTTCGCGTCCAGCAGGGAATCAAGTGACGACGCGGAAGCAGTCGAAGTGGCCATCGCACCACCCTGAGTGACGTCGAGTTCCTGTCCGAACCAGGTGGATCCGTCCGGGTTGGTCGGCGTCCAGCCAAGCGCCTCCCAGTCCGGGTCGAAGATGTGATAACCACCGGAATACAGCTCCACCCGATGGCCCGAACCCGGTTCCTCCAGGTACAGGTACATCGCCTGGCCAATGCCGTGTTTACCCGGCCCACAGTGGTATTTGACGTCATAATCGCGCAGGATGTCCGCCGCCACCAACAGGTCGCTGTGGTTTTCGACGTTGAAGGCCACGTGGTGCAACTGAGCGGTCTCCCCCGTCAAACTCATGGCGATGGCCAGGTCATGGACCCGTGAGGTAACCGCCGTCCACGACGCGATGAGAATATTGTCAGCCTCGGGCAAGTACACATACTCGCGCCGCTTGAATCCCAGGTTGTCGCTCAGCCAGCTCTCGGCCTTCCCCACGTTTTCCAGACTCGTCTGAATGTTGTAGTGGTCCAGATGACGCACCCCCAGCCCACGTCGACGCGAGCTGTTGCTCTGCAGCCGGGACGAGATCTCCTCCGGCGCCTCGGGAGCGTCGATATCGTAGTAGAGCTCAAAAGCGTGCTCCGCGTACGGAACGATGAAGCGGATCGCCGTGCCGCGGCCCGCCTGCTGCCCCGCGGGCAACTCGACAACCTCAACCTCTTGTTTGAGCAGTTCGTTGTAGAACAGCTCCACATCCTCGGGGCGCTGAACGCGGAAACTATAGGAGTCGACCGTTGCGGTCTCATTCGGGAACAGCACGAGCGAGTGGTGCTTGAGCTCCTGATAGCCGCGGAGGTACACCGTGTCACCGACACGTTCAACCACTTCCAGGCCCAGGATGTCGCGGAAGAATCTCAGCGACGTCTCAAGGTTGGGAGTGCCGAGCGAGATCGCGCCGGGGTGCGCGAGCCTCGGTTGATTCGGCTGCGTAATGGTCATGATGGGATCTCCTCAACGTGATGTGAAACACCTGCCAGCAGGGTAGGTCGATCAGAAACCACTGCATCGCACCTCATCTCGCTCACTGGAATGGTAAGGCGAGTCTCAGTGAATGGAATTCGTTACCTGGCTCACATTCATATGCGCTCACACTGAGTCCGCCGCCGGGCCACCGTTGCCGGCCGCATCAGAAAACACACATCCCAAGGAGATGATGATGGTGGAAATCGACAAGGCGTATCTGTACAAGTATCAACGGATCTCGGCCTGGTCGGGCTTTGTCGTCATGTTCGTCATTGGCGTCTGCTTCTTCATGCTGTCGAAGGTTCAGCCCCCGATCGACCCACAATGGACCGCCGACCACGTCAAAGAATGGCTGACCGACAACCGCACCGGAATCCTGTGGACCACGGTTATCTGTTCGTTCGTGATCCCGCTCGAATATCTCTTCGTCATCACTACCAGTTGGCAGATGCGGCGCATCGAAGGCGGGTGGGGCGTGCTGTCGTTCACGCAGCTGTTGACCGGCATCGTCGCACCCATCGGCTTTTTTTACCCGATGTTCATCATCTCCGCCGCCGCCTATCGCGCCGAAGAACAATCCCCACAGATCCTCCAGTTGTTCACCGATCTGTTCTTCTTCGCCTACGTTGGTTTCGCAACTGTGTTCTCCCTGCAATGCATCGCCTTGGGAATCTCCGCACTGATCGATAAGCGTCCACATCCGGTCTTCCCGCGTTGGTTCGGCTACCTGAACTTCATTCTCGCGATCGTGCTTGCCCCGGGCGCCTTCATCTTTGTGTTCAAATCCGGCCCATTGGCGTGGAATGGCCTGTTCGCCTTCTGGATTCCCGCCCTGGCATATCTGGTCTGGAAGGTCGCGACCCCACTGCTGCTGTTGAAAGCGGTGACCGTCGAGGAGGCAGAAGACAAGCAGGAGGAACGCATTCCCGTGGGTATCTGAGCCTCGGTAGCGAAAGCACATGCAGCCCATGTACACAACGCTCGATGGCATCCGGATTCTCGTCACCGGCGCAGCGTCGGGGATCGGCGCGGCCAGCGTCCACGTGCTGACGGAGGCTGGCGCGCGGGTCGCCGCCACCTTCCACAACACCGCTCCGACGCCTGATGCCGCCCCGATATCCGGCTCCACTGCGCCGCACTGGCTCCACTGCGACGTCACCGATCAGGAGTCTGTCGACGCCGCCTTCACCGAAGCAACCGAGACGCTCGGCGGTCTCGACGTCCTGGTGCACGCGGCCGGCCGCTGGGCAGGCCACGTGCCCGGGCAGATCACCGTCGACGATCTCCAGACAATGTTGGATATCAACTTTGTCTCCACGGTGCTCACCAATCAGGCGGCGTTCACGGCGATGAGCGCCGGCGGCGGTGGACGGATCATCAATTTCGGCTCCAGCGAGGGAGTTTCGGGCAGCACGATTTCGGCACCCTACGCCGCTGCGAAAGCTGCGGTGCACTCGTGGACCCGGTCGGCGGCGAGGGCATGGGCCCCGCGGAACATCACCGTCAATACGGTGGCGCCCGCGGTGGCGACCCCCGGCGCCGACCGGCGCTGGGAGTTTGTCGGTCCGCAAGCTGCTGAGCAGTTCCGTAAACAACTCCAGTCGGCGATACCGCTCGGCGGCCATCTCGGCGATCCGCAGGACGATCTCGGCCCGGTGCTCGTGTTCTTGGCGGGTGCCGGAGCACGCTTCATCACCGGTCAATTCCTCGCAGTCAACGGCGGTCTGCTCATGGTGGGTGGGTAACCCACATATGGATCCCTGAATAAGATCGGTCTCATGCCCGTAACCCAACTCGATGCGCGGTCCGCTCTCGTCCTGATCGACCTGCAGAACGGGACACTCGGTCAAAACCTCGCCACCCCTGCCGCCGATCTCGTCGCACGCGCACTGGAGCTGGCCGCGGAGTTCCATCGGCGAGACCTGCCGATCGCCGTCGTGACCGCAATCGGAACTCCCCCGGGCCGAACCGAATATTCGGGCCGCGTACCGACGAGCTTTCCCGCCCAATTCAGTGAACTACCGGAAGCGATCGCGACGCTAGCGGCCGATATTCGGATCGCGAAGACCAGCTGGGGGGCATTCGTGGGTACGCAATTACACGATGAACTGTCCGCACGAGGGATTACCCAGGTTGTGCTGGCCGGACTGGCAACGAGTTTCGGTATCGAATCGAGCGCTCGTGAAGCCTACGATTTGGGCTACAGCGTGATTATCGCTACCGACGCCATCAGCGACCCGAACCCGGCATCCCACGAACACTCCCTGCGCCAGGTGTTCCCGGCCCTGGCCGAACTCGCGATCACTGCGGATATCATCGCGCTGTGAGTGACATGCATGCGACTCACGCTGTGTAACGCAGGATTTCATCGAGTGGAGTCGGCCGCTGCCCGGGCTCCAATCCAATGAGATCATCGAGCCATACCCGGTAGGCCGCCAGACCACGCCCCACAATCACCCTCGTCTGCCAGTCGGGCGAGGGTGTGGGCGTGTGGGCGTGCCGTGCCGCGAGAATACGGGCCAGGTCATGCTCGATGTCGAAGAATCGGCTGAACGCCTGCGACCGGCCGATCTCGTTCTCGGCGATCACACGAAAGAATGTCACCAGTCGTGCTCGATTTTCGAGCACATACTCACCCAGCTCGGTCAGGGCAAACCCCATCGTCTGTGGGGCATCGAGTTCGTCGGGCGCGTCGGCGATGGCACGAACAAGTTCGTCGTACATCTCCTTGGCCGGCTCGGCAAGCAGATCATCCTTGGTCGCGAAGTAACGGAAAAACGTCCGAGGAGAGACCTGCGCATCGGCACAGATGTCGGCCACCGTGACCTTTTGATAGCCGCGGTCGGCGAACAGCGCCAATGCGGCCTCAACCATCGCACGGCGACGCTGCACGCGCGCGCGCTCACGCAGGCCAGCGCCAGCCGGCCTCGTGTTCGCAGCAACTTCGTCGATCATGCCCATGACTATGGCATAGTGCGCCCGCACCGCCGCATCGTCGTCACGGCCCCGGCCC
>JASGFW010000110.1:0-13201 GCA_047605305.1 Gordonia sp. (in: high G+C Gram-positive bacteria)
CAGGTCACACTGTTTTGGTTGCGGTCCATGCCGCGTTCATCGAACGTTAAACCCGGCATACTTGAGCTATGACGTGCATCACCTGGGGCCAACGGCTTTCGCCGACGCGCACCGACCAGGCGAATCTGTTCCTCCGATCTGCAGCGTCCCAACTAATCTCGGAGTATGAGTCCGATCGCGCCCACTACGAGCAGCGGAATCCCGACCGGCGTGCAGATCAGGGTGATGCGTCGAGACAACCATCCCGCTGGGTTCACCTCCTGCGGTCACCTGGCCTGGCGACGAAGCGAAGGACCCGACGGATCGCCGGTTCTGGAGATCGTCCACCCCTTCACGCGCGAGGAGATCTCCGACAACGTCATGGTGTCGTCGCTGGTCGGTTTGGTTCAGGCGGGCGTGCTGGCTGGCCAATGGGAGTTCGAAGAGGCGGCGGTCGCCATGATCAGCTCGTCGGCAACCACCGAGGAATCCGCCTGGGCCGCCTTCTACGACAACTCACTGCGGGAACTGCGCTCGGGAATCGCCCAGTTCGGGCCCGTACATCGGCGGGCGCTGTCACTCATCGACGGCCCGAGCATGCTCGAAGTCGGCTGCTGCTTCGGGTTTTTGGCCCTCCAATGCGCGGAAGACGGCCACGAGGTTGCCGCATGCGACATCTCACCGGGCGCCATCCACCTGCTCACCCACGCTGCCCGTCGGCGCGGCACCGCGCTGCGTGCCGTCGTCGCCAACGCCCTCGACCTGCCGTTTGCCACCGACTCCGTCGACACCGTCACCCTGATTCACCTCGTCGAGCATCTCTCGCCCGCCGACATCACCATCGCATTGCGCGAAGCACTGCGGGTTGCCCGGCGTCGAGTGGTGGTGGCAGTTCCGTTCGAGGAACATCCCAGCGAACACTTCGGCCATCTGGTGCGCCTGACCGAAGCCGATCTGAACGACTGGGCCGCCACGGTCACGCACGCCGGTGCCCGCATCTTCACCGACCACGGCGGCTGGCTGGTGCTCACCCCCTTGGCCAGTTGACTCCCCGACCGGGGCTAGCGGATCCTCAGATGAGCCCCCGCTTGCTGGCGATGTAGACGGCATCCGTCCGCTTGGACACCCCGAGTTTGCGAATGATGTTGCGAATATGGAACTTCACTGTCGACTCTGAGATGAACAGGGTCTGCCCGATCCGCTTGTTACTCAGTCCGTCGGCGAGTAAGCGCAGCACCTCACGTTCACGGTCGGTAAGAGTCTCATGGCCCTCACCATCACCGGATACCGTGCGTAACACGATCGCGGCACTACGCGGATCGAAGGCGCTACCCCCGCCCGACACGGCCTGGATCGCGCGCACTAGCTCCGTCGTATCGACATCCTTCACGACGTAACCCCGCGCACCGGCCTTCACCGCGCGGACCACGAGGTCGTCGTCGAGGAAGGTGGTGAGTACCAGGCTTGCCACATCCGGATACCGGCGGGCGATTTCGGTGATGAGGCGCAGCCCCTCGTATTCGGTTCCGGCGGTGAGTTTTAAATCGACCACCATCACATCCGGACGACACCTAGCCACTGCGGCCAGTGCATTCTCGTAGGAATCAGCCTCTCCGACAACAGATATCGACACCTCGCGATCGAGCAACGACCGAATACCCGCACGCAGTAGTGCGTGGTCGTCGACGAGCATGGTGCGCACCACTCCGGCGGTGATCTCAGGCGAATTCATCAGGTGACCTCCTCACGACAACCGTGTTGCCACGCCGCTCGATCGCAGCATCTGACCGTGCTCGGCCGGCCCCGTGAGATCTGGCCGGCGCGGCAAGTTCTCGACTGCAATGCGGGATCTCGACGGCAATACGAACGCCACCCATTCGCGAGCGGCGAATCCGCAACTGGCCGCCCATCTCCTGCGCACGGGTCGCCATATTGGCCAGTCCACGATGGCGGCCCGCCAGATCGCCCAGCACAGCCGCACGCATGACACGTCGCATATGGCCGGGTTCACCCGAACCGTCGTCATCGATCGCTATCCCCACATAATCGTCGGCATAGCTCAGCACCACCCGAGCCGCGCTCGCCTGCGCATGCACGGCCGTGTTGAACAGCGCCTCCCCCGCGATGCGCAGGATCGCATGCTGCACGTTATCGGGCAGGTCACGGGGACGCCCGACGACACGAACCTCGGTCACCAGATCGGCGGGCATATGCATCGAACACAATTCGTCGAGCACCTCGCCGAGACTCAGACCCTCGACCGACGGTGATTGATTCAACGCGTAAATCACCGAACGCAGTTGCTCAACGGCGTTGCGGGTCAACTTGCCCGCAACCGCAAGCCGTTGCGCGGTATCCCGGTCCGATTCCATCCGGGCAACCTCGATCTGCACGCCCGCCGACAACACCGACTGGGTGACCGAGTCATGCAGTTCCCGGGCAATACGCTCACGCTCCTCGGTGACCAGTCGCTGGCGCATCACCGCCGACAATTCCCGCTGCGTCCGTTGCAGTTCCGCATTCCGGACAGCAAGATCGGTAGCCTGCTCGCGTGCCTTGGCATACGCATCCTCGGCGCGAGCCACCTGATGGCGACTCTCCTCCAAAAGCGCGGCGTTGAGCAGCGCCACCACTGCCTGACGGGCCAGAATGCGCATCACAACAAGATCCGCGGAGTCCACCGGCCGATGGACCGGGGTCCACGCGGAAAGTCCGCCGACGACCCTCCCGTCGAGATGGACCGGCACATGCAGGTGATGCTCGTCGACGACCGGTCCGATCAACTCCCCCAGCTGGTTACGCAGGATGTCATTGAGCCGATTGATCACCGCGTCGGGCAGATGACTTGGCGTGCGGGCCATCCGCACCCCCTCAAACGCATACATGGTGCCGTCGCCGCTCATCATCAGATGCCGCGGACCGGTGCGATCGAGTTCGCCGTCACACAGGGCAAAGACGACCCAGTCGGCATCGAGATGCTCACGCACGGCCTGCACCACCGACAGCACCAGTGTCTGCGGCCCCTCCCCGGTCTGCACCAGCGCCCGCGAAATCCGGTCCAGGGCACCAACAACACGAGTCAAGCGCTGTGCGACACCACGATACTGCGCGTAATGCGACCCCTTCACCGAATGGAGTCCCACCAGCGAATCGAGGTCCGTATCGACAGACGCGTCGCCGGGGCGGAGATTCACAGCGCCTCGCGATACATCCGTGCGACGTCGGCGGTGTGCGGGCGGCGCGGGTTTGTCGTCATACACGCGTCTACGAGCGCGTTGGCCGTGAGTACGCCGACGTGATCAGCACTGACCCCCAACGGCTCGAGCCGGTGAGGCAAGCCGATACGCCCGGACAAGGCCGTGAGCGCCTCGGCGAGACGTTCAGCGGTGACATACGGGGTCGGCCCGCGTACCCCTATCGCCTCCGCCAACTCCACATACGGAACAGGATCGTGCTCGGCGTTAAACCGGATCACATGCGGCAGGAGCACCGCGTTGATAGCCCCGTGCGGGGCATCGCACAGGCCGCCAACCGGATGACTCATCGCATGTGTGGCGCCGAGGATTGCATTCGTGAACGCCATCCCCGCTTCCAGTGCGGCATAGGCCATCTCACCGCCGGCCTGCGGGTCGGCGGGATTATCGACAAACCGCTCGATACTGCGCCATGCGGTGGCGATCGCACTCAGTGCCGACCGATCGGTGAGCCGGGTATGGGCGAGCGAGGCGTACGCCTCCATGCAGTGGGTGATCGCGTCCATCCCCGATTGGGCGGCGACTTCGGCGGGCAACGTCGCCAACGCATCCGGATCGATGACCGATACGTCGGGAACCAAACCACGACCGATGATGGTCACCTTGGTTTTGCGATCGACATCGTTGACGACGCAAAACTGCGATACATCCGAACCGCTACCCGCAGTGGTGGGTGCGGCAACGAGCGGCGGCAGCGGGCTGCGGGCCCGGTCAATGCCCTCGTATTCGAGGATATGCCCGCCATTAGCGGCCAGGATCGCGATTCCTTTCGCGGCGTCGATCACCGAACCGCCGCCGAGCGCGACAATCCCCTCGGCGCGGGTCTGTTCGTAATGCTCAAATCCGGCCACAATCTCGGCCGCCCGTGGATTCGACGACACCGCGGTAAACGCTGACGCCTGCAACCCTTCTGCTCGAAGTCGTTGTGCGAGTTGGGGATACCACGGCGTACCAACCAGCTGCCGATCCGAGACAATCAGCAGCCGACGCATGCCAAGGCCCGCCGCCGCCCGCGGCACCTCCGCGAGTGCCCCCGGACCGACAACAATTTCCGGGGTATGGAATTTCGCGACCCGCACCCCACCCGCGCGGGCGGCCACGACGGGGTGTTCGGCAGTTGTCGTGCCGCCACCGACCTCGGTCCGCAACAACCTCACCTGACCCCATCACGTCGCGTCATCGCGGACGGCCACACCGGCCGGCCGGATGCATCCTCACTCCGATCCTACGCGGTGTGATCGAACTCACCCGCCATATGCGGATACCGAAATATGTTCGAGAGCCGCGAGATCACCGACCACATGCACGCGATCACAGAACGCGGCATACGCCGGCAGATCACAACCGCCAAGCCCCCAGGAATAGGCCGGTTCGGGCGTGATCCAGATCGTTTCGCGGGCCCGTCGGGCGATCTCCTCGAACGCACCCAGATTCGGGTCGCGGCCGTTGTTACGGCCATCACCGAGCACGATCACCGTCGAACGACGGGTAATGGCACCGCCGTACTCGGCAAGGAACATACCCAGCGCGCAGCCATAATCGGAGTCGGCATCGGTGTCGAGAACCCCGCCCGCCGACAATCCCGACACCGCCAGCGACGACGCCTCCTCGATCGGATGCTCGGCGAATAGATCGGTGATCTCGACTACATCGGCGACAAAGGCGAACGAACGCACATGAGACACCATGCTCTGCAGACCATGCACCAACTGCAGCGTGAACCTCGCCGCGGTCCGCACCGACAGCGACACGTCGGCCAGGATGAGCAGACTCGGCCGGTCGTCGACCTTGGCAACAGTGATCGGCCGGAACGGCACACCGTCGAATCGCAGGTTGGCGCGCATCGTGCGCGACGCGTCGACAGTGCCGCGGGCGGCGACCGTACGCCGCGCCCGCGGCGCCCCGTGCAGGCTGCGGATGACACGGCGGACCGACTCCTCGAATCCGGCCCGCTCATATTCGGAAATGACGTCACGCGCCGACGCCGTGATCTCGCGCTCCTCGATCTCGTGGTCTATTGCCATGAGCTGTTCGAGATGATCACGCAACCGTTCCGGCAATCCGTCCAGCAACCCCGCCAGGGCGCCGCGCAGAGCAATGAGATCGTCCGAATCCGGCTCCGCATCCGCCAGATCGGAGTCATCGAGCCACTCCAGCAGAGCCATCTCCTGAGCCACCGACAGCTCCGCATCAAGCTGTGGCGCGGTGCCGGTGACCAAGTCGCCGGGCCGTCCGGGATTGTGTAGCCGCGACACGGTCAACTGCACCCGTGCGGCCTCCTCGGAATTAGGTACGTCGTCGGCGGAAAGCACGATCTCATCGGTGAGCGACGCCATGTCAAGACGGTTGGCCTCCTGATGGAGGTTGTACTGCTCGGCGAGATCATCCGGATCAAAGTACCTCCGGATATTCGACGGCGGTCCGTGACTATGCCCCTGCGCCGGGGTGTCGGCGGGCTCCTCGGACAGGCTGTACTCCTGCAGTTCCCCGGTATCGGAAAGATCATCGTGAGTATGCGAATGACCTTGTCCGTCACCATGTTCCATCACTGGACGAAGGGTGAAGAATCTGTCGAACACCCGGTTGAAGGCGTCCTCGTCGCGACGATCCTTGATCAGGCAGGCCGCCAGCGCGGCCCGCAGCACCTCACGATCGACGAGCATTCCCTCAGTCGCAACCGCGGCCATCGCATCCATGGCCTCCGACACCCCGATACGCACCCCGTGCAGGCGCAATAACCGGACGAACCGGTGCACCGCTGTCTCCATCGTCGTACCCGCGCCTACACCGGCCGCTTACGCGCACCGCGGGCGTTGAAGGATCGGCTGCCCTGGCCCGCGCTCACCGTGCGGGTGCCCGCGTCACTCTTGGCGCCGGGAGACCCGTAATAGTCGGTGCCGTGCCGGCCCGGTTGATCCTTGGCGGCGCGCACCGCCTTGCCGGAATGCTCGTCATCATCATGTGCATGGTCGCGGTCGTGGTCATGCGTATGGCCATGCTCATGGGCATGCGTATGACCGTGACCATGTGCGTGATCATGCCCGTGCACAGTGGCGGGAATGTCGGCATTCGGATCGACCAGCCGGGGCAGGGCGTCGAGTGCCCTGGCCAGATCGCGGTCATACTTGACGACCACATTCGCCGTCTGCGATAGCACCTCGGCACTGAGCTCTTCGGCACCGAGTACCGCCAGGGTGCGCGCCCAATCGATGGCCTCGGAAATACTCGGTGCCTTACGCAGATCGAGGTCACGCAGCCCACGAACAATGTCGACGAGCTGCGCAGCCAGCGCGTCGGCCAGGCCGGTCTTCTTGGACTTGATGATCTCCAATTCACGTGCGGCGTCGGGATAATCCAGCGATAAATGCAGGCAACGACGCTTCAACGCCGCCGATAGATCGCGAGTATTGTTGGACGTCAACACAATCATCGGCTGATGAGTGGCGACGAAGGTGCCGATCTCGGGCACCGACACCTGATACTCGGCCAGCAATTCGAGCAGCACGGCCTCCAGCGCCTCGTCGGCCCGATCCACCTCGTCGACCAGCAACACCACCGGGGTCTGCGAGCGTACTGCCGCGAGCAGCGGACGCGGCGCGAGGAACCGCTCGGAGAAGAAAACACTCTCCTGCGCACCGATACGATCGATCGCCTCCGCCAACGACGGGGCGTCGGCAATCACCTGGCTGATCTTCTCGCGCAGCACCTGCGTGTAGAGCAATTGCTTACCGTAATCCCACTCATAGAGCGCGGTGGTCTCATCCTGGCCCTCATAACACTGCAACCGCAACAACTCCCGGCCGGTGACCTCGGCCAGCGTCTTGGCGAGCTGCGTCTTACCCACGCCCGCAGGGCCTTCGAGCAGAATCGGTTTGCCGAGACGACTCTGCAGGAACACCGTGGTAGCCAGCCGCTGATCGGCCAGATATCCGGCGGCGGCGAAGCGCGCGGTCACCTCATCGACGCCGGTGAACTCCACAGCGGAGTCAGCACGCTGCGCAGTAGGTACCAGCTCCGCAGTGGGTACCGGCTCCGCAGTGGGGCCGGGCGCCGCGCCCCCCGCTGGTGGGGTGTCGGCTGGTGGGGTATCGGCGGTCTCGACGAACTGCACGGGCATCGGCATCTCCTGTGGTTGCGAATCGGGCAGCGAAAGTGTGCGGTACGGAGCCCATCGCGACGCACCCGATGGCGTATTTCGCTTGTGAGACAGCGAACTCCGCCATCGGTGCGAAATGGGGCGAGTATCTATCAGGGCAGCAATTCGTCGAGATCGCCGTTGACGCAATGCTCGACCACCGGACGTACCGTCTCAAAGGTGCATTCCTTGGGATTACCCGGGGTACACGCATCACCGAGCACATGATGGGCGAGCGCATCGATGGTCGCCGCATCGGTGGTGATCTGTTTGCGGTTCGCGTAGTACGGGGTTGGTCCCTGCCCCAGCCGATTCTTGGGATAGCTATCCTGTGTGACATCGGCGAAACGTTCCACGATGCCGACATCACGCAGCAGCCGGATCGCGGCCTCAAGCGCGGCGTCCGCGGCTCGCACCTTCGTCATGCCGTGCGTATCGACGCCCATCGCCTCGGCCATATCGGCGAACCGCTCATACATGACCGGCATGTTGAACGCCCACACCCGGGGCAACGCAATAGCGTTATTCAAACCGTGATGAGTGTCGAAAAATGCCGACACCGCATGACTGATCGAATGGATGATACCCAGGCCGCCGGAGTTAAATGCCTGCGCCGCAATGTATTGCGCATACATCATGCCCTCGCGACCGGCTAATTCGGTCGGATTCCAGGTGGCCTCACGCAGATGACGCGCCGTCAACCGGACCGCATGCAGCGCGTTACCCATCGACGGCGGAAAATTCAGTCGCGATACGTAGGGCTCCGACGCATGCGCCAACACATCGAATCCGCACTGCGCGGTGTAGGCCACCGGGCAGTCGTAATAGAGCACCGGATCATCGATCGCCAGCGTGGTGACCGCGGCATCGTCGAAGGCCACATACTTATGCGGATTGTCGGGATCGGTGGTGGTATCGGTGATCACATACGCCCACGACGTCTCAGAACCGGTGCCCGCGGTGGTCGACACCGCGATATGCGGCGGATTCTTGGGATTCTCACTCTTATTGAAACCCTCGAACTCGTTGACACTGCGACCATCGTGCGCCACCGATATACGCGCCCCCTTGCACGCATCGTGCGCCGAGCCGCCACCGATGGAAATAAACGAATCGCACTGTTCGGAGTTGTACAGCGACACCGCATCCATGACGTTGTAATCCTTGGGATTGGACTCCACCTTGTCGTAGAGGACAACCTCAAGGCCGTGGTATTTGCACGACTCGGCGATCTTATGGACCGTGTCGCTGCCACGCAGACCTGTCGTCATGATGAGCGTCTTCTTGAAGCCGAGCTTGAGCGCCTCCGGGCCGATCATCTCGTGCGCGCCCGGCCCCATCATGGCGCGCGGAAATGGGTGGAACTCCTTGATCGGAAATGGCTTGAGTAGTTCGTCAACCTGCATGTCTGACCTGACCTTCTGTGCACTTGCGGCACGCGTCGTCGCTGTCGTTGAACGACGGCGACGTTACGCGGATCACACTGTCGGCCAAAAGGGTTCCGGCACAGAACCATCCGATACAGGTGGACAACACTGACCAGCGGTCGGGCCGCTACCTGCCCAACCGGACAGGTACGCATACGCCCGCGGCTGCTGGATGCACCGGGCTGCGATCAGCGGGCCTCAGGAATGCGGCGTGATATGCCCGGCGCCGATCCAGTGCAGCAATTGGTGCACCGTCTCATCCTCAAGCCGGTAGCTCACCGACCGGCCCAGCCGCGTGGACGACACCCAACCTTGATGGCGCAGCACCCGCAACGCCTGTGACACCGCAGTCTCGGTGCGGCCGACGGCGGTAGCGATATCGCCCACGATGATTCCGGGCCGCTGATGCAGCACCAGAAGAATCTCCAGACGATGCGGATCGGAGAGAAGATCAAAACGCGTCGACCATTCGGCGATATCGACCCCGGCCCGCACATGCTCCGGCCCGATCTCACTCATCGGGGCTACCCCTTCACCCGTTCGATCTCACCGCCGAGTCGGCGCAAGTTCTGCACGAAATCCGGATAACCCCGGTCAATGTGCTCGACATCGTGCACCTCGGTGACACCGTCGGCAACCAGCCCGGCCAAGACCAGACCCGCTCCGGCTCGGATATCTGAAGACCACACCGGTGCGCTCGAGAGCCGTTCGACGCCGCGAATGACGGCATGATGTCCGTCGGTGCGAGCATCGGCACCCAGCCGGACCATCTCCTCGACAAACCGGAATCGCGCCTCGAAGACGTTCTCCGTGATCACCGACATGCCTTCGGAAATGGCGGCCAGACCGATCGCCATCGGCTGCAGGTCGGTCGGAAATCCCGGAAAGGGCAATGTGGACACATTCACCGCCGCGGGCCGCCCCTCATGGCGCACGCGGAAGCCGCTGGCCGAGGTCTCCACACTCGCCCCGGCGTCGACAAGTTTGTTGAGGACAAGCCGCAAATGTTGCGGATTGACGCCATGCACGGTGACATCACCCCTGGTCATCGCCGCGGCAATACCCCAGGTAGCCCCGACAATCCGGTCACCGACCACGCGGTGACTCGTCGGATGCAATCGCCGGACACCGGTCACGGTGAGCGTCGAGGTACCCGCACCGTCGATCCGCGCACCCATCTGCGTAAGCATCACGCACAGATCGACGATCTCCGGCTCACGCGCCGCATTGTCGATCACCGTCTGCCCATCGGCCAGCACCGCGGCCATCAAGATGTTCTCGGTGGCACCCACCGACGGGAATTCGAGGGTAACGGGTGCACCAACGAGCGCATCGGCCTCGGCGACCACACATCCATGCTCGATGGAACTATGTGCGCCGAGCGCACGCAGACCCGACTGATGCATATCCAGCGGCCGGGATCCGATCGCGTCACCACCCGGCAAGGCGACCACCGCCCGCCGACACCGCGCCATCAACGGGCCGAGCACACACACCGACGCACGGAACTGCTTCACGGCATCGAAATCGGCGTGATACTTGGGCTCGGCGGGCGTCTCGATCGTGACCACATCGCCCTCGATCTGCACCACCGCGCCCAGGCCACGCAGCACGTCGGCCATCAGCGGGACGTCGGCGATCTCCGGCGAATTGGTGAGCGTGGTGGTGCCCTCGGCCAGCAACGACGCCGCCATTAGCTTCAGCACGCTGTTCTTAGCCCCGCCGACCGACACTTCTCCGGTCAGCCGTGCGCCCCCACTCACCAAAAACCGATCACTCACGTTGTCACCTTAACCGCCGGGTGAGTACACCCGGTCATCCGCTACGCCAAGAACCCCCTACCATGGCGTCTATGGCGGTACATCTGACCCGGATCTACACCCGCACCGGCGACGACGGCACGACCGGTCTCAGCGACTTCTCCCGGGTATCCAAGACGAATCTCCGGGTTGTCGCATACGCCGACTGCGACGAGGCCAATGCCGCGATCGGGGTCGCGCTCGCCCTGGGCGGCGCGGTACCCACCGAAATCGCCGAGGTACTCGTAACCGTTCAAAACGATCTCTTCGACGCCGGTGCCGATCTGTCCACGCCGGTCGTCGCCGACCCGAAGTATCCACCGCTGCGGATCGAACAGCACTACATCGACGCGCTCGAATCCTGGTGCGACTCGTTCGGCGACGCGTTAACCGCCCTGGATTCGTTCATCCTGCCGGGCGGAACGCCGCTGTCAGCCCTGCTGCATCAGGCCCGCACGATCACCCGACGGGCCGAGCGTTCGGCGTGGGCCGCCGTAGAGGCCAACCCGGAGACCACATCCGTCCTACCCGCGCGCTACCTCAACCGACTCTCTGACCTGTTATTCATCCTGTCGCGAGTGGCGAACCTGGCACCCGCGGGTACCGGAGATATCAAGTGGGTACCCGGGGGGAACCGGTCGCGGCCGTAACCTGCACCCGGCCCTCCCGTCGCGGCCACTAGCCGCGACGACGCTGGGCGCGGGTCGGCGCACCCGCCTCAATCCACGCCTGAAATGCGGTGACCCCGTCGAGGCTCATCGCCAGTTCGTAATCGCGCGCCACGTCGGTGTTGATCTCCCTGATATGCAGGATGCGCATGCCCTCAAGGATCTCCGCCTCGGTACCCACCGCCCGGCGCCGACCCAGAATCTCAATCATTCCGCGCGGCAGCGTCCGCGACGGGCCCGGGCGTAACGAACTGAGCCGGTAGTACCGCAACGCCTCGTCGCTGTAGTGGACGGTCCCATGCCGCCAGCCCTCGTCGAGTGCGGCTGGTAAGTCACGCAACAGTGCCGCCGTGCCGGCACTGCGCAACTGTTGCAACCGGTAAGCAAGCAAACCGCACACCACCACCGTCACTACCAGGAGCAGTCCCAGCAGGATGATCACCACCGACACCCGGTTGTACCTCCTCGCGTCTGGGCGACGCACCATCGCCGACCGTCGAACGGGCTGTCGACGGGCTATGGTCATGCGATGAACCCACACCTAGCATGCCATTGCCGCATATGACACGGCCAGCCACCCGTCGAAGCGGGTGGCCGGCCGTGGCCAAGCTGGTCAACGAAGACCGTATCTGATTGTGGGAGAACCCAATTCTGCGAAACAGCCGCCGGTAGCCCTACTTCACCAGGTGCTGCGCG
Source organism: Gordonia sp. (in: high G+C Gram-positive bacteria) (assembly GCA_047605305.1). Taxonomy (GTDB): domain Bacteria; phylum Actinomycetota; class Actinomycetes; order Mycobacteriales; family Mycobacteriaceae; genus Gordonia. The sequence continues at coordinate 11,959 of JASGFW010000110.1, forward strand.
GCGGTGAGCAACGCATGCGCGTGGTTGTATTCCGGGGTACCCGGCTCGGCGGCCTCAAGGACCGCCTTCTGCTCAGCGATATCCACATCGTCGGCCCACTGTGCCGACTCCGCGAGGATCGTGACCGTCTCACCGGTGACGGAGAGGAACCCGCCCTCGACAGCCGCGGCCTTACGGACCCCCGACTCCTCGACGATCACCACGAAACCACCCGGAACCAGCTCGCCCAGCAATGGCTCGTGATTGGCCATCACACCGAGTTCACCGACCGTTGTCTGGGCGATCACGAACGTCGCCGATCCCGAATACAGCGACGAGTCGGTCGAGACGACCTCCACCTGGAAGGACTTGTCAGCCATGATTCGTCGCTACTTTCCGGCGATCTTGGCCGCGGCGGCCTCCACGTCGTCGAGTCCACCGCAGCTGTTGAACGCCTGCTCGGGCAGATGATCGAACTCACCCTTGCTCAGCCGGTCGAATGCCTCGACGGTATCGGCCAACGGGACCACCGACCCCTTCTGGCCGGTGAACTTCTCGGCAACGAGGAAGTTCTGGCCGAGGAACTTCTGAATGCGCCGTGCACGCTGCACGGTGACCTTGTCCTCCTCGGAGAGCTCGTCCATGCCGAGGATCGCGATGATGTCCTGCAGTTCCTTGTACTTCTGCAGGATCCGCTTGACCTCGTTGGCCACCCGGAAATGCTCATCACCGACGATCGACGCCTCCAGGATTCGCGAGGTGGAGGTCAGCGGATCCACGGCAGGGTAAATACCCAGCTGCGAGATCGGGCGCGAGAGCTCGGTGGTCGCGTCGAGGTGGGCGAAGGTCGTTGCCGGCGCCGGGTCGGTGTAGTCGTCGGCGGGCACGTAGATGGCCTGCAACGAGGTGATCGAGCGACCCTTGGTCGAGGTGATCCGCTCCTGCAGCAGGCCCATCTCGTCGGCCAGCGTCGGCTGGTAACCCACCGCCGACGGCAACCGGCCGAGCAGGGTGGACACCTCCGAACCGGCCTGCGTGAACCGGAAGATGTTGTCGATGAACAGCAGCACGTCCTGGTGCTTGACGTCGCGGAAGTACTCCGCCATCGTCAGCGCCGACAGGGCCACGCGCATCCGGGTGCCCGGCGGCTCATCCATCTGGCCGAAGACCAGGGCAGTGTCACCGAGGACGCCCATCTCCTCCATCTCAAGGTGGAGGTCGGTGCCCTCACGGGTGCGCTCACCGACGCCGGCGAACACCGACG
>JASGFW010000111.1:0-13021 GCA_047605305.1 Gordonia sp. (in: high G+C Gram-positive bacteria)
AGTCACCGCCCTTGACGGTGTCGAAGGTGTGCCACTCCCAGTTGTCCTCTTCGACATTGGCCAGGGCGGCGCACATGCCGCCCTGGGCGGCGCCGGTATGGCTGCGCGTCGGGTACAGCTTGGTCAGCACGGCCGTGCGGGCCCGCGGCGCAGACTCGATAGCGGCGCGCATCCCGGCGCCCCCGGCACCGACGATCACGACGTCGTAGCGATGTTCCTGCATCTTCTCGTCGTCTCCTTAGCTGACGCTGTTTGCGTCAAAAGTCAGCAGCGCGTACGTGCCCAGGGTCAGGACCAGGATCATCGAGACGCTCAGCAGCACGTTCAGCCAGAAGCGGGTGGTGTCCTTACGCGAATAATCGGCGATCACAGTGCGCACCCCGTTGCCGCCGTGTAGCTGGGCCAACCAGAGCATCGTCAGATCCCAGATCTGCCAGAAAGGTTCGCGCCACCGGGCGGCCACGAAGGATGCGTCGATGCGATGTACCCCGTTATCCCAGGCAAGCATGATGAACATATGACCGATGGTCAGAATGACCAGAGCAAGCCCGGAGAAGCGCATGAACAGCCACGCCCACTTCTCGAAGTTGCCGCTCTTGGGCTTGCGGGGCGAGCGCGGATTATCGAGGCTGGCCGGACGATCACGCTGAGTGCCGAGTGTCTTTGCGATATTCGGAGAAGCCGAGGAAGTCGTCATCGAATGTCTCCTAGAGAGAGTTGATCAGGATCTGGAGGAGACGGATCGCCGAGGCGCCGAAGACGACGACGAACAGTCCGATGATCACCCAGAGCATCTGGCGCTGGTACTTGGGGCCCTTGGACCAGAAGTCGACGAGGATGACGCGGACGCCGTTAAGTGCGTGGTACAGCACGCAGGCAACGAGCGCGATTTCCATCAGGCCGATGACCGGGGTCTTATACGTCTCGATGATCTCGGAATACTTGTTCGGATCAATCCGGATAACCGCCGTGTCGAGCACATGTACGAACAGAAAAAAGAAGATGGTCACGCCGGTGATGCGATGCAACACCCATGACCACATGCCTGGGTCACCGCGATAAAGAGAGCGCTTGCGCACCGGCTCCGGTGCGACCTCGGTCGGGGAACTCATCGGGGAATTTGCCTCCAACATCGTCGATGGACGCGGCCAGTCGGATGGGCCCGACATGACCTTTGACCCATATTCAACAGACTTTAAACCTATGCTGTGGGCGTCGTTAAATTGCCTGAACGGAATTGAGCGACAAGAGATTCCGAGTTAGGTTTGCCTAACCACTGTTGTGGTGGTAGTTGAGGTCATGTCCCGGCGAACGCCGGTTAAGCGGTAGGAGAGGGTTGTGGCCTCTGAAATTGACTGGAAATTATTGCGCGACAAGGCAATATCTATGATTCCGGCGGCCTATGTGCCGTATTCGCGCTTCCCGGTTGGGGCGGCGGCACTCACGGCGCAGGGCGTAATTGTGCTGGGTTGCAATGTGGAAAATGTCTCATATGGTCTGGGCATCTGCGCCGAAGTTTCCATCGTCGCCAACGCCGTATCGGCCGGGGCTGGGCGACTACTGGCGGTGAGTGTGTGCGACGGCCGCGGTGAGATCCTGATGCCGTGCGGGCGGTGCCGTCAGGTGCTCTATGAGCACGGCGGAGGAGAGCTAATTATCGACCACCGCAGCGGCCCGACGACGCTTGCGCGACTACTGCCCGACGCATTCGGTCCCGACGATCTTGCGGCGGTCCGATGAGCGGGCACACCGAAGCTACCGCCGATTCGCCGCACGCCATTTCGGTGATCGCGACCAAACGCGACGGCAAGCCGCTCACCGATACCCAGATCGACTGGGTCATCGACGCCTACACCCGTGGCGACGTCGCCGACGAACAGATGTCGGCGCTGTTGATGGCGATCGTGCTGCGAGGTATGGAGCGTCGCGAGATCAGCCGGTGGACGCGGGCGATGATCGCCAGCGGTGAACGGATGGACTTCGCGAGCCTGCGCCGCGACGGGCGTCGGTTGCCGACCGTGGATAAGCATTCGACCGGCGGCGTGGGTGACAAGATCACGCTGCCGCTGGCTCCACTGGTCGCTTCCTTCGGTGTTGCGGTGCCGCAGCTCTCGGGCCGCGGTCTCGGACACACCGGCGGCACCCTGGACAAACTCGAATCGATCCCCGGATGGCGGGCGCAGGTGTCGCCGACCGAGATGATCGCTCAACTGGAGCGTGTCGGTGCCGTCGTCTGTGCGGCCGGTGGCGACCTCGCTCCGGCCGACCGCAAGCTCTACGCGTTGCGCGATGTAACCGGCACCGTCGAAGCGGTCCCGCTGATCGCCAGTTCGATCATGAGTAAGAAGATCGCCGAGGGCACCGACTCGCTGGTACTTGACGTCAAAGTGGGATCGGGTGCGTTCCTGCCCGAGGAGGAACTGGCTCGGGAACTGGCCATCACGATGGTGGCACTCGGTGCCGATGCGGGGGTGCGGACCTCGGCCCTGCTCACCGATATGGACGCGCCGCTGGGATATGCCGCGGGTAATGCCGTCGAGGTAGCCGAAGCGATCGAGGTACTTGCCGGCGGTGGCCCCCCGGACGTCGTCGCACTCACCGTGGAGCTGGCCCGTGCGATGCTCGACGCCGCGGGCCTTCCCGACGCCGACCCGGCCGCGCACCTGGCGGGCGGAGCGGCCATGGACCGCTGGCGCGCGATGATCGCGGCCCAGGGCGGCGATCCCGACGCGCCGTTGCCGGTGGCGCCGGAAACCGACACGGTCACCGCGACCGCCAGCGGCTACATCCACCGGATCGATGCGCGTGCTGTCGGTGACGCGGCGTGGCGCCTGGGTGCCGGGCGCGCCCGCCCGGGGGAATCGGTACAGGCCGAAGCCGGAGTGACCCTGCATGTGGCCCGCGGCGATCTGATCGCCACCGGAGCCCCGCTGTTCACCCTGCATACCGCGACCCCGGAGCGGTTCGCCGCGGCCCGCGTCCTGCTCGCTGACGCGGTCACTCTCGCGGCGCATCCGCCGACGCCGCGGCCGTTGATCATCGACCGGATCGGACCGGCGTAAAGGCACGGCTGGTGACATGGGGCCGCCGCCTTCGGCACGGCCCGGTGACATATCGTCATCCTTCGGTCACCGACTTGTCACGCGCGCAGCGATACGGTCGGTAGATGAGTACCGTCGAATCTCCCGCTTCTACGAATCCGACACCAACCACCAGCACAGCAGAGCCAACCGCCCGAACGACGGAGTCGGGCACCACGAGACGGGTGCGCGGACAGCAGCGGCCGCTGAACATGGCCACCATCGCCCTGGCGCCGAAGGTGCTTCTGCACGATCACCTCGATGGCGGGCTGCGGCCGTCGACCGTCCTGCAGCTCGCGGAGGAGACCGGCTACGACGGGTTGCCCGCCGCCGACGAGGTGTCCCTGGCGCGCTGGTTTCGTGAGGCCGCCGACAGCGGTTCGCTTGAGCGATACCTGGAGACCTTTGCGCATACCGTCGCGGTGATGCAGACCGTGCCCGCACTCGAACGTGTCGCCCGCGAATGCGTGGAAGATCTGGCCGCCGACGGGGTGGTGTACGCGGAGATCCGTTACGCACCCGAACAGCATCTGGAACGCGGGCTGAGTCTCGAAGAGGTTGTCGAGGCGGTATTGCGCGGATTTGCCGACGGGGAGGAGCTGGCCGCCGCGAGCGGTAAGCCGATCACTGTCCGGTGCCTGGTGACCGCGATGCGTCATGCGGCGCGCTCGCGCGAGATCGCCGAACTCGCCGTCCGCTACCGCCATCGCGGGGTCGTCGGTTTCGATATCGCCGGCGCCGAGGCCGGCCACCCGCCATCGAGGCATCTTGATGCCTTCGAGTACATGCGCGCGCACAGCGCACCGTTCACGATCCACGCGGGGGAGGCGTTTGGTTTGCCGTCGATCCACGAGGCCATCGGATTCTGTGGTACTGATCGCCTCGGCCACGGCGTGCGGGTGATTGATGACATTACCCTGGCCCCGGGAACGGGCCCGGCGGCGCATTCCTGCGTGGGCGCGCAACTGGGCGAGATCGCACATGCGGTGCGCGATAAGCGAATTCCGCTGGAGCTGTGTCCGAGTTCGAATGTGCAGACCGGTGCGGTGGCATCGATCGCCGAGCATCCTTTCGACCTACTGGCACAGTTGCGATTCCGCGTGACCGTCAATACCGACAACCGGCTGATGAGCGACACCTCGATGAGCAAGGAGTTCTATCGTCTCGTTGAGCAATTCGGCTACGGCTGGACCGATCTCGAACGATTCACCGTCAACGCGATGAAATCGGCCTTCATCCATTTCGACGAGCGACTGGCCTTCATAGACGAGGTCATCAAACCCGGTTACGCCGTGCTCATCGGCTGATTCAATCCTCCCCACCGACTGACAGAGCCCGCCCTCGGCCGGACTAGTGTCCAGGCAGGGCGGGCTCTTGGATTCGCGGGCGTATGCCGCCGCGGTCAGTGCTTGATGATCAGTCGGTCCTCGAACTCGTGCTCCAGGGCACGCCAGGCCTCGGCCTCGTTATCGAACGGAGGGCTCGGGGCCAGGCGTTTGGGGTCGGGATGGACCGCGTAATCGACGAACCAGCCGAGCGGGGTGGTTGATCCCAACGCCTCGCTGACCGAATCATCATCGGCGTAATCGGCTGCGTCGGTGAACAATTCGACGGCCAGATCGAGCTGGTTGCGGTCGATGCGCCGGGGTCCGTCGATGATGTCTTCGCTCAGACCCGGCAACACGTAGACGTTATCGCTGATGACGTCGAATTCGAGTGAGCCGTCGGTGGCGGCGATGCGCACCTCGTCGAAGGTCGATACGTCTGCCAGATCGTGATCGTTGTTCTCGGCGAGGAATTTCGACAGGATACGCGGCGAGGTGAAGACGAAGATCCGCCCGTCCGAGCCCAGGAATACCGGGTCATCGCCGAGGTAGCAGCGTAGCGAGAGATATTCGCCGGTGGAGGTAACGATGCGGATCGGATCGATGCCTACCCCCGCCCAGAAATCGTCGTCGATCTCGTCGGCGGGTTCTTCGTCGGTCGACGAGTCCTCATCGGTGTCGTCATCGCCAATGAGGTCGATATCCTCATCGATGGGTTCGTCTTCGTCTTCGGCGGATGCCGCGGCCTCCAGTTCGGCCTCGGCGACGGTTACTGCGGTCGCGTCGACATCGGGGGTCTTGGTGACGCCGTCGATCGCATCGAGCACGTCATCCCAGTGCTTGGCGATGAGGCGGCCGATCCGCACCCACAGATCCACGCCCTCGCGGCCGTCGAAATTGCGGGTACCGGTGGTGACCGCACCCAGAATCGGGTTGCCGTTGAAGAACTTGGTGATAGCGACGAGCTCGCATACCTCGCCGAGGATGCGCACGATCTCCAGCGCGTCCTCGAGTTCGGCGATGACCTCCGGCGTGGGATCCTCGGCAGCCAGCTCAGGCACACCGACCAAATCGTAGGTGTGGCGATCATCGGGTACGAGTTCATCTGCCTGCACGCCGACGACCGTCGACCAGGCCGGATGTTCGGCCAGATCGTTGTCGGTGTTGGTGCGAATGAAGGCGACCAGTTCGGCGACTCCGGGGAAGACGTAGAGATCCTCGTCGAGACCGAGGAACGCCTCCCACTCGTCGTCATCCTCACGCCAGCGGGGTGCCCACAGCGTGAAACTGTTTCCGTTGGTTAATCCGAGCTCGATGGGGACGATGTCTCCGGCCATGAGGACACAGCGTAGCGGCCCAAACTGTGAGCAGGATGGGCGACCCCGCTGCGGCTGTTCGCGGGGTGCGCGGTGATGATCGCGGTGTCACCGTCGGCTGGAAAGATGACGGTACGTGTGGTCAGCGTGGCCGGAAGAACCCCTGGAATCCTTGGCCGGCGTTGGTAGTGCGAACTGGCGACACCTGGACCGGATCGCCGGCTTCGATCATCTGGTTATTACCGATGTACATGGCCACATGCTGGTCCCACACCGCGAGATCGCCGGGCTGCAACCGGGCCTGATCGACTCGTACGCCTGCCGTGTCTTGATCTTGCGCCAGGCGGGGAAGATCCAGCCCCGCCTGGTGGTAGGCCCACTGGGTTAATCCGCTGCAATCGAATCCGGCCGGGGTGGTGCCACCCCATACATACGGCACGCCACGCTGACTCAGCGCGGCCCGCACGGCCGTCGCCGCCCGCGCATTAGGTGCGTGCGCCACCGATCCGTCGGGCAGGGTGATCGTCAGTTCGGCGGCGTGGTGATCGGTTCCGGGACCGCTGCTCGGATCATGGTTGCGGCCGTGTGCGCTCGCGGGCGCGGTGTGCACGGCCGAATGTGGTGCGCGTGCGTTCGCGGGGGTTAGGTGGCGTGCCAGTGCGGCCATCTCACGGGTGTCGTGGGCGAGATCTTCCTGCGCGCGGGCAACCACCCGCAGGCCGCGCTGGATGTGTTCGACCGCCACCGGAAGGAGAGCTGCGAGCCCGGCGGGTGTGTAGAGCGTGCCGCCGAGCGCCACCGCCGCCCGCTCGAAGGAATCGATGAGGCAGTTCAGTTCGACCGCGGCGGATCGCACCCGTGCACTGGCGGTGACGACGAGCCGGGCGATGTGTTCGCCGTCGTCGTCGACGGTTTCACCTGTGGCACTTGCCGATCTCGACGCGGCGAGAGCGGCATCGGAGCCATGACCGTGCCACTCGCTGCGTGCCGCGTCGGTGGAGACGGTGAGCTGGGCGCGGACCGCCCGCAAATCCTGTGCGGCGCGGTTCAGCTGTTGCGAAGGGTCGCCGGGCGGGAGGATGCCTGTGCCCAGTGCGGTCAGCAGCAGCCGCAGCGGGGTGATCAGCAGTTCTGCCGGGAGGGTCACAGCGTCAACTCCATTTCGGCGGAGTCATCGGCACGGGTGTAGGCATCGTCGGCGGAGCGGAGCCGGCTGGCCAGCTCGTGATGGGTGGCCGCGATCTGTGTCAGCCGGGTGGCCCGACTGTGCAATGCCAGATTCAGTGTGGCGAGGAATTCGGCACCGATGATCCCGAAGGTCGGGGTGAGTAGCGCGGTGTCGGTGTCGGCTGCTGTCGTATGTGCGCCCACACGCTGGGCCGCGTCGTGATGGGCGCGGGCGAAGCCGATCAGGACGGAGGACGACGTGAGCAGCGGTGAGGGGGTGGGCTCGGTCATGGGGAATGTGACGCATCCGCGGGCGCATCGGTTCCGGTTGAGCACAGCATGTCTGCTCGCGCGCGGGTGGGTGAGCGAGCAATGGCTGCCGCCGCCCCCTATGGTGTCCCTCATGCAGGTTCAGATCGTCGATCATCCGCTTGCCGCCGCGCGGCTGACCACGATGCGTGACGCGTCGACGGACAACGCCGGATTCCGTGCCGCGTTGTCAGATCTCACCCAGATACTCATCTACGAGGCGTTATCGGACGTTCCGGTGGAGGAGGTGGCGATCCAGACGCCGTTGGCGCCGCATACCGGTGCGCGGCTGGCGAATCCGCCGTTGCTGGTACCCGTTTTGCGGGCCGGGCTCGGCATGGTCGAGCAGGCGCATGCGATGGTTCCCGAGGCGCAGGTGGGTTTCGTCGGGATCGCTCGCGACGAGGAGACCGCACAACCGGTGCCCTACCTCGAATCATTGCCCGCCGATTTGGCCGGTCTGCCGGTATTCGTGCTTGATCCGATGCTCGCCACCGGCGGGTCGATGCTGCACACCATCGAATTGCTCGTCGCCCGGAACGCCACCGATATCACCGCGGTGTGTGTGGTAGCCGCACCGGAAGGTGTTGCAGCGCTGGAACAGTCGGGCTATCCGGTCCGCCTCGTCGTGGGCGCCGTCGATAAGGAACTCAACGACGCCTCCTACATCGTTCCCGGACTCGGCGATGCGGGGGACCGCCAATTCGGTCCCCGTTGGCGCTGAGCGCCTGACCCGGCTCAGGCGGCCGTCGCCGACCACCGCCCGCCGTGACGGCGTACCGCCACCGGATGGTCGAAACAGGTGCTGATCGTTTCCGACGTCAGCGTCGCGGTGACCGGCCCCGCAGCGACTGCCTCCCCGTCGCGGAGCAGCATCGCATGGGTGGTGCTTGACGGTAGGTCTTCGAGATGATGGGTAACGAGAACACTGGCCAGATCGGTGACGTCGCTACGCAGCCGGTCGATCGCCGACAGCAGCTTCTCGCGGGCGGCGAGATCCAGGCCCGTGGCCGGTTCATCGAGTAACAGCACGGGAGGCCGTGGCATGAGTGCCCGGGCGATGAGGGTGCGGCCGCGTTCGCCCTGGCTCATCACCTGCCACACCGAATCACGGCGCCGCGTCATGCCGAGTAGCTCCAGCAGTTCGTCGGCGTGGCGATGCTCGGCATCGGTGTAGATGTGGCGGCGATCGAGTTCGGGGGTGTTCGTCAAGCCGGTCAGCACCACGTCGTGGGCGGTGATCGGAATATCGATATGCCAACGGGGATCGACATGGCCGATGTGGGTGCGCAGCTCACGCATATCGACGCGGCCCAACCGATGACCAAGTACATCCACGACGCCATTGGTCGGGTGCGAGCGCGCCCCCAGGATCGCCATCAGCGTCGACTTCCCGGCACCGTTGGGTCCCAGCAGTGCCCAGTGCTCACCAGACCGGACGGTGAGACTGACGTCATGCAGCAGTTTACGGCCACTGCGCACCACGTCGATCCCGGAAGCCTTCAGTATCGCGCTCACCAGTCCAGTTGTAGCCCATGAGTAGCAGGGCGAAACATATTGGCTGGGTCGTAGGTTGTCCACAGATTTGGGCTGGGGTGACCGTTTCGCGGTTTTTGTCGGGGGTCTCGGGTAGTGTTCTTCATATCGAACATTCGTTCGGAATTGATCGAGACGGGGGAGGTCAAGGCCATGGCGCGAAGCGCTGCATGCCTTACCGGATGGGCCGTCACCGTGGGTGGAACTAGATCCACGATTCGTGGGCGGATCGTCGCCGACGACCTTGGCTGGTACTCCGGTTAATGACCTGCTCATCGGGGAACGCGCAATCGATAGCGGCCGCGCCTACCTCGCCTGGGTTGACTACTGCATGGTCGCCGAACTCTCTGCACACTTGGTGTCGACATCGGCAGGCTGTGGCAGTGGTGTGAACGTCAAGATGTTTGTGTAAGAACGTGGCTCCTGGTTTTCGTGTGATTCTCGCGGGGACTCGGTTGAGGTGGGGTTCGATGCGGTCGGGGTAGGCGAGGGCGAGTTGGCCGAGTGTTTGTTTCCAGTTCGTCACGACCTGGCCCTCGACGAGCCGTCCGGGAACCTTGCGCGCGGCGGCTGGCTTGCCGCGTTCCTTCTCGCGTTGCCGGGCGCGTTTGTCCTCGATATCGCAGATCGCCAGCCATAGCAGCTTGCGGACCGCAATATCGTTCGGGAAGTGACCGCGGTTCTTGATGACCTTGCGGAGCTGGTAGTTCAGCGACTCGATCGAGTTGGTGGTGTAGATGACTTTGCGTAGTTCAGGTGGGAACGCCAAGAACGGGATGAATCGGTCCCAGGCTCGGTCGAAAGACTGTGCAGCACTGGGGTATTTGACACCCAACTCCGAATCCCGAAAGGCTTCCCATTCGCGGCGGGCGGTCTCGGCATCGGGGGCGGTGTAGATCGGTGTGATCGCCCGCGCCACCTCTTTACGGTCCTGATAGTTGACGAACCGTATCGAGTTGCCGATTAGATGCACCACACAGACTCTCGCTGTCAACCCCGCCGCGAAATTGGTGTGTGGGATGAGGGCGTGGCTGCGCTGTGCAGGTCCGTGTTGTGGTGGCCTGCAGGTCAGTGGTGATGAATTTCCGGCCGTGGCTATTGTGCGGGTGTGGTGGCGCTCCTGGAGAGTGAAGAAGCTCAATTCGACTCGTTGGATTCCGCGATCATTATACGGACGGCCGAAATAGGTCCCGGCATGTCATTCAAGCTCTCAGTTGGCGCAACGGTGACGCGTAAGTTCCAACCCAGCACACGAAGCGCAGGAAACTTCAGATAGGGCCCATTCGTTGCTGACCGCTTTGGGTATTATAGGCGCGCCATCCGACGGCTCGCGCATTATTACGGAAGCGGACGTTACACGTGAGCTGAAAGCACGTAACGTCGACGTCGCGGCGTTCTTTCCCGATGGACCGGAATTCGGTGCAAGTGGCGCGTTATCGTGACGCTGTCGATACGCAGAATTTGGAATGTATCCGCGGTTCAGATCCATCACAATTGCGCGAGGTCTCTTCGCTAATTCGTGAGAAGTCGCGTGACCTTTGAACGAGACGTGGCGGAGCTCCTGCACTTGACTCGTAGGTGACTGGTGGATAGAGATGGTACTGTTTAATGGTGGAACTGCGCCAATTAAAGTACTTCGTGGCCGTGGCCCGGGCCAGGAGCTTCACCGAAGCTGCACGTTCTCTACATATATCCCAGCCTGGGATAAGCTCGCAGATTCAGCATCTTGAAGACGAACTGAAGACGAGGCTCCTTGATAGATCGTCGCGCTCGGTTGAACTCACACCCGTTGGACGGAGAATACTCGCCGTCGCTGAGCGTCTCCTAGACGAAGAAGCCGCAATTCATGAGATTGCGCGGGAATCCAAGAAAGGGTTAATCGGTGTCGTAAGATTCGGAAAGATCCACGGACTTGGGACGGATCGAATCCCGATTTACAGAACGATCGCGAATTTTTCCGAACAACATCCTAATGTGACCATTCATCTGTCGGATTCGGGAACTGACCAGCTCGTTGCAAGTATAAATCGGGGCGAGCTCGACTTGGCGGTTGTTGGTGGCGAACCGGCCTACTATGAGGAATTGATGGGCACGCCGGTACGAAAGTCCAGACTGGAGTTGATCGTTCTGAGTGACAGAATTGAAGAGGCTCAGGGGTGGGCAAGAGATCTTTCCCTACTTGAGGGACAAAGGATTCTTAGTTTACCTCGTGACACTCCTGCGCGTCGTGTTGTGGACTTACTGCTCGGAAGGTATCAACTCCAAGTGCAGCATGAGGCAACTAGTCCCGTCGATATTCTTGATCTTGTGGAAGCTCGATTTGGAGTCGCTATTTTGCCCGATGGAATCGTCCCAGGCGCGAGGTCTGAGCTCGCGCATGTGCCGCTCGATCAACAGGACTATGATTCGATACCACTGTCACTTGTTTGGTCCCAAGTTCGACGAGAGCGTCCTGCAGTGAAGGCGTTTCGGGAACACCTCGAAAGTGACATCGCGTCAACTATCCTGGGCGACGACAGCCTGCGTTTCACATCTAAGAGCACCGACTAAGTCTGCATACGCGGAACATAATCGACAATTATTCGAACGATAGAATATCGCTATTCGCCTTGCCGACTATTTAGTCGCAGACTGGAATCAGCTCGTCAGAAGACGCGCCATCCGCCTAGTTACGGAGGATTTTCCAGATGTCTCAACCACTTAGGCCTGCATGGTATAACAATGCATTCGAAGACGAACCCGACCTGTTCGTTGAAGCTGCATCGACACACGATATTGCCGCCGCTATTTCATACGCCCGAAAGACAGGATCGTCGGTCGCCGTGCGTGGCACGGGCCATGGCATTCCGGGGAGTTCAAGGGGTGGGGTTCTTGTAAGCACGGCTCATCTACGCGGAGTGAACATCGACTCCAAGCGAAAGATCGCCTCCGTCCAATCCGGTGCCACGTGGGGTGATGTTATCGAGGCAGCCGCGCCTTTTGGTCTAATCCCATTGTCAGGTTCCTCGCCTACTGTGGGCGTTGCTGGATACCTTCTTGAAGGCGGTATCGGTCTTCTGGCTCGACGCTATGGGTATACAGCAGCTCGTCTGGTTGGTGCGGAAGTCGTCACTGCGTCGGGCTTGACTGTGACAGCCGATCTTGATCACAACTCGGATCTTCTCTGGGCACTTAGAGGGGGTGGCGGAAACTTTGGTGTCGTATGGAGTCTCGAAGTCGAGCTGGTCGACCATCCTGAAGTTTTCGGGGGAGGTTTCTACTATCGTAAGCCCCATCTGCGAGACGCCGCCCACCAATGGTTGGATCTCACGTTGGAGGTAAGCGAGGACACCACAACATCCTTCGCCGTAGTACCATTTCCCGACAGACCCTCGGTGCCGCACGAGGTTCGCGGTGACTATGGGGGTCACGCAAGGATTGCTCATGTGGAAGCGTCTGACACTGCTTCCCGCGAGCCCATAAATACCTTCCGGCGAGCAACGCACCCTGTTTTGGATACCACCGGAGATTTGGCGTGGATCAACAGTGGATCCATTTATAGTGATCCCTTGGTGCCAATGGGATACGTCGCCTCGAACATCCTTGTGGGCGGGCTTGGCCACTCAGACATTGATCGTATCCTAGACCTTGTTGGGCCTGGTTCGCTCGAAGGAGAGATGGTCACTCAAATCAACCACCTTGGCGGCGCTTTGCAACCGCGCCCCGAGGCCTTGGCTGCGGGAAGGTACGGAAGCGAGTACCTGTTGCGCCTCCTGACCCGCCTCCGGCCTCTGGCAGGGAATACTCAAGCAGCCGATGTGGTGGCGACACACCGTCGCGTGTTCGACGCGATAGGGCTAAATGAGATCGGGGTCAGCCTCAATTTTTCGCTCGGCGTTGACCTCGATTCACGACAGGTCGAAAACGCCTATGAGTCGGAAGCATATGCCCGGCTGCGAGCTATTAAAACTGATGTTGACCCAGGCAATATCTTTCGCGCCTATCACAACATCGAACCGTTCGGCTGATCTGGGGAAATTGAGTCATGAATCGAATCGCTATCGTCGGTCGTGGCACGGTGGGAGCTTGCATGCTGACTGCAATCGCGGAACAGGCCGTTCCTGGAAGCCTTCAGTATCGCGCTCACCAGTCCAGTTGTAGCCCATGAGTAGCAGGGCGAAACATATTGGCTGGGTCGTAGGTTGTCCACAGATTTGGGCTGGGGTGACCGTTTCGCGGTTTTTGTCGGGGGTCTCGGGTAGTGTTCTTCATATCGAACATTAGTTCGGAGTTGATCGAGACAGGGGAG
>JASGFW010000112.1:0-12725 GCA_047605305.1 Gordonia sp. (in: high G+C Gram-positive bacteria)
GCGAGCACCGCCCGGTATTCACCGTCGCCGCCATCACCGCGTTCAACGCGCTGGCTACGGCGCCCGGCGCCACCCCGGCTGATTTCGAGAGTCTACGAGTGCTGTACTCGGGGGGCGCGCCGATCGCCCCGGCGGTGGGCGACCGATTGGAGAAGATCTTCGGCGCCTATATCCACAATATCTACGGCCTGACCGAAACTAACTCCCCATCTCATGCGGTCCCGCTGGGTACTCGGGCCCCTGTCGATCCGGCGTCCGGCGCTCTGTCGGTGGGTGTGCCGGTGTTCAACACGGTGGTACGCGTCGTCGATGAGGCCGGTGAGGATGTCGCAGTCGGCGAGATCGGGGAATTCGTCACCGCAGGTCCCCAGGTGGTACCGGGCTACTGGAATAAACCGGAGGCCACCGCCAAATCGATACCCGGCGGCGCTCTGCACACCGGCGATGTCGGATTCATGGATGCCGACGGCTGGTTCTATGTCGTTGACCGCAAGAAGGACATGATCAACGCATCCGGTTACAAGGTGTGGCCACGCGAGGTCGAAGACGTGCTCTACACCCACCCGGCCGTCCGGGAGGCAGCGGTCGTCGGCGTTCCCGACGAATACCGTGGCGAAACCGTCAAAGCCTATGTCTCCCTGCGTGATGGGGTGGAGGCAACCCCGGAGGAGCTCATCAGTTTCTGTAAGGAGCAGATGGCGGCATACAAATATCCGCGGTCGGTGGAGATCGTGGGTGACCTACCCAAGACGGTCACCGGAAAAATTCTGCGCCGCGAGCTTCGCGAGCCAAAATAACAGCGCTGCGCGAGCCAAAATAACAGCGCTGCGCGAGCCGAAATAACACGCCACCCGGTGGTGCACGAGCCCGTCATGGCTCGTGCACCACCGTCACGCGCAACCGCCACAGCGGCGCGCTCGGTTCGAGCATCCACAGCCGCACCGCACCCAGCCGCATGATGCGCACAGTGCCGATGATGAGCAACGCGGCCAAGGGCAATTCGGCGAGAAAAGCGGTGAGCAGCGATACCCATCGATCGGCCGGAGACGCTGTCATGACGTCAAACCACGCGTCACACACGAGCAGCACTCCGGTGGCAAAACCGGTGAGTACCAACAATTGTCGACGTAGCCACCCCAGCACCGCGGTGGCTGCCATCAACACGACGAGCAGAATATCGAAGCCGACCCAGGTGATCACCCAATTGTGGGCGATGTACTCGGTCGGCAACGTGAGTGCCAGAAAGACGATCCACGGAATCAAACCCACCGCGCCACCGGCCATCAGTCCGATCCGGGTGCGGCGCAGACGCCGGATCGCCATGTGCCCCGGCCCGATCTCGTCGAGCGGCCGTTGCAGGCGATGTATCAGGTCGCGACGTTCATCGTCGGTCATCTGCCTGATCTCGTCGTCGGTCAGGATGTGCTGGCTCATCTCGACTCCCGGTGGCTGGTTTACTCCCTCCGTCCTACCCTGTGCGGGTTCGTGCCGCGACTGACACGATCCACGGCGCACAGGTCAGTCGTCGAACTCAACGACCGGCAGTGGCTGCGTCGGCGTATCGACGATCGATAGCCTGGCCGCCGAACCATCCGGCGCATGATCACGCGCCAACTCGGCCAACGCCACAGCCGATCCGACGTCATGACCCGCCTGTTCACTGAGTAGCCACCGCAACTCCAGCAGATCGCAGTACGCCTGGACGGCGCTACCGCGCCCGTCCACCGCGCGGTGTGCTAGCCGCATACCGGGCATCGCGACCTCACGCAGCCAGAGCTGACCGGCGGTGGCCATGTCGACGTCCTCACCGGTCTCCTCGCGCAGCGCGGCCTGATAGGCCCGCACATCGCCGAGGAGGCTGCGTGCCTGCCCTTCACCGACGTCCAGCCCGGTGAGCCGCCGAATCTCGTCGCAATAGAATCTGCGGTCGCCGACCGCCAATCGCAGTTGCAGCAGTCCTGCTGTGCCGCTGACGCCGTCGCCACCGGCGGGCGGAGCGAGGAACACCTCATCGACCGCGAAACCCAACTCGTTGAGCCGCCGAATCGTGCTCTCGACCCGATACCGGTCGCCAAAGGCGAAGACCGGTTCGGCGTGCAGGATCTCCCAGAGCTTCTCGTAACGCGCCCGAATCCCCTCGGCCTCCTCCATGAGCGTCGGGAAGATCTCCGGTGGCCGGCCCAGCCGCGCCGCAAGGTCGATCAGGCCACCCGCGACATTCTCGACCAGAATGTCGAGATCATAGGCACGCTGGCCGTCACTGATCGTGTCGTAGACGATCGATGTCTCGGCATCGACGAACCACGCCTGCAATTCCTGGCCGTCCCGCGAGAACAAGGTATTTGCCAGCGAACAATCGCCCCAAAATACGCCATGCCGATGCAGATCGACCATCAGTGATGCCATTGCGTCATAGAGCCGGGCACGCTGGCGTGGCTGATTAGGCGGCAGCCGCAGAAACAGCCGCCGATACTGCCACGATCCCATCAGATAACGGGTCACCAGGATGGCCGCGCCGAGCGCCGGCTGCACAACGACGCCCGCGGGCCGCACCGCTTTAATACCTATTTTCTCCAGGCACACCAGTACCTCGTACTCGGATACCGCGAGCCCCGGGGATAACTCTTTGAGCGCCCATAGCGCTCCATCGGCCTCGACAAACTTCACCAGGTGCCGGCTCTGGCCCACCGAGACATCACGTAACGGCACATCCGGGGCACACCACCGCGCCAACGGCAGCTCCCATGGCAGAGCAATTAGCTCCGGCGAGGCCACCCGGAGCCGCAGTTCCGGAGCATGCCCAGACGGTTCATGCCCTGCTGATTCATGCCCTGCTGATTCATTCAATGGTGAGGTTCTCACCCGACACCGGATCGAACAGATGGATCTGATTCGTGTCGAGCCACAACGTGGTGCGCTGCCCGGGGACCACCCGGCTCAACGGATCGAGCGAGACACACAGCTGAGTCCTGATCCGCTCGCTGTCGAGTTCTTGCGCCAGCGCCGCCAGCTTGTCGGTAATCTCGCGCGGCGCGTCATAAGGCACGTACGCGTACTGCTCATTGCCCAACCACTCGGTAAATTCAAGATTGACGTCGAACGTTGCACCGCGTTCCAGTTTCGATGAATCCACCATGGCTGCGTCGTTGAACTGGCCGGGACGCACACCGGCGATATAGATCCGGCCTTCCTCTGTGGCCGCTCGCCATCTATCGGTTAACGCGATACTCACGAACGGCAACACCAATTGTCCGTCCCGAACCTCGGCAGGCACGAAATTCATCGGCGGAGAGCCAATGAAACCCGCCACGAATAAGTTGACCGGCTTCTCGTATAGCTCACGCGGCGGTGCCACCTGTTGCAGCACACCCCTTTTGAGGACGGCCACCCGATCACCCAGAGTCATCGCCTCGGTCTGATCGTGAGTAACATAGACGGCGGTGATGCCCAGCTTCTTCTGCAGGCGCAAGATTTGGGTGCGCATCTCGCCGCGCAGCTTCGCATCGAGATTCGACAACGGTTCATCAAAGAGAAACGCATCAGCGTCACGGACTATCGCCCGGCCCATCGCGACGCGCTGCCGCTGGCCACCAGAGAGATTCGCCGGCTTACGGTCCAGATACTCGGTCAGTTCGAGCGTCTTAGCGGCATCGGTGACCCGCTCCCGGATCTGCGCCTCATCCAGCTTCTTATTCAGCCGCAACGGGAACGCAATATTCTCAAACACATTCAGATGCGGGTAAAGAGCATAATTCTGGAACACCATGGCAAGTTGCCGATCGCGCGGTGCGAGATCGTTGACCCTCCGGCCGCCGATCTCGATATCTCCCGACGTGATGTCCTCTAGTCCAACGATCATGCGAAGCAACGTTGACTTTCCACAGCCGGACGGTCCGACGAGGATCATGAATTCGCCGTCGGCGATGTCAAGGCTGACGTTGTCGACGGCCGCAGTGCCGTCACCGTATTGCTTGACGATGTGGTTGATGGTGATTGAGGCCATTGGGCTATCCCTTCACAGCTCCGGAAGTAAGGCCCGCGACGATCTTCCGTTGGAAGGCGAGGACCAAGATGATGACGGGGATCGTGATAATGACCGAAGCCGCCATCACGTAGGGCACGGACGACTCGAAATACGATGCGCCCTGGAAGAACGCCAGAGCCGCCGGAGCAGTCCGAGCGCTATCGGTGGAGGTCAGCGACATCGAGAAAAGGAAATCGTTCCAGCAGAAGAAGAATGTCAGAATCGCGGTGGTGAAGACGCCCGGAGCCGCAAGCGGCACGATTACCTTACGGAACGATTCCCATGCGGTAGCGCCATCGACCTGCGCGGCATGCTCCATTTCCCACGGAATTTGCCGGAAAAATGCCGACATCGTCCAGATCGACAACGGCAATGCGAATGTCACGTACGGGATGATCAGCCCGACCCACGTATCGAAGATCCCAAACCCGCGCCACATATTGAAGAGCGGTCCGACCAGCGATGCCTGCGGAAACATCGCGATGCCCAGAGCCAGCGACAGTAACACCTTCTTACCACGGAACTCCAGCCGCGCAATCGCATACGCAGCGAACATCGCGACAACTACCGACAATCCTGTAGCGATCAACGCGATTCCGATCGAGTTGATCAGAGCCCGAGTGAACAACGACGTACTGAATACCTCGGTAAAATTATCGAGTGTCCAGTTGCGCGGAAGGAAACTCGCATGCCCGGAGACGATCTCAGCGGGCGGCTTAAACGCGAGCGAAATCATCCACGCGAGCGGGAAAAAACTGTACACAACGATGATCAATCCGGCGAACGTCCACCACCGACTCGTTCTGGTCGTCATTGATCGCCCCTCACCTGCGAAAGATCGGTCCTGAATACCTTCACGAATATGAAGGCAATGATGACGACGGTAAGGAATAGTAGGACTGAGATTGACGATCCCATTCCCAGATTCACCAGACTGACATTCTGACGATACGCCAGGAAGGAGAGCGTCTCAGTCTTGCTGGCACCGCCGGTCATCACATACGGATTATCGAAGATGCGCCACGCGTCGAGTGTGCGGAATAGCAACGCCACCATGATCGCCGCCTTCATATTCGGCAGGGTGACCTTCCACAATCGCTGCCAGGCCGAGGCCCCATCGACTTTAGCCGCCTCCTGCACATCCTCGGGCACCTGCACCAAACCCGCCAACAGCAGCAGCGAAATGAATGGCGTCGTCTTCCAGACCTCCGACAGACAGATCACAAACAACGCCGACCAGCGTTCACCGAACCAGTTGAAATCACCAAGACCCAGCCAGGTGTTCACAAACCCCGAATCGAGCGCGAAGGCGTAGCGAAAAATGAACGCCGAGACAACGGTGATAATCCCGTATGGAATCAGGATTGCCGTCCGCAATGGGCCACGTCCGCGGATAATCCGCATCATCACAAATGCGAAAAACAAGCCAATCACCAATTCAACCGCAACCGTAGTTACGGTGATTAGCAGAGTTGTCGCGAAATCAGTCCACCACAGCGGATCAGCAAGAACCACAATGTAGTTCTGCAGACCAACAAATTGGCGTCCCTGCGGATCGGTGAGTCGGTAGTTATACAGCGATAAGACCACCGCATAAACGAGTGGATAGGCAGTGACCAGCAGCATCAGCGCATACGACGGCAAGGTGAGATAGAAACCCAGTCGGCGTTCACCGCGCACCCGGCCACTGACCGCGGCTGTGCGGGCTAACGAACCTGTGGTCACAGCAACCTCCTTCCAGAAAGGACTTCGGACATGAATTTCGCCGATGCCCCGGGCGTCGATTCCGTTACCGCGTTCGGTGCATGCCACGATGCGACGATCGATCCGGTGACGTCGACGTAATACGGCGTCATTGGGCGTGCACCACCATCGGCAATCGATTCGCGAATAAGGTCTGCATCCGGGTATTCCGTCCGAACCTTCGGATCGTCGTAGGTCACGGCATACGGCGACGGATTACCCTCGTCGAGCATGTATTGGGTCGCATAGGTGGGATTACTCATACACCGGACAAGCGCGCTGGCCAGTTCGGGATGCTTAGAGAAGGCGCCAATCGCCAGGTTCGCACCACCGAGCGGAGGTGCACTGTCGTGATCTGTCCGCACCTTCGGGTAACGGGCCCAACCGATGTCGTCGACGACAGACTGGTCAAGCGAACCGCTTTTCACCGCGGACCGAGCCGCGGCCAGGACATAGGGCCAGTTCGGCATGAACATACCCTTGCTGGACTGAAAGGTGGAGCGAGACTGTTCCTCCATCGCCGTCGACAAATCCGCAGGCGCGGCTGACGAACGGGCAAGACCACCGATGATCTTGGCCGCGGCAACACCCGCCGGACCATCAAGTCCCGGTTTCGCATCCCGACCCTTATCCGCGTCGGTCAGTACCTGCCCGCCGGCGGAGAGAATCAGCGCGTTGACCCACACCGCGTAACCCTCGTAGCGACCACCCTGTTCAGCGACGGTCTTATGTGCGGACTCGGCGGCCTTGATCATGGTGTCCCAGGTAAAATCTGGGGAATTCGGATCGACACCGGCCGCACGCACGGCCGCCTTGCGATAGAACAGCAACTGCGCGTTCGATGTCATTGGCACCGCATATAGCTTGCTATCCCACATCCCCGTCTTGATCGGAGCGGGTAGCATCCCTGCGGTAGTCGCCTTCTGTTCGGAGTCGGTGAACGGGCGAAGGAAACCGGCATTGGCGAATTCCGCGACGTACACAACATCAATCCCCAGCACATCGATCGACGAGTCATGTGCCGCGAGCCGGCGAACCATCTGCTCGCGCTGGGAGGTGGGATTACTCGGTAATACCTCGACATGGACCTTGTAGGCGTTATGCGATGCCGCCGCACACTTTTCGGCACGAGCGGGGACGCCTCCGTTATCGGGCAGCGCGTAAAATGTCAGTGTCGGCAGCCCCGATTCCGACGAGCACGCCGATACCGTTGCCGCAACCACCGCCATCGTGGCGGCGCCGGCAAGGATCCGACGCCAGGGCACGCGCGTCATGAGACGGCTCCCCTGGTCAACCAGACCGCGGTGTCGGCGGGCAAAGTTCCGTTCTGGGCGTGCGGATCTGAGGACACAATGATCTCAGCCTGTGCCGGCAAATCGACGGTGGGGCCACCGGTATTCACCCAGCATTCGGCGTCACCGCGCCGGAATGCGAGTACACCGTCATCGGTCCCGGCGATCCATTCGAGATCGGGTGCCCCGAGGAATAGTTCGCGCCGCGTACGTAACGCCTTTCGGTACAGGTTGAGTATCGAATCCGGGTCGGCATCTTCATGTTCGACGGTGAAATTCGCCCAGCCATCCGGCTGCGGAAGCCACGTCTGCTCCGCCGACGCGGCGCTAAATCCGTATGGCGCAACGTCTCCCGCCCACGGAATGGGCGCACGGCAGCCGTCACGACCGGGATCGGTGAACCCGAACATCGGATACATCGGATCCTGGCGAGCCTCATTCGGCAGGTCCTCGTATTCATCGAGGCCGAGTTCGTCACCCTGATACACATATGCCGTGCCGGGCAACGCCAGTTGCAGGAGCGCAGCCGCCCGCGCCCGTCGCCTACCGAGTTCGAGATCGGGGGTTTCTTTGGACCATCGCGCCCGCTCCCAGTCCGGCTCAACGAGATGATTAGGCTGGCTACGCGCGTAGCGAGTCGCGATGCGCGCCACATCATGATTGGCCAGCACCCAGGTCGGCGGTGCGGAAACACCCTTGACCTGGGTTATCGCATCATCAATGACCTCCCGGATGACCTCGGCGCGCCAGGGTGCGCGCAGGAAGTCGAATTGGAAGGCAGTGTGTAGCTCATCTGGGCGCAGGTAGCGGGCCAGGCGCTCATTACTGGGCACCCATGCCTCGGCGACGAAGATCCGCGGCGGATCATAGGAGTCCGCGATGGTCCGCCAGCTCCGGTAGATTTCGTGTAATTCGTCCTGATCGTAGGCGGGATGGGCGGATACGTGCTGTGCTCCGGCCGATCGTGGGGCCGAATCCGGTAGATCCGGATGCTTGACCAGTCCGTGTGCGACGTCGATCCGGAAACCATCGATGCCCCGCTCGAACCAAAACCGCAGCACCGACTCGAATTCGGCGCGCACAGCCGGATTACGCCAGTTGAGGTCGGGTTGCTCCGGCGCGAACAGATGCAGGTACCACAAGCCATCATCGAGTCGGGTCCAGGCGGGACCGCCGAAGTTGCTCTCCCAGTTATTCGGCGGTTGCGATCCGTCCGCACCGCGGCCCTGGCGGAAGATGAAACGGTCCCGGTAACCCGGCTCGTCGCGCAGCGCGGCCTGGAACCACACATGCTCGGATGACACATGATTCGGCACGATATCGGCAATGATGCGGATGTCACGCGCATGGGCGTCGGCGATGAACCGCTCCGCGGTCTCCAGATCGCCATAGCCAGGGTCGATCTCACGGTAGTCGGCGACGTCGTACCCGGCGTCGGCCATCGGGGACTTGTACCAGGGATTGAGCCAAACCGCGTCGACGCCCAGCTCCGAAAGATGATCCAGGTGTTCACGTGCGCCGATAAGATCCCCGATTCCGTCGCCATTCCCGTCGGCGAAACTGCGCGGATACATCTGATAGACAACCGCTTCCCGCCACCACTGCGGGGCTGATCCGGGTAAACCGTCCGCCTGCGCCAGGTCGGAATCGCGCACTGTCATAAACATCCTCCGTTGCTTTGCAAATATTGCCGATCACTCTCCGGTGATTCACGCCTCATTCAAGGTACATCGTTGCGCGCCAGAGACAAGTGCTTTCGCAATACTTGTTCGGACACAATGGCTTAACGGACACAACTGCTGGTTTGCAAATATTTGCACGACTTCTCCGGCCCGCTATGCCATGATCGATGCGTGATCCCGAAGAAACAGGTTGCGATGAAAGCGATCGCCGACAGCCTTGGCATGTCGGTCTCAACGGTGTCGCGGGCACTGCGCGGCACACCCGGCGTCGCATGGGAAACACAGCAGAAGGTGCGCGCCGAGGCGGCCGCGCTGGGCTATCAGATGGAGCCTCCCGACGATCGCCCGGCGACCCGCGTCGGCATCGTGCTGCCATGGCCCGACTCCTGGTACTACTCCAGTGTCATCGCCGGCGCCGAAGAGGTGCTCCGAACCCGCGGTATCGAGGTCGTCCTGCACTGCGCGCCAACCTCCGACGACCGCAACCGCTTCTTTACCGAGTCCCGGGCATACCGCAGTGTCGATGCCCTGATCGCCGTCAGCTTCCCCCTCGATACCCCCGCCATTCAAGCAGTTTCACGGTTACCGATCCCGCTGGTCACCGTATCGGTACGGTTCGCGGGTGTCCCGTCGGTGACCATCGATGACCATCTGGCCGCTCGCCAAGCCGTGAATCAACTCATCCGTTCCGGCCACCGACGAATCGGCTTGATCCGCACCACCGATCCCGACCATCGGTCCTGGCCCGCCGACGATGACCGTACGACCGGATACCGCGATGCCCTGGCATCCGTCGGTATCGACCCAGCGCCCGAACTCACCGCCACGGCGCCGTGGGGCATCGCAGGCGGCGCCGACGCGATGGCACAGCTGCTCAGCCTGGAGCAACCGCCGACCGCGGCCTTCTGCTTCTCCGACGAAGTAGCCATCGGCGCCCTGCGGACGCTACGGCGGGCCGGTGTCGCAGTACCCGAGATGATGTCGGTGATCGCCATCGATGATCACCCGATGGCCGAACTCACCGGACTCACCACCATCGCACAACCCGCACGGCAGATGGGCGTGGTAGCGGCCGAACAGATCGTGACACTGCTGCACGGCGGCACCGTCGACGACATCGTATTACCGACGCATCTCACCGTGCGCCACACCATCGCCGCTCCCCCACAGCACTCGCCGTAGGGGCTCACCGCTCCCCCAACTGCTCAACCCCGTGTTCATATCCACCCGTGTCTGTATCCATAAGGAGACCCATGCCCGCGTTACGACGCAAGACCCTCGCCGATCTCGATCCGCGGGTGAATATTCCACGTTTCGACGCCGATGACGTGGCGCCGGCGATCGTTCATATCGGCGTCGGCGGATTCCACCGCGCCCACCAGGCGGTCTACCTCGATGACCTACTGGGTAACGGAGACCGCAGCTGGGGCATCACCGGTGTCGGGTTACTCCCCCATGACACCGCGATGCACGACGCCTTAACCGCTCAGGATCACCTGTACACGGTGGTGACCAAGCAGGCCGATGGCTCTCTCACGCCGCGCGTCATCGGATCGATCGTCGACTATCTCTTCGCCCCCGATGACCCAGATCGGGTTGTGGCACTGCTGAGTTCACCCTCGACCCGAATCGTGTCACTGACCATCACCGAGGGCGGCTATCACGTCGAACAGGCGACCGGCAGGGTGGTGATCGACGACGCGTTGCGCGCCGACCTCACCGGCCACACCACCGCGCGGACGGCGGTCGGGCTGCTGGTGCGGTCGTTGGCGGCGCGTCGTGCTGCCGGTACGCCACCCTTCACCGTGGTGTCCTGCGACAACATCGCCGGCAACGGTGACCTGGCCCGCCGTACGGTAAGCACCGCAGCACAAGTCATCGATCACGAGCTGAGCGAATGGATCCGGACATCAGTCGAATTTCCCAATTCGATGGTCGATCGCATCACCCCGGTCACCAGCGATGCCGACCGCGACCGACTGGTGCAGGAGTTCGGTGTCGTCGACCGGTGGCCGGTGGTGTGCGAGCCGTATATCCAATGGGTGCTTGAGGACCGGTTCAGTAACGGCCGGCCCGCCTTGGAAAATGTTGGCGTGCAGTTAGTCGACGACGTCGGCCCCTATGAGTCGATGAAGCTGCGGCTGCTCAACGCAGGTCACCAGGCGATCGGCTTTCTTGGTTATCTGGCCGGCCACCGCTACACCCACGAGGCGGCCCAAGACCCGCTATTCGCCGAATTCCTCCTCGGCTATCTGACCGAAGAGGCCACACCGACGCTCGGTCCGCTACCGGGGATCGACCTCGATCACTATCAGCGCACCCTCATCGCCAGGTTCGCCAATCCCCATGTCAGGGACACCCTTTCCCGCCTGTGCGCGGACACCTCCAACCGGATTCCGACCTTCCTGCTGCCGGTAATACGCGATCAGTTGGCCGCTGGCGGCGAGCTGCGGCGCAGTGCTCTCGTCGTCGCGGCGTGGGCCCGCTATGCCGCCGGCATCGATGAGCAGGGTGAACCGATCACGGTGGTCGACCACCGCAGCACCGAACTCACCGCCGCCGCACGACGATTCGACGACGATCCGCTCGCCTTTCTGCGCGTGCGCGGCGTCTTCGGTGACCTCGTCGACTCCGTGCGGTTCACCGAGGCGTATGCGGATTCGCTCGACTCGCTGTGGCGTCTCGGGGCGGCAGCCACCACCGCCGAGTTGACCGCACGACTATCCGACCTCCGGTAACCGGCTATCGGTAAACACACCACTTTTCGACAGAAACACCACCTCAATGCCGGTGTTTCTGCGTAAAAGTGGTGTCTTTGATCGCCTTACTCCGCCGCAGGCCGACGACGAGCACCGCACATCCGATCGCCGACAGTACGAATCCGGTTCCGAAAAGTGCGGGATATCCGGCGAAATCGCCGATCGCACCGCCCGCGAGCCCGGCCACACCCTGCGCAGCCACTACTGCACACGCGTACAGGGTGTAGTCGGTGCCCGCGTGTGCGGCTTCGCTCGCATCCATCATCAGCGCGAACAGCGCGACAGTTGCCGCGCCACCCAGGACATGCTCGGCTATGGTCGCCGTCACGATGAGGGCGAATCCGCCGACACCGAGCGCGGAGAGGAAATAGAGGATGAGGCTCGCGGTTTGGGCGACACCGGTGATGAGCAGCGCGCGGCGCCGGCCCAGCCGTGCGGCCACCACCCCGCCCGCAGCGGCACCCGCGAGTGCACCCGCCGACGCTAAACCGCCTTTGATCCAACCGATTTCGGTGATGGTGAAGTTGTTGTCGACGAGGTAGGGGCCGACCACCGCCGACACCATCGAGTCACCGAATTTGAAGGCAACGAGCAATCCCAGAAAGGCGAGCACGCCGGGCCGACGCAGCCGTGTGATCCAGGCGCCGCTCAACGCGAGCGCGCCGGTCGTGTGGGTTCTCGTGATCGGTGGCTCATCGAGCAGGTACACCGGCAGCGTCGCGAGGAGGAGCAGGGCCGCCATCGTGACGAACAGTACGCGCCACCCCGCCACCCCGTAGAGCCACAGCAGCCCGCCGCCGCCCACGATCATCCCGATCCGGTATGCGCCAACCTGGATGGCGTTACCCAGGCCGCGGCCACGCTCATCGAGCAGCCGCACCGCGAGCCCGTCGGTAGCCACATCCTGGGTTGCCGACGCCACATTGATAACGGCGACGCCTGCGAACAGCCAGGTCAGGGTTGTCGAGTAGTCGAGTGTGGCGAGAACTAAAGTGGTTGCTGCGGTGACTAATTGAAGGATTATCAACCAGCGTTTGCGGGTGCCGTAACGGTCCACATAGGGCGCCCACAGAAACTTCACCGCCCACGGGGCGAACAGCATGCCAGCGGCGCTAATCTCCACAAGACCGAATCCGGCGCGCCGCAACACCACCGGCACCGCCTGAGTGAAGAACCCGAACGGCAACCCCTGGGCGAAGTACAGGCCGGTCAGCACGAGGGCGGC
>JASGFW010000113.1:0-12509 GCA_047605305.1 Gordonia sp. (in: high G+C Gram-positive bacteria)
CTAATTCAACCGCTAACTGATGTCGACCGTCAGCCCGATCCCCACCCGCCACTCAACGCCCGAGAGATTCGCACACGCCCCAGCCGGTCACCGACAGACAAGGAACGACAATGGTTGCCGAAAGCTCAACAATTCCCGATACAGCCTCCCCCACCGCCCAATTCATCAGCCTGACCCATCTCAATCCGTCCACCGAGCTCAATCCGATCCCCACCCGGGGGATCGACGTCGGATATTTTCGCCGCTACGTGCGAGCACTTGAGGACGGCGGCTATGACTACACCCTGCTGCCGTACGCGACCAATAGTGCCGATTCCTTCGTCCTCGCATCGGCCGTCGGACAGCTGACCGAACGGCTTCGTCCCATCGTCGCGTTGCGGCCCAACACCACTCACCCGCTGGTCGCGGCCCAACAACTGGCCACCCTCGATCAGCTGACCGAGGGCCGGGCACTCGTGCACATCATCTCCGGCGGCAGTGACGCCGAGCAGGCCCGCCACGGCGACCGGTTAACCAAATCCCAGCGGTACGCCCGATCCTCGGAATACATCGATCTGCTGCGCCAGGCGTGGACGACCACCACCCCATTCGATTACCGGGGCGAATTCTACGATTTCGACAATTTCGGACCAGGTTTCGCGCCTTACGGCGCAACCATCCCGGTATCCATCGGCGGCTCCTCAGACGAGGCCTTCGCTATCGGCGGCGCCAAGGCGGATATCTTCAGTTTCTGGGGAGAACCCTTGGCCGACATCAAGAGTCAGATCGAGCGCGTCAACTCCATCGCAGCCGCACACGGCCGCACTGACCGGCCCCGAATCTGGGTGACCTTCCGGCCGATTATCGACCGGACCGAGGATTTGGCATGGGCCAAGGCCCACGAGTACGTCGCCAAGATCGCGCAGACTCATGAGAAGGCCCGCGCCGCCTCCGGCCGGTTCGCCGGCGCTCCGCAGAATGTGGGATCGCAACGCGCACTGGACTTCGCCAACACGAAGGAGATCTACGACCGAGCCCTGTGGACGCGCACCACCGCGGTGACTAATGCTGCGGGCGCCTCCACCGCACTCGTCGGCACCCCGGAAACCGTCGCCGCAGCGATCCTCGATTACATCGATCTCGGCGCCGATCTGGTGTCCATCCGCGGCTACGACACCCTCAATGACGCCATCGACTACGGCCGGTACGTGATCCCGCTCGTCCGTGAGGAATTAGCGCATCGGGCGGCCACCGGTACGCGCGGCCGGCTGCAGGCCGAGCACCTCGGTGCGCTGGCGCAGGCGGGCGCATGACCACCACATCGGAGACGCTCACCAGATTCCCCGCACCCGATCTGTCACCCGCCGCACTGGCCGAGGTCACCGCGCAGGTGGCTGCGACCGCAGAGCAATATGACCGCAGCGGCGAGATCCCCACGGCCGGACTGCTCGTCGCACACCGGGCCGGATTACTCACCGCGACAGTCGGAACCGAGTTCGGCGGACCCGGCCTGGGCCCGGCCGAGGCGGCACGTATCCTCATCGCGCTGGGCGAAGGCGATCCCTCGGTCGCCCTCTTGGCCGCCAATACTCTTGCCGGGCACGCCGCCCACGCCTCGACTCGGCATTGGCCGCGAGCGGTCTACGATGACCTGCTCACCCGGTCGCTGACCGAGCCGGCCCTGATCAATGCGATCCGCGCCGAAGCCGACCTCGGTGCCCCCGCTCGCGGCGGATTACCGACCACCACCGTCACCCGCGCCGGCCAGGAATGGATTCTGCAGGGCCACAAGGTATTCGCGACGGGCGGCGAAGCCCTCGCCTACCACATCGTGTGGGCTCTCGCCGACGACGGCCGGGTAGGCCATGTGGTCCTACCAGGTGATTCCCCTGGAATCACCTGGCGCCACACCTGGGATCACCTGGGGTTGCGTGCCTCGAACACCCATGACGTGACGTACACCGATGTGCGCGTTCCGCTGGAGAATTTCATCGAGATTCCGAAAGTCGATGGCGTCTACCGGGATCCGGCCGCGAATGCGGGGCTGTGGAGCTTCGGTCACTCGGCCCTCTACATCGGAGTCGCACGCGCCGCACGCGCGGCATTCGTCGATTTCGCACAGAACCGCGTGCCCAGCGCACTGGGCCGGCCGATCGCGACCACCGAACGTATCCAGGCCGTCGCGGGCGAGATAGACACCCAGATCGCCATCGCGGAAACGTTGCTCTTCGGTGCGTTGACACGGGCTCTCAACGAAGAACCGGGAATCGGTGCGCAGTTGTCGGTGATCAAGGTGGCTGTGGCCCGCGCCGTGGTGAATGCCGTCCAGACCGCCGTTGCCGCTCTCGGCAATCCTGGCCTGACCCGGCATAACAGCCTGGAGCGGCACCTGCGTGACGTGTTGTGCGTGCGGGTGCATCCGCCCCAGGAGGATTCCGCACTCATCGCCGCGGGCCGCCGAATCCTGGCGGTGTAATCACGAGTGGTGCGATGAAGGGCGGTGTCGCCGTGCGGATCTCGTTTCCGCCGCGCCGACACCGCCCTTCCGCAACTACTCGCCGTTATCCGATGGTGATCGCGTCCAACCGCTCGGCGATGAATTCACCGGCAATCACCGGCGGACGCCCCGACACTGTACCCAATGGCGGTTCGAGCGGCGTGACGACCGCATCGTGGTCGAGTTCGTAGAAGAAGATCAACGATACGAGGTCCTCTTCGGGCGCATCAGGCTGCGGCGGAAGCACACGGTGGCGACCTGCGGGCCAGCGACCACCGGACCAGTACTCGATCAGATCCCCGATGTTGATGGTCAGCGCCGACGGATCATATGGCGCGTCGGCCCAGCCGCCCTCCTCGCTGTACACCTGCAGACCACCGGCCCCCGGCTCGCGGTCGAGAACGGTGACCGTACCGAAATCGGTGTGCGGCCCGATCCGGTACTGCCCCGGCTCCGGCTCGCCGACCACGGTCAGCGGCGGATAATGATTGATATTCGACGTCCACGTGGCATGCCCGGCCAAGTCGCGGAAAGGATTTTGATCTCCGGAGAGTCCGAGCGACGCCGCCATCAGCGCCAGCAGGTCATCGGAGAGCGCCTTGCATTGTGCGGTCCACGCGGTGAATTGCTCTCGTAGTCCCGGGGTTTCGGTGGGCCACACATCGGGGGCAAACCAGAACGCGTCCACCTCCGGAATTCCCACCGGGGTTTGCGCCCCCGAGTTGTAGGTCTCTTTAAGATCCGGCGGCGTCTCGGTGCCCTCGGCGTAGCCATTGGCTTCCAGCCCGGGGCCGATCCAGCCGCGCCCGCCGACACTCACCGCATACTGTTGCTTTACCGAGGTCGGCAAGGCAAAGAACTCGCGGGCGGCCGAACGTAACGCCGCAGGTAGCGCCGGATCGATGCCGTGCCCGGTCACCAGCAGGAAACCGGCCCGCTGCAACGACTCGTCGACGGCCGCACGCACTTCCTCCGCGGCCGCACCACCGGACCGCCACGCTTGCAGGTCCACGGTCAGAATCGGACTCTGCCCCGACTGCACGTCACTCATCGCACTCCCGCATCTACTACGCCGATATCTTCATTCCACAGCGCAGGTCGCGCCGCGATAAATTCCGTCATCATGCTCACGCAACGCTCGTCGTCGACAATCGTGACGTCGACGCCGAGCTCGCGCAACCATTCTTCGCCGCCGGTGAAGGTGCGGTTCTCCCCGACCACCACCGCACCGATACCGAACTGGCGGATCAGGCCACTGCAATACCAGCAGGGAGCGAGCGTGGTGACCATGATCGTGGAGGAATAGTCACGTTGCCGGCCGGCGGCACGGAACGCGTCGGTCTCGCCATGCACGGATGGGTCATCGTGCTGCACGCGACGATTTCGCCCCTCCCCAAGGAGGGTGCCGTCGGCCGCGAATAGTGCCGCGCCGATCGGAATACCACCTTCGGCCAACCCCGCACGCGCCTGCGCGTACGCGACGTCCACGAGGCTCGCCAAGTCAACTCCGTGCACAGATCCCCGACTCGCAGACATACCCCCGAGGATGCTCCCCCGATCGCCGCGGCGACAACCGACAGTCCGTCATGTCGCGGTCGGCGCCCGACGTGCATATCGTCTTTCCATGCACGTCAGTGAGTCACCCAGGGCGCGGGAGAACACCACCCCGACGCTTGCGCGAATCGTCGCCGAATTCCTGGCGGATGCCGACCCGCATGTTCTCACCGCGCATGACCGGCTCAACACGCGGGTGAACTGGGTCCATTCGAGTGAAATCTTCGAAATCGGCCCGCTATTGACGGGTGGCGAACTCTTACTGACCACCGGGCTTGGCCTGGCCGGTCTGGACGCCGGTACGCGCCGGCATTACGTGCGTGACCTCGCCGAACGCGGTGTCGCCGGAGTGGCGTTCGAGGTGGGCCGCACCTTCGAAACGGTGCCCGACGAAATGGTGCGGGAAGGTTCCGCACGGCATCTGCCGATCATCGAACTGCGCCGTATCCTGCCATTCATCGACGTATGCCGACACGCGAACACGGCGATCGTCACCGGTGAGCTCGGCGACCTCCGAATACGGAGCACACTCGATGCGGCGCTGCATCACGATCTTGTCGCGGCGACGGGGATCGCGGGCATGCTTGCCCATATTTCCGAGGTCGCACGCTGCCCGATCGTGCTGGTCGGATCGACCGGCGCATTACTGGCGGCACACGGGGTGGATGACGACCGTTCCGCCTGGCGGGTCGTCGACACTGCCGTCGCCCAGGCACCCGTCATCATGCGTGGCCGCGAAATCGCACGGGTGATCGCCGGGCCAACTCACGCATCAATATCATCGGAACTCGTTGCGACACTACTTGATTGCGCCGCCGGGCCGCTGGGTACCGCGCTCACCCGATCGGGTAGCGGGCGCTCGGCCGTCGGGGTGAAACTGATCGAAGAGTTACTGGAGGGCCGCCCCATCCGGCGGGCCGATCTTTTGGCCCGGCTCGCCTCGTCGGGCGCGTCGACAGCGGCGTCGGCGCAGCTGATTCCGGTGGTCGCGGACTCACCCGACCCCCGAATGGCGGAGTCGGCATTGGCCGGTGCGCTCTCCGGGCTCGGCGGGCTGGTACAGGCCACCGTCGACGCCACCGTGTACGGACTGGTTGTGGTGCCCACACCCACCGACGGCGACGACGTCGTTGAGCAGATCGCCTCGCTCCTCGCCGATGGCAATGACCTCGGCGGTCGGGTTATCGCGGTGGTCGGCAACGCGAGCCGCCTCGGCGGCGTCGGCCCAGGGCCGGCGCTGGCATTGGCGGTGGCCGGAGCGATGCGTGAATGTGCGGAGCGCCTCGGCATCGCCGTCGAACTCATGCGCGAGGGCCCCTGGCCCGCACGCGTATGCACGGCACGATCGCTGGCCGCCGATGCGGCCATGCGCGCGGTGAGTGCCAGCGCGCGCGACGATCTGCGAGCACTCATCGACCCGCTGGTACGTCACGACACCATCGCATCGACCCAGTTGGCCCACACCCTGGAAATCCATCTGCGACACGGCTGCAGCGCGACCCGCTCCGCGGAGGTGCTGCATATCGGCCGGCAAAGTCTGTATCAGCGGCTCGAACGCATCCGAGGTGTGCTCGGCTTCGATCCGACTCAGCCGGCCATGTACACGCCGGTTCTGCTGGCCTTCGCCGCCGCACGAGCCGCCCACGCCACGGCACCCACCGCCCACTAGCACTGCCGGATTGGAACCCGGATTGGAACAGGGTCCGGTCCGGCATACCGCTACGCCGAACCGGACCCCGGGTCTTGGTGACTACTCGTGGTGGCTACGCCCGATTTTCTCCACCGCGGACCGCGCGAGGATCACATACGCCACGAATGCGATTGCGAATCCGACGAAAGCTCCGATATCGCCGAGTTCGGGGACAACGCGCACCACATAGCCGACGAACTTCTCCTGGTTGCAGAAAAGCAGCACCGAGCCGATCAATCCGATGACGAAGGCCGCGAATCCGCCCCAGTTGGTATATCGCGAATCGTAAAGCACGGCAAGGGAAGGCGGTTGCTTGCGAAGCAGACTATCGGCGAATACAACACCCAGCCATGGTCCGATCCAGTAAGCGACCAGCAGGAGGAATCCCTCATAGGAGGAGGCGGCGTCGGGCAGTGCCCACCATGCGACGGCGAACCCGGCGACGCCGAATGCGACCGTCACCAGCGCCCGCTGGGTATTCACCGGCAGCTTGAAGCCCATCGTCACGAAAGCCATTGCCCCCGAGTAGATGTTGATCGCGTTGGCCGCGATCGCTCCCACCGCGATGGCAAGCAGCGTGAGGTCGGCGATCGCCGTCGGCAGGTTAGCGGTGAATGCCTCTGTCGGGTTATCCGACGCCGCCTTACCGATCGTGACCGACGCGGCACCGACCAACATGAGGACCGTGCACGATAGGAACAGCCCCACCGAAGCGAATAATCCGGTCTGTAGGCGGGATACGGTCGGCGGCAGGTAACGGGTGTAGTCCGCGGCGTAGGGAGTCCAGCCGGCGGTGTAACCGAAGGCCGCTCCAACGGTCAGCCAAAACCCCGACATCGAGAATCCGCCGCTACTTGCGGGCGCGTTCAGGTGGGATTTACTGAAGATAATGACCGCGCCGATCAGGAAGATGACGCCGAGGATCGGGGCGGCGATCCGCTCGAACCGCTGCACCAGGTTGTGGCCGAAGAAGGCAAAGGCGGTCTGCACGAGCACGATGATGATCAGGCCGGCCAACGGGGTCAGGCCGAACAGCGTCGCCAGCGCGAAAGCCCCGCTCACACTGTTGGTGGCGAACCAGCCGACGCCGCACATCACCGCCATGAATGTGGCGGGCAGAATGTTGCCCCGATATCCGAAGGGCAGCCGCCCCAGCACCATCTGCGGCACCCCGTGCAGCGGTCCGTCGGCCGAGAGCACATAGTGAGCGACGCTGGCGAGCGCGTTGCCGAACAACACTGCGATGACGGCCTGCCAGAACGACAGACCGAATGCTTGCACCGCCAGGACACCCACGAAGATCGTGGCGAATTCGAGATTGGGCGCCGTCCATGTCCAGAACAGACCGCGCGGCTTGCCGTGGCGCGCCTGGAGCGGAATCGGTTCATTGCCACCGGGCTCGACGGCGAATACTTTGTCGCCGTAGTCGAGCTGCGACACGTGTGCGTCGGGGCTGCCGGTAGGTACACCAGTACTCATGAAGCAACTGTGCTGGGCACCTTGATGAGAGGCAACTGACGGATTGTCGGTTGACGACTCCCCCACGCGCGACAGATCGACCTCCCCGAGGTGTTGCGGTGAACCGGCTTCCGTCCCGAGCCCATGTGAGTGACAACCGTCTCCCCGTTTCACGGATGTCTCAAGGAAAGTTGTCAGCAAATCCCTCGAGATGCTCTGAATTTTTTCTCAGCCGCGATCTGCACTGTGGTCGATATGAACACGAACAGCTCCGACGAACCGGGCACAACGCCCTTCGGAAGGCCCCACACGTACCCGGCGGCCGACCCTATCGATGACCAGAGCCGTTGGCATAACCACACTTTCACACCGGATGCGTCGGTCGGCACAGCGCCGTCGCACACCGCACCGCAACACCCGGTGCACCCGGCCGCCCCCCGCCGGTCGGTGCTGCCGATCGTGGCGGTCGCGGCACTCGCCGGGCTCATCGGCGGCGCCGTCGGCGTCGGCGGATACGCCCTGATCGATCACCGCACGTCGACGCCGGTGATCGCATCGGCTCCTGCCGTGGCCACCGACACCGCGAAGCTCTCACCCGGCTCGGTCACCTATGCGGCGCGGGTTGCTTCTCGATCGACGGCAGACATCAAGGTGAGCACGTCGCAGGGCACCGCCGTCGGCAGCGGCATCATCCTCACCCCCGACGGCTACATCCTCACCAATAACCATGTCGTCACCGGTGCCGGGACCGGCGCCGCCATCCAGGTGACTACGCCCGACGGCAACACCTATCCGGCGACCATCCAGGGCACCTCCCCCTCCTACGATCTCGCCGTCGTGAAACTGCGGGGCGCATCGGGGCTCACGCCCGCCACGATCGGCGATTCGAGCACGCTGCAGGTTGGCCAGCAGGTGGTGGCGGTGGGTAGCCCCGAAAACCTCTCGAACACCGTCACCTCCGGCATCGTCAGTGCGCTCTCGCGTACCGTCACCGCCGGCGACGAGCAGGGCAACGCGGTCTCCGTCTACAACGGGCTGCAGACCGACACCGCCATCAACCCCGGCAATTCAGGCGGCCCGCTGGTGAATCTCGCCGGTCAGGTGATCGGGGTGAACTCCGCGGTGGATACCGGCGACGCCAGCAACGGCGGGGTGCAGGCATTCGGTCTCGGCTTCGCTATTCCCAGCAACACCGCCAAACGCATCACCGAAGAACTGCTGCGCGATGGCCACGCCACCAAACCGGTGCTCGGCGTATCCGGTTCGCTAGACTCCTCGGCGGCATCGGTTACCGGAGCCCCGGTGAGCGCGGTGACCTCGGGCGGCGCGGCGGCCAAGGCCGGTATCCGCTCGGGCGATGTGATCACGAAGGTCGCCGGTACACCTATCAGCAACTACGCCGACCTCATGGCACAGATTCTCACCCACGTTCCGGGACAAACGGTTCCCGTCACACTGACCCGTAACGGCCAGAGCAGAACCGTCCAAGTGACGCTCGGTAGCACCGTCGACAAGGAGCAGACGACCGTACCCGAGCAGCAACGCGAGGACACCGGCCGTAACCAGTGGCCGTTCGGCGGTGACGGATCCGGACTAATCCCGTGATCGGGGCGAGGTGCGCGTCGATCACGGCGCTACACCTCCCATCGTGAGCGTTCTCGTCGTAGCGTCGACACCGACACCGCCCGCCGCGATCCACAAGATCTCGCGGGCGACGGTGTCGGCGCACCTTCACGAGAGGACTACAGAAGAATGACCACGACGGACTATTGTGTCGGCGACTATCTGCTCGATCGGCTCGCCGAATTCGGCGTCACCGAAATCTTCGGTGTACCCGGCGACTTCAACCTCGAATTTCTCGACCACATCATCGCCCACCCCGGTTTGCGCTGGGTGGGTAATGCCAACGAACTCAACGCGGGTTATGCCGCTGACGGCTACGGGCGGCTACGCGGCATGGCGGCACTGGTCACCACCTTCGGCGTGGGGGAACTCTCTGCCGCGAATGCGATCGCGGGCAGCTACGCCGAGCATGTCCCCGTGGTACATATCGTCGGCGCCCCGTCTAAG
Organism: Gordonia sp. (in: high G+C Gram-positive bacteria); assembly: GCA_047605305.1. Lineage (GTDB taxonomy): Bacteria > Actinomycetota > Actinomycetes > Mycobacteriales > Mycobacteriaceae > Gordonia. The sequence goes on from JASGFW010000113.1 coordinate 9,249, forward strand.
GACGCTCAGGCCGCGCGCCGCATCATTCACCATTCACTCGGCGACGGCGATTTCGAGCACTTTCAGCGTGCTGCGCGCGAATTCACCTGCGCCCAGGCTAATCTGGCTCCCGCTACGGCGACCCGCGACATCGATCGTGTGCTGTTGGAGGTGCATGAGCAGAAGCTGCCGGGATATCTGCTGATCTCCACCGATGTCGCACGCTTCCCGGCCGAACCGCCGCTCGAACCACTCACCCCGCGCACCGGTGGTTCGAGTCCGCGCGCGTTATCGCTGTTCACCGACTCCGCCGCAGCCCTCATCGCCGATAAGGACGTCACCGTTCTCGCCGATCTACTCGTGCACCGACTCGGGGTGATCGACGCGCTCGATGCGCTATTGACCACCGGGAACCTGCCTTATGCCACGCTGATGTGGGGCAAAAGCCTGCTCGACGAAAGTCGGCCGAACTTCGCCGGCATCTATGCCGGTGCCGCCAGCGAAGAGAGCGTGCGCCGCGCCGTCGAGGATTCACCGGTACTGATCATGGCGGGTGTGCAATTCACCGACATGGTGAGCGGATTTTTCAGCCAGCGTATCGATCCGGCACGGACGATCACGCTCGGCGTGCATTCGGCGAAGGTCGGCGACGCCGTATTCGCGCCACTCGATATGCGGGCCGCGCTTGACGCACTCACCGCCATCGTGTCGCAGCGCACCGGCGCAGCGACACGATGGATACCCGAACGCGACGACCGAACCGGCATCGACGTGCCGTCTGATACGGGTCTCACGCAGGAAGTGTTGTGGGACAGGCTCTCCGCCGTCCTCACTCCGGGCAATATCGTGTTGGCCGACCAAGGCACCTCGTTCTACGGAATGGCCGCACATCGCCTGCCTGCCGGAGTCACCTTCATCGGTCAACCGTTGTGGGCGTCGATCGGCTACACGTTGCCCGCGGCGCTGGGTGCCGGCGTCGCCGAACCCGACCGGCGGCCAGTGCTCATCATCGGCGATGGCGCAGCACAATTGACGATCCAGGAGATCGGCACATTCGGCCGAGAGGGGCTGAGCCCGGTAATCGTGATCGTCAACAACAATGGCTACACGGTGGAGCGCGCCATTCATGGGGAGAAGGCGTACTACAACGACATCGTCGCGTGGGATTGGCTGCAGATCCCCGCCGCACTTGGCGTTCCGAAGGCTCAGACGTTTCGGGCCACCACTCCGGGGGAACTCGATGCGGCATTCGCGGCTGCGGCCGCTGACCCGGCACGTATGACGTTCATCGAAGCCGTCGTCGCCGAGATGGATGTGCCGCCACTGCTGGCCGACTTAGCCCGCTCGGCGTCGAAGGCCAATGCGGCATCGGATTCCACGTAATCATTTCGTTCCCGCGATCATTTCGTTCCCGCGCACCGATATCGTTGCGCGGGAACGAAACCCGACGATCAGAAACTGACAGGATTCAGAGCAGACCGAGGGCGTATCCGCCGACGTAGGCGCGGATCGCGTCGGCGTTCGGCGGATGGAAGCTGCCGGCCCGCACATCGCGGTAGAGGCGTTCGAGTTCGCCACTGCGGTGCAATGATCCGGCTCCGGCGATGTCAAGAGCCAGATCGGTGACTGTGCGGGCCACTCTGGTGCCGTTCTCCTTGGCGGCGAATAGCCTCAGCAACGCGCGGTCACCGAGATCGTCACCGGCGGTCAATGCGGTGGTGAGCGAATCCAGTTGGCCGGTCACTCCTTCCAGAGCCAGTTCGGCCTCGGCGACGTGATATTGGATGAACGGTTTGTGGGCCACGGTCTCCCCGCCCAGGCTGACCGCAGTGCGTGACTGTGCCGTCGCGATCGCCACGTCGAGGGCACGCCGGGCGATTCCGACGTAGATATTGCCGAGCGCCGGCAGCACCCACGCAAATACTCCGGCGATGTAGCCGGTGGGCACCTGCCCGAGGTCGACGATCTCCACCACTCGGTCGGCGGGTAGAAAGACCTCGTCGAGCACCGTGTCATGGCTGGCCGTCGCACGGACGCCGAGGGTGTCCCAGGTTTCCACCGTCGATACCCCAGGTTGATCGCGAGAGATGAACCCGTGCACGATCTTCGGATGATCCGGGTCGGAATCGTCGCGGGCGTGTACGCCCAACCAATGCCAGGCGGGCGAAAGAGAGGTGAAGATCTTGCGGCCGGATAGCCGGTATCCGCCGTCGACGGCGACGGCTTTCGTCGTCGAATCATCAATCGCGAGGTCATTGCCCGGCTCCCCGTGACCGGCGGCTATCACCTTGCCCTCCACCACATCACGGACCAGCCACTCCAGCGTCGTGTCGCCGTTGCGCAGCGCATCGGCGAGCGGACCGATCCAGTACAGATGCATATTCAGTCCGAGCGCGGTGGCCGGTGCGAACCCGGCCAGGCGTCGTTGTTCGGCGTTAACCTGATGCAACGTGAGCCCCAGGCCGCCGTGCTCACGGGGGATGGCGGCACGCAGGTAGCCGAGTTCGCGGAGCTCGTCGAGGTCGGCGGCGAAGAATGTGTTGTCCCTGTCGTGGCCCACGGCCCGTTCCCGGAACCGTTCAAGGGTTTCCTCCGGGATCAGCCAGCCACTATGCTGCCCGGTGTCGGGAGCGGAGATCGTGTCGGTCATTAATAGTCCTTTTCCGGCGTGGTATTCGCAGGCACCACAGCCTGATTCGACTATCTCGGGATCGGGACGCCCCGGCTGTGGCAACTCATCCACACGTTAGGGGCCGCGCGCCGATCACCCCATATTAAGAACCGGTCGTGATGGAAATTGCGGATACGACGCGATCGCAGTACCGGCACGTCCCCAACGCCGGCAGTTCACTACACCCACACTCCGATGCTTCGGTGACGCGGCGAGCCCACCGAGTGCGTGCAACACCCAGAAAGTGCCACCTGCTCCTGCGTGACGCATCCCCATTAACTAAAACCATTCAAATATGTTTTTGGTGAGAAACTCGCGCATTCCAGCCGACCGTCGGCAGAAACTATCTCTACGTCGAGATCAGCGTTTCCGCCGAGCGCGTCCACCAATCACACACCGCGGATTCACGCGCTCGCCGATCCACCTTCAATGTTGCTCGGGCTCATGGGCCGGATAGGACAATCGATAGTGGTTATGCAGCGTGCATAACCCTCAGCTTCAATGCTGCTCCGGCTCATCACCGGAGATGACTAGAGAGGGAGAGATACATAAAAATCGGCAACAGTCACCCATCCTGGACTCGTCGCGGAGCGCGAAGATCACCGCACCAC
>JASGFW010000114.1:0-12419 GCA_047605305.1 Gordonia sp. (in: high G+C Gram-positive bacteria)
GTTCGAGTCCCGTCGCTCACCCCGAGGGGACGTAGGCCCTGACCAGCAGCAATGCAGGTCAGGGCCTACTTGTTTTCGGCGCTCGCTGTGCCGAGTTCGCCAACGGCGTAGCAGATATTCACGCATCTAACTAACATTTCTAATCCTATTCGAATAGGATTCGTTACTCGACAGATACTTTGCCCCATACAACCAGGGGAGTTTGCGGATGCGCCATCGTTGGCTGTTGAGTACCACCGTCATCGCCGTGCTGGTAACGGCACTCGCGGCCAGTCCCGGCGCGGCGGTCACGGTGCTGACCGTTGCGGGTAACGGACTCCTCGTCCACTCCCCGATGAGCGGTGAACTGCGCGGCGATCTGTGTCGGGAACCGAACGTGTGCACCCCCGTCGACTACGACAACTCCGCTACCGGTACTGCCGCCCTTAATCAGGGGACCGCCAGCCTGTACGACACGCTGCAAGCGACTGCGGGGCAAAAGATTGTGATGGCCTACTCCCAGGGCGGCTTCATCACCACCACATGGATGAACACGTATGCGAGCGACCCCGTCGCACCCCCTGCCAACGATTTATCCTTCGTCTTATTCGGCAATCCCCAGCGCGCGATCGGCGGAGCATCTGTGGCCAGCGGCTCCGCGGCTACACCGACTGACACCAAATACAAGGTTGTCGATATCAGCCGCCAGTACGACAGCGTGTCAGACTGGCCCGACGATCCGTATAACGCACTGGCCATCGCCAATGCCGTCGCCGGCTATTTCTACACCCACACCGATTACACCGGCGTCGATGTGAACGATCCGCATAACCTGGTCAAGACCGTCGGCAACACCGCATACGTGCTGGTACCGACACCACAGCTGCCGCTGCTTGAACCGCTGCGACGCATCGGTCTGACGACCCTGGCCGACCAACTCAACACACAACTCAAGCCCATCGTCGACGCCGGATCTCGGCGCAATCACCGTGGCTTCGTGCCAGAGACCGCGCCCGTGCTGCCCGCACCGTACGGCACCACACCCCCACTCCCGCGGACATCGTTGACGTCTTCCGCGACGAGCTGACGTGGTCGCGCCATCTGGCAGTCCCCGACCTCTCCCCTCTCGTCGCCACCACCGAACGGACGCCACCAATCAGAGAGTCCGCGCGATGATTTCCTTCATGATTTCGTTGGTGCCGCCATAGATTTTCTGGACACGATTATCGGCCCACATCCGCGCGATCGGATACTCATTCATATATCCGTAGCCACCAAAAAGCTGCAGGCATTCGTCGGCTACCGCCATGGCACGGTCACTGGTCCACCATTTGGCCATCGCAACGGTGGGGATGTCGAGTTCACCCTTAATGTGTTTGGCGAGGCAGTCATCGACGAACACCCTGGCAATGCGGGTCTCGGTGGTCACTTCTGCAAGTTTGAACTTGGTGTTCTGGAATGCGAAGATCGGTCGGCCAAAGGCGGTGCGGTCCTTGGTGTAGGCGATAGTCTGAGCCACCGCCGACTCCATTCCCGCAACGGCGGCCACCGCGATAATGAGTCGTTCCTGGGGCAGTTGTTGCATCAGTTGAATGAAGCCCTGCCCCTCCTGCGTACCGAGCAGATTCGAGGTCGGAACCCGTACCCCGTCGAAGAACAGTTCCGACGTATCCTGGCCGCGCTGCCCGATCTTGTCGAGCACCTTTCCCCGGCGGAATCCCTCGCGGGCCGCCTCCACCAGGATCAGCGAAATGCCCTTGGCCCCCTCCGACACATCAGTCTTGGCGACGACGATGATCAGATCGGCCTGACCACCATTGGTGATAAATGTCTTCGAACCGTCGATCACATACTCGTCACCCTCGCGGATCGCCTTGGTTTTGACGCTCTGCAGATCCGACCCGGTTCCCGGCTCGGTCATCGCGATCGCGCCGACAACCTCGCCGGAGGCCATCTTGGGCAGCCAAGTCTGCTTTTGCTCCTCCGACCCGTAGTTCAGCAGATAATGCGCCACGATCCCGTTGTGCAGACTCACCCCCCACGACGAATCAGCGATCCGTGCCTGTTCCTCGATGAGAACCGCTTCATGCGCGAAGGTACCGCCACCACCGCCATAGACCTCGGGAATCGACATGCACAGCAGACCCAGTTCGCCCGCCTTGTTCCATAAATCCCGATCTACATGGTGCTGGGAGATGAACTTCTCGATATTGGGCCCTACTTCTTTCTCAAAGAAGCTGCGGGAGAGATCGCGTAACGCGGCGAGTTCGTCGGTTTCCCAGGAGGAGCGTTCGGCCATCTGTTACACCTGTTCGTCGAGTCGGTTGTTACTATTACGCAGAGTAACAGTGACCCACGTCATCATCATCTTCTAGAGTCGCCGCACACCGGCTTATGCGTTGCCTTTCGACCATATTTCCCACGGGATATTCCAATCCCCGAGCCCGTCGGTACCCGATAACACCCCACCCACGGTGTTCTTCACGACCACCGGGTCACCGCGCAGCGTCGTCTGCATCACCCACAGCGCATTTTCCGGGCTCAGATTCAGACATCCGTGGCTCGTATTCGTGTTTCCCTGAGCCCATACCGACCACGGCGCCGAATGGAAGAAAATTCCACTGTATGACATGCGGGTTGCGTAATCTACCGGTGTGCGATACCCGTCGGCCGAACTCACCGGAACACCGTAGGTCGACGAATCCATAATGATGTTCTCGTGTTTGTCAGCGATGAGGTAAACACCGTTATCGGTCGGGGTCGAGTCCTTACCCATCGACGTCGGCATGGTGCGGATGACCTTTCCATCACGCGTGAAGGTCACCAGCTTGGAGCGGTCGTCGGCGGTGATAATCATCGCCCTGCCCACCGTGAACTTCGACGACCGGTTCTCCTGACCGAATAGTCCGTTACCGACATCGATGCCGTAGGTATTCACCGCGACCGACACTTGCGTCCCCGGCTTCCAATAATCTTTCGGACGCCACCGCACCTCGGTATCGCTGATCCAGTAAAAGGCGCCCGGCACAGGAGGATTCGTCGAAATCACGATGGCACGCTGCGCGGCCTTGCGATCCGGGATGGGTTCGTCGAATTTGATCGCCACCGGCTGTCCGATACCGACCGTCTCACCGTTATTCGGGGTGAGATATGCCTGCGTGAGATTGTTGGGCGATCTGGTGGTGAACGAAATGCGCTTGGTACTCCTACCGCCAATCCCGCGCGCGTCGGCCTGCAGCGTGTAGGCGCGGGCATACCCGAGCGGTTCCGCACTTGTCCATCGCGTGCCGTCTTCGCTGAAGGTTCCCCGCACCGGTGTCCCGTCGGCCTTGCCGATGTGTACGCCCGTCAGCGCTCCTTCACTGACCTGTACCGTGATCGGGGCGCCGGGCTGAACCCCGACGGCCTGGTCGACCAGCGGTCGCGCCGCCCACTCGGTGATCTGGACCGCGGGCATCACCAGATCACTCAATAGCCTCGAACTGCCCACCTTGTCGGTGTACGCCGGGTGATGCGAACACGCCGTCACAGTGACGGCCAATGCGGTGATCATTCCCACCACGACCCACCGCAAGAGAGATCGTGTGCGAACGTTACCCATTATTCCCCTGCCGATGAACCCGATGCCGTACCCGACCCCATGCGGCCCGGCGCGATCACCCAACCGCAGATGGATAACCCAAGTGTACGAGAACTCCGTTATGTCCAAGTTTGTTGGATGCGTCGGGGCGCATCAGACGCACCGGCAAGAAACGCGGCGACCACACCGTTCACTTCGGGACGGTCATATAGGTAATTGTGGCTCGCACCTGATAGCAGCAGCAGATCGGCGCCGGCGATGCCGTCCTGCAGTATCGCGGCGTTGGCCACGTCGGTGATGCCGTCGTCTCGACCGTGCACGATCAGGGTCGGCGCGACGATCGCAGCAAGCGCGGCCCGTCCATCGTGGGCGCTACTCATCGCGAACTGCCGCCGCCGATCGCGCGGCCGCAGGTGATTCACAAGAACCCGAGCCGCGTCGGGATGACTGGCACGATATCCGGCGGAGAACGCCAGGCCCAACAGCGCCGAGATGCTGCCGGAGGCGAAGGCTTCCACCGCCGCAGCCGAACGCGGTACTCCGCCCACGTCGCCGACCGTCGTCGCACCGAGTACCAACCGCCGGACTCGGTCGGGGTGATCGGCGGCCACCCACTGCGCGATTCGTCCACCGAGAGAATGCCCGTACACACCCGCGGACTCCACCCCCGCGGCGTCGAGCACCGAGATCACGTCGCCGGCGCAGTCTCGGGTTGTCCACCCGTCGGGGATGTCACTGCTATTGCCCACGCCCCGGTTATGCAGGGTGATTACCCGAAAACCCGACAACGAGGCGAGCGCCGGTTCCCAGAACGTGTCATCACACCCGGTACCCGAAATAAGCACGACGGGAGTACCTTCGCCGACATCCTGAAACCATATGGTGCCGCCGTCAGCGGTAGAGGCCGACGCGAACACTACCGCCGCGACCCGAGTAACCGCGAAATAGACTCGGCCGCGGCCTTGACCTGCGGAGCGAATTGCTCGATCGCCCGTCCCGGATGCTCCACAGCGATCGACGAGACCGAAATTCCGTATGCCGGCTCACCCGAGAAGTCGAAAATCGGCGCCGACACGCACACCGTGCCTGACTCATTCTCACTCAGATCAAGTGCATAACCTCGGTCACGAACCTGCGCCAGCTCGGCGAGTAGCGCGTCGAGTTCCGTCAGAGTGTGTTCGGTGCGCGCGGGAAGCCCGGTTCGCTCGGCGTAGGAACGCACCGATTCACTATCGCGACAAGCCAATACCGCTTTGCCCATGCCCGATGAATGCATCGAAATCGACAGTCCTACGCGCGAGCGCATCCGGTACGGCTTCGACGCCGAATCCGTCCGGATGATGTACACCATTTCGTCGCCGGAGACGGCACCCACATGCACGGTGCAGTCGACCTCACCGACGAGTCGGTCAACCACAGGTTGGGCGATAGCACCGATGCTGATATTCGAAATCGCGCGGCCCGCGAGCGTCATAAAACGTCGCCCCGCGCGATAGCCGTGCTCGGCGTTCCCGGTCACAAACTCGGAGTCGACGAGAATTGCGAGAATGCGATGCACAGTCGACTTCGGGAGACCGGAAGCTTCCACAATGTCGGTGAAACGCTCGTGCAGCACCGTCGCTTCCAGCACGGCAAGAGTCTTCTCGCTCATGCTGGTACTGGCCGTATTGTTCGTCGCGGCGGCAAGTTCGACACCTGCCATTATCGCCCTCCCTCACCTAGACCCGGCATCATCATCCACGCACCGAGTGAGCCGTGCTCTCGCTGCACGATACCCGCCATGATCCCGAGCGAGTGATGCGCCGACACGGACCCGGCACGCACTCAGTGCGGACGGCGACGGGGTCTGTTCACACGTAGCTCCGCTTCAGACCCCGTACGGCGCCTCCGACCTCTAGGAATGTTGTCCGGCCGCATGCGGCGCAGGAGCACTCACCCCCTCGGTGGCCGCTTCCTGGGCAGCGACAACCTCGGCCGATTTATCGATACCCACCGCTCGCGTAAAGAAGAACAATACCGTTCCCACCGCGGCGAAAATACCAAGCACATACAGACCCGCGGTATCGGAGCCGAACCGATCTGTCGCCCATTCACGAATATTGGGTCCCACGAATCCGCCGAGATTTCCCAGCGCACCGATCAGTGCGATACCTGAGGCAACCGCACCGCCCGTCAAATAGGTTGACGCATTAGCCCAGAATATCGGCTGTACGACGATATGCCCAAAGTAGGCGACACATAGAGCGATAATGCATAGTGCCGGATTCGACGACAGGATCGCCGACGCAACGATGCCAATCGCACCACTGGCATAGACTATGGTGCCAATAATTCGCCGTTTCTGAATCCTTTCCGCATATCGTGGCACGACCGCCAAACCGATGATTGCGACGACGGCCGGGATTCCGGTAACTACACCCACCATCGTGCCGACCTTAGTGCCCAGAAGATTCGCCACCTGCGTCGGAATATAGAAATTGTATCCATATCCAAGAACCTGAATCGTGAAGCAGACGGCACACAGGTAAAGTACCCGCCAATCCACCAGAGCCTTGAGCGTCCCCGATTGACCGTGTTCTGCTTTCGCACGATTTTCCGCAGTGATCGCGACGACCAATACCTCCCGTTCATCGGCAGACAGCCACCGGGCGGTCTCCGGCCGGTCCGTCAAATAGAACCAGGCGATCACGCCGATCACCACCGTGACCGCGCCCTGGATGATGAACATGATCTGCCAGCCGTGCGAGCCCGCCCAGAACCAGCCTGCGGAATGTTGCAGCAGCCAGCCGGAGATGGGACCACCGATGACGAATGAGAGCGGCGCACCGAATTGAAAGAATGCGTTCATTTGCGCCCGCCGACGCGACGGGAACCAATAGGTCATATAAAGAATGACTCCCGGGTATAGACCCGCTTCGGTAACCCCCAGGAGGAATCTGAGAAGATAGAATGTCGTCTCATTATGGGCAAACGCCATACAGGAGGCAACGATACCCCAGGTAACCATTATTCGGGAAAGCCACCGCCGTGCACCAAAACGGTGCAGCAACACATTTGAGGGAACCTCGAACAGCGCATATCCGAAGAAGAAAACGCCTGCACCGAATGCGTATGCAGCGGCGCTGATTCCGGTGGAAATCCGGAACTGCTCCTGCGCAAATCCGATGTTTGTTCGATCCAAGAAGGCCATCACAAACATCAAACACAGGAATGGCACCAGTCGGATCGCGGACTTATTGACCGTCCTATCCAGAAAGCGTTCGCCATCTCCTGCTGTAGTTCGTATCGACATCTGTCAACCTTTCGTCTGAAGTCAGCGATGTCACTGACGGCACGCGAGGAACCCCCCGCGGTTGCGTGCCTTGTGTCGGCGTCGATCAGATGACGCCCAGCCGGTACCCGCCCGCGATAGCCGCGGTCGACCGGAAACCCGTGAAATGTCAGGGGAAAATGAGTTGTTCATTCACCGTCGCGGCGGAATGAACACGGCCGGGACGGCTCGTCGGAGATCGTCGATCCGACGAGCCGGCAGCCGGCGATGAATTACTGTGCGGCAACCAATCCGGGATGCACATCGCTCCAGTAGGAGCCGTCGGGGAATGCGTACTCGCGTAGCGAATCGGCCTTGATCTCTGATGAATACCCGGCCGTGGTGGGCAGGACGTACTTTCCGTCACGAATCTCGGTCGGATAGACCATGTGTTCGTGGAGATGATCGACGTATTCGGTGTATCGCCCGTCGAGATCACCCGATACCACCACATAATCGATGATCGACAGATGCTGGATAAGCTCACATAGGCCCACACCACCACCGTGCGGACACACCGGAACCTTACGGTTGGCAGCCATAATCAGTACTGCCAGAACCTCATTCACCGAAGCCAGTCGACACGCGTCGATCTGACAGAAATCATTCGCCTGCGCCTGGAACATCTGCTTGTGCAGAATCCGATTCATGCCATGTTCCCCGGTAGCCACCTTGATCGGTGCGATCGACTCGCGAATCTTGGCGTGCCCGAGCGCATCATCAGGATGGGTCGGCTCTTCGATCCAGTAGATATCGAATTCGGCGAGTTGGCGCATCCAGTCGATGGCGGTGGGCACATCCCACACCTGATTGGCGTCGACCATTAACTTGCGGTCGGGGCCGATCAGTTCACGGGCGATCCGGCAACGGCGCCGGTCCTCCTCGATATCGCGACCGACCTTGAGTTTGACGGCCACCGTGCCTTCGGCGAGTTCTTTATTGATCAGTCGCGTCATCTTCTCGTCGGAGTATCCGAGCCACCCTGCCGCGGTCGAGTACGCCGGGTAACCGTCGCGATCGAGTTCGGCGATGCGCTCGGATCGGGTGTCCTCCAGTTTGGACAGCAGTGTCACCGCCTGCTCGACGGTGATCTCGTCCGCCAGATACGACATGTCGGCGGCGGCAACGATCTCGGCGCTGGTCATATCCGCGACGAACCGCCACAACGGCTTGCCGGCGACTTTGCATGCGAGATCCCACACCGCATTCATCACTGCGGCCTGGGCAAGATGGATGGCGCCCTTATCCGGGCCGATCCAGCGAAGCTGCGAATCTGATGCCAACAGTCGGTAGGTTGCCCCCAGATCGCCGATGACATCATCGAGCCGCGCACCGATCAGTGGCCCCACCTTCGACCGGATTGCCTGCACCACAACCTCATTGCCGCGGCCGATGGTGAAGGTGAATCCCGCCCCCTTGAGATCCGGATCATCGGTGAGCAACTCGACATACGCGGCGGAATGGTCACCATCTTTATTCATGGCGTCAGACCCGTCCGCGTTGAGCGACGTCGGGAAACGAAGGTCGCACACCTCGTAGCCGGTAATTGTCGTCATGTTCCTGCTTTCTTCCTCATGGATACTGCGCATTCGCGACATCTGGGTTCAAGAGACATCTAGGTTCAAGGACGGTTCGACGCCGGTTCGCGCGCGCCGCACTCAGCTTCCGCCGACTCTGCCACAGGACCCTCCGATCGAGACCCACGTCACCATACCCCAAAATGGAACCATGTTTCACAGCATGCTAGCTTTTTTTGGAACCGAGTTCTAGTCCTGATTACCGGCGGGTGTTGACCCGCCCGGACTGCTGCAGAGAAGGGGTATCCAGATGACTCGAAGGCACTACGCGGGAGGCGGGCGCGCCGCGGAGTACATCGGCAACGGCGACCTGCGGGTGGTCGACGGACCGATCCCCGAACCGGGACCGGGTGAGGTACGCATTCGCGTGGCGTACTGCGGAATCTGTGGCACCGACCTGCATATTTTGCACGGCAACATGGATCATCGGGTAGCACCACCGCAAACCATCGGACATGAAATGAGCGGCACGATCGACGCTGTCGGCGCTGGCGTCACCGATTTCGCCGTCGGCACCGGAGCCACCGTGATGCCCCTGGACTGGTGCGGGGATTGCGACGCATGCCGCCGCGGTCACAACCATATTTGCAACGAACTCGACTTCGTCGGCATCGAGACCACCGGTGCGATGCAGCAGTATTGGGTTGTCCCGGCTTCGGTCATCGTTGCGCTACCCGACGCACTTGCACTCGATCACGCGGCACTGATCGAGCCACTCGCGGTTGCCGCACACGACGTCCGCCGTTCCCGGCTGGCCGCGGGCGAAACCGCGGTAGTGATCGGCGGCGGCCCGATCGGACAATTGATCGCCCTGGTCGCACAGAGAAGAGACGCCAACGTCATTCTGGCCGAACCGAATCCGCAGCGCCGCGCGTTTGCCGCCCGGCACGGCGCGACCGTCGTCGATCCGCTCTCGGAGGACCTCGCAGATACCGTGCACGAACTGACATCCGGCGCCGGAGCCGATGTCGTATTCGAGGTGGCCGGGCTCGCCGCAACGGCCCTGCAAGCTCCCCGCCTCGCCCGGGTACGTGGCCGCGTTGTCATGGTCGCCATCCATCCGCAGCCCGCTCCCATCGACCTACACCGAGTGTTCTGGCGTGAACTCGAACTCCTTGGTGCACGCGTCTATGAACGAGAGGACTTCGAGCAGGCGGTCGCACTGCTGAGCGCCGGCCAGATTCCCGCGGCCGAGCTCATCACCCGCCGCGTTCCGCTCGATGGGTGTCGGCAGGCATTCGACGATCTCACCGACGCGCAAGCGATGAAAGTCCTCATCGACGTCCAGAGCTGAATATCGCAACGAGACAGGGAATTTCATGAGTCACATTTTTGACCTCACCGGATTGACCGCAGTCGTCACCGGAGCCAGGCGCGGGCTCGGATTCGCCATGGCCGACGCACTCGCGCAGGCCGGCGCCGATATAATCGCGGCGTCGGCCACTCAGGAGCCCCAGGGCAGCGAGATCGAGGAACGTGTTCGCAGCCACGGACGCGCCTTCGAAGGGTATGCCGTGGACTTCACCGATCGTGACGCGGTGCTCGAATTCGCCGACACCGTCGCGGCACGGACCGACATCCTGGTGAATAACGCTGGAACCATCCGCCGGGCACCCGCCGCCGAGCATCCCCTCGACTGGTGGGATGAGGTGATCGAGGTCAACCTCGATTCGCAGTTCGTGCTCACGCAGCGGATCGGATCACAGATGCTCGCCCGCGGGCGCGGCAAGGTGATTTTTACCGCGAGTCTGCTCAGCTTCCAGGGCGGAATCAACGTTCCCGGCTACGCCGCCGCGAAATCGGCGCTCCTCGGCTTGACCCGCGCGTTGTCCAATGAGTGGGCCGCCCACGGAGTCACCGTCAATGCGATCGCACCCGGCTATATCGCCACCGATAACACGGCGGCACTACGTGCTGATCCGGCCCGCTCCGCGGCGATTCTCGAACGTATTCCAGCCGGCCGTTGGGGTGCTGCGGCCGATCTCGGCGGCGCGGCAGTCTTCCTCGCCAGCCCGGCAGCCGATTACGTCACCGGAGCCGTCTTACCCGTCGACGGCGGGTGGCTGGGCCGATGAGCGCACAGCATCGAACCACTGACGCAACGGTATTCGATTTCCCCGTCATTCCGTTGGCCTCGGTGACCGATCTCGATCGGGTGCCCACCGTCGCGAGCGGATTGGTCGGCGGCGGTCTGCCCGTCATTGAGGTGGCGCTACGCGGACCACTCGGACCACAAGCGTTGCGTCTTTTCGCCGGGCGCGGCGATCTGCATGTGGGGGCCGGTACCGTCCTCGACATCGAGCAGGCCAGGCGCTCCCTCGATGACGGTGCCACGTTCATCGTCACCCCCGGATTCGACGCCAATCTGGTGCGGTATGTGCAGGATGCGGGGGTACCGGTCATCCCTGGGGTGCTGTCTCCCAGTGAGATCCTGGCGGCACGGGCCGCCGGTCTGCGGCGGGTGAAGCTCTTCCCTGCGGGCAACTTCGGCGGACTCGCCCTGATCAACGCTTACGCCCAGGTGTTCACCGATATCTCGTTCATGCCGTCCGGTGGGGTGAACGAGAGCAATCTCGCCGACTACCTGAATCATCCAGCCGTATTCGCAGCCAGCGGCAGTTGGATAGTCAACGGCGCCAACGAGACCGAGATCGCTGCGACGGCTGCCGCGGCCGTGCGGGCACGATCGTCGTGAGCGCGGAGATCACCCACGATGTGATTGCCATTGGCGAAAGCCTGGCCCTGCTGGGCGCAACCGAATCCGGCAGGTTCCACCGGGGTGCGGCGCTGCGCTTGTCATTCGGTGGCGCCGAGAGCAATGTCGCGATCGGGGTCGCCCGCTTAGGCGGCAATGCCGCCTGGCTGGGTCGAGTGGGCACCGACACCCTCGGCGATCTCATTCTTCGGGAGTTGCGCGCCGAAGGGGTGACCAGCTATGCGATCCGCGACCCCGATACCGCCACCGCACTGATGATCAAGGAGCGACCCACCCCCGGACGGAGCCGGATCTCCTATTACCGCCGACACCAAGCGGGCAGCCGTCTTACTGCAGCAGATATTGACCGTGGAGCTATCGCCAGCGCCCGAATACTGCACGTCACCGGAATTACCCCGGCTCTGAGCGCTAGTGCAAGCGAGGCGATCACCCACGCCATCGATTACGCGAAGACCATAGGGCGGGTGGTCTCATTCGATATCAATCATCGGGATTCGCTGTGGGCTGATCGCGACCGCGCTCAGACGACCTACCGGGGGCTGGCCGCCCGCGCCGACCTGATCTTCGCCGGCTCCGACGAGGCCGCGCTGATCGTGGGCACCGATGACCTCGAACGCCAGGCGTCGGCACTGCTTGAACTGGGTGAGGCGGCGGCGGTCATCATCAAGTTGGGTGCCGATGGTGCGTTCGTGGCCACCCGTGATTCTCGCGTACACCGGGCCAAAGCGGTGCCGGTTGAGGTGGTCGACACCGTCGGCGCCGGCGATGCCTTCGTCGCCGGGTGGCTCGCTGAATACGCCCGCAATGCGGACGTGAATCGTTGTCTTACAACGGCTATCGCGTGCGGAGCATTCGCGTGTACCGGTGCCGGGGACTGGGAATCTCTGCCCGTGCGCGCCGATCTGGAACTACTTCACGGCACCGGGAACGATCCGGTCCAACGGTAATTTTAGGCAAACACACCACTTTTACGCATAGACACCACCTCAAAGGCGGTGTTTTTGTGAAAAAGTGGCGTGTTTGTGTTCAAGTGACCCGCGCCTCGATCAGACGCCCACCGGCTGTAAATGCGGCAGCACCAGTTCACCGTATCGCGCCACGATGGCCGCGATCACCTGATCACCCGGCGTCTCCCACACGGCCTCGTTGAAGATCTCCACCTCGATATCGCCGGAATAGCCGGTGTCGGAGACCGTCCGGGTGATCGATCCGAAATCGATCACGCCATCACCCATTAATCCGCGGGACAGCAACGCA
>JASGFW010000115.1:0-11526 GCA_047605305.1 Gordonia sp. (in: high G+C Gram-positive bacteria)
GAATGTGCGCAGTCCCTCACTGATTTTTTGCCACGGCATCTGGCCGTTGGAGACCGATAGTACGAATTGTTCAGCGGCGTCGACATCCATGGCGGGAGGTGAGGAGAGATGTACCACCGCATTGATCGCGAGAAAGAGCCATGCACTGGCCCACGCGGTGCGTTTATTACCGTCAACTAACGCTTGATTATTGGCCAACGAATGCATTAGCGCTGCCGCCTTATCCCACTGGGTGGGGTAGGCGTCGAGCCCGAAGATTGTGGTTTGTGGGCGAGTAATTGCCGCGGCCAGCAGCCCCTCATCGTCGACGATCGGGGTGAATCCGCATGCTGCTGATCCGGCAGCCAACACGGCAAATCGGTCAATAAAAACAACGGCCATTGTCAGGCAAGCCGTTCGTTTAATGCTGATGACCACGAGGCGATCTGTGCCGACATGGCTATGACTCGTTCACGGTAGTCATGGGACCGATCCATCGCCGCATCATGAACAAACGATTTGAGTGATTGACCGCTCTTCGCTGCGGCCTCGGCTAGTAGCCGATGCTCTTCGTCGGTAAACGAGATGTTCAACGCGGGCACTGGCGTAGTCCTTTTCCTCATCGGGTGATGGTATGGGCACTAACCTGCGAGAATATTAGGTACCGTAAGGGTACCAGAATGGGTACCTTTAGGTTTATGGCAGTGCTGGAGCACTGTGTTCCATGCCTCGCGTGCGTGCACCGCGGCCGGCAGGGCGTGTTTGCGGTAGGAGTCGGGTTGCGTGGTGAACCATTCACGGCCGGGCATTGACAGGACCCGGACTTTCAACCCCTCGCTCGTCTTGTGTTGTCCCGCTTCGAGGGCGAGGGAAAGCGGGGGGAGCGGCAGCACGGGCACGCCTTGGAGAATCCGGGAATGGAGCGCAGGCTCGCGAGGTGTTCGATCGGCTGGTCAGTGGGGCGATGGACTGTGAAGGCGACACGTGTGGAGCCCCCATCGTTGTCATAGTTGTTATGACGTCATGATTACTAATGCCCTGTTCACCAGTTTTGCGTGTGGATATTGTGATCTACGTCTAATGGTGTCAGGATGTCGTCATAATGACTCGGTCAGATATGAATGGATGCGTAGCCATGACCATGGACGCCGGGACCAGCAAGTACGTCGCTGTCCGTAGCAGCCTGTTGCGTCGGATCTCCGACATGGAAGTCGGTGACCGACTCCCCTCAGAATCGGCGTTGTGCGATGAGTTCGGTGTCAGCCGAATCACTCTGCGACATGCGGTGGACGGACTCGTCCAGGACGGGCGGTTGACCCGTGAGCATGGCCGTGGCACCTTCGTGTCGGCACCGCAGCCCGGTGTGCACTACCCGGAGCGCTTTGCCGATCTGGTGACGGGTTTCCACCGCCAGCAGACTTCAGCGGGTCATACGGTGACTACGCGTGTGCTGGGTCAGGAATTGGTGCCGGCAGACGACGAGGTTGCTCGCCTCCTCGAACTCCCCGTCGGCGAAAGCGTCATCAAGCTTGTGCGATTGCGGTACGTCAATGGCCAGCTTCACCAGCATGTCGTCACGTTTCTGCCCTACGCGCGATTCCCCGAGGCATTGACCACCGATCTGACCGAAGGTTCGCTGTATGACTATCTCCACGATAAGTACGGCATCACGCTCGCGCGCAATGACCTCACCGTGCGCGTCGTGGAGGCCACGCCCGAGATCGCGATGAACCTCTTCGTCGAGCCGGGCCTGCGATTGCTGAGTATCGCATCGACGGTTTTCACCGCGGATGACACGCCCGTGGCCTTCGGAATCGCCCGCCACACGCCAGAGAACAGCGAGATCGACCTTAGTCTGCGCGTCGCGGACCCGTCCCTCAAGGAGGCGTGATCAAAATGCTGACCGATCACCTGAACGAAGACACGCTGATCTTCGAGAATGACGTCGACGGATGGCGCACCGCTATCGAAGTCGTTGCCGCACCTCTGCTGAGCGCAGGTTCAATCTCGCGCCACTACGTCGATGCGATACTCGAATCGATCTCGGCCGGTGGCACCTACATCGACCTCGGCTACGGCATTGCCCTCGCGCACGCTCGCCCGGAAAGTGGAGTGCTTCGCACCGACCTGAGTGCCCTGTGGGTGCGTCCCCAGGTTCTCCTCAACGATGAACCCGCGCATCCCATCTCTCTGTTCTTCTGCCTCGCGGCCGCTGACAATTCCGGTCACTTAGCCACGCTTGCCGCGCTCGGCCAACTGCTATCCGACGACGCCGCACGGGATTCCCTCCTCGCGGCCACCACTCCCGCCGAAGCTTTGGCGGTCCTACGAACAGGAGACGACAAATGACGAAATTCCTCGCAGTGTGTAGCACGGGCCTGGGCAGCAGCTTCATAGTCCACTTGAATATCGAGAAGGTCCTGAAAGAGCTTGGCATTTCCGGCATTGAGGTGGATCACGCTGACCTGGGATCGGTTTCGTCCTCCTCGGCCGACACGATCTTCGTCGGCAATGACCTCGCCGAAGCTGCCGCCGGACTCGGTGACGTCGTCGTCCTGACCAACATCATTGATCTCAACGAGCTCCGTGCGAAGGTCAGCGATGCTGCCGCCCGACACGGTCACACCGTCTAGTTCAGCGGACTCAGGCACGGAAAGGACACCACCACAATGCAAGCCGTCACCGATATCTTCGTGGACATCTTCACTAAACCAGCCGTCATCGTCGCCCTTATCGCGCTGATCGGGTTGGCCGTGCAGGGAAAGTCGTTCAGCGACGTCCTCAAGGGCACCATTCGCACGCTTGTCGGATTTCTCGTCCTCGCCGCGGGCGCAGGCGTCGTCGTCGACGCGCTGAATCCGTTCGGCGAAATGTTCCAGCACGCCTTCAACGTGCAGGGTGTAGTCCCGAACAATGAAGTGATTGTCGCCCAGGTGCTCCTCGACTACGGCTCCTCCGCTGCCCTTATCTTCTTCTTCGGAATGGTCGTGAATATTGCCCTCGCGGCGACTACCCGATTCAAATACATCTACCTCTCCGGGCACGTCGCGTTCTACATCGCCGCGATGTTCGCCGTCATTCTTGGTGTTGCGGGATTTGCCCCCTGGGCCGTGGTGCTGCTGGGATCGATCGCCCAAGGTATCTACATGGTCGTTTCACCGGCACTGGTTCAGCCGTTTATGCGCCGCGTGACCGGGACCGACGACGTTGCCCTTGGCCACACCGGCGGCGCCGGTATCGCACTGAGCGGCCTCGTCGGCCATCTGGTGCGGGGCAAGGGTACGTCGAAATCCACCGAGGAGATGAACTTTCCCAAGGGGCTCGGATTCCTCCGCGACACCACGGTGATTGTCGCTTTGTCGATGGCGGTCATCTACGTGATCGTTGGCCTATTCGCTGGCGCCAGCTACATCGAGAGCGAACTCTCGAAGGGAGATAATTTCATCGTCTACCTGGTCATCCTAGCGGCGACATTCTCCGCCGGCGTCTTTGTCATTCTCGCCGGTGTGCGGGTGGTGCTCGCTGAGATCGTCCCCGCGTTCAAGGGTATTTCAGAGAAGCTGGTCAAAGACGCTAAGCCTTCGCTTGACGTCCCGATCGTGTTCACCTTCGCCCCGAACGCCGTGCTCATCGGATTCTTGTCGAGTTTCGTTGGCGGAATCGTCAGCATGTCGGTGATGGTCGCGCTGGGCACCAGCGTCATCGTCCCGGGGATCGTTGCGCACTTCATGACTGGTGCTGCATCGGGCGTTATCGGTAACGCGACAGGTGGACGTCGTGGCGCAGTACTCGGATCGTTCGCGAATGGTGTTGCGATTAGCTTCCTTCCGCTGTTCCTTTTGCCAGTTCTCGGCAATGTCGGGCTCGCCAACTCAACATTCGCCGACGCCGACTACGGCGTTTTCGGGCTCATTCTCGGCGGACTCTCGGAGGCCGGTGGCCAGATAACCATCATAGTCGGACTGATCGTGTCGCTTGTTGGCCTCTACGCGGTCTCCTTCTTCCTGCGCGCACGTGACAAGCGGCGCTCCGCCGCCGCAAGCGCCCCTGCGGTCATCCAGGCGTAACCCCGTCGCTTCGTCGTTGCCTCGGTCAACGTCGCCGGGGGAGCCGATCGTGTGCTCCTTCCGGCGACGTCGGCGTTAGGGGGTCGCAATCTTTCCGGTCACATTGGATGCGCCGATCGGAACCGGTTGGGTAATCTTGCGTGCCTAGCCATACGACGCAGATCCGTAATGGGGCGTCAGACGCCGCTGGGATGTGAGCCAATGAGGGTTACTACGTCACCTGAGGCGCTGTGATGGCGGTCTGGACTTTGGTTGTGGGTACCGGTGTTTCGGTGCTCGGGAATTCGGCACTCACGACCGGCGTGATCTGGCTCGTGGTTACCGGATATCACGACCCCGGCGCGGCCGGCCTCACGTTGGCCGTATGCTCAGTGGTCGGAATTATTTTATCGCCACTAGCTGGAATTATTTTAGACCGGTCACGCGGAATATTACTGATGGTCGTAGTCGACACGGTGTTATTTCTCGTTTTTGCTGGGCTCGCCGGTTTTATTGCTCTGCACGGAGCGAGTTTCACCGTGTTATTTGTGGCAATGGTTTCTGCCGCGATGGGCAGTACTGTGTCATCGCCCGGGCTGCATATGCTCTTGTCGCGATGTATTGAGCCAGCCGAGCGACGTGAAACCAATGCAAAGTTATACTCTGGAGCGCGGATTGGGCAGATCGTCGGGCCGCTAATGGGAGGCGGACTTCTCGGCATCGGGGGAGAGTCGGGGCTCATTATCTTCGATGCACTTACGTTTCTGACGTCGGCAGGTGCGGTGACTTGGGTCTTACGGCGCGAGCGGCTCGTGACGACAACTGGCGGCGGACCGGTACGGCGGGGCGGGTCACGCGATGCGGTCACATTTATACTCGGCAGCAGAGTGGTGTTATCGATTATCCTGCTGGGGGCAATGGTCAATACGGTCACATCGGGATTCGGTGTTGTGCTGCCAGTGTTGGTAGATCGAGCCTCTGGGTCGGCCGCATCATTCGGCCTTATTTACGGCTGCTATCAAGCAGCGATGCTTTTCGCGACGATCTTATTGGGTTTGAAACTCATCTCACGCTTCCTGAGGGTAAAGGATGTTCTCGCAATCGGAATTTCGTTATGTGTATTTTCGATTGGAATTTTTATTTCCGTAGCAACGAACGAGTTGCCCATCCTCGCCCTGGCGGTTGTAGCAATTGGTGTGGGATTAAGTTCCACCGCATTAGTGGCGGATACCGCGCTTGTGACATCCGTGCCAGAACCGATACAAGGAACGGTGTTCGCGGTCTCGAACTCAATTCTTTCGATGCTGCGGCCGCTGGGAAGTGCTGGCGCCGGATTTCTCGTGGGAGTGTCGGTGCTATTAACTGGCACCATAGCTGCAGGGGTGGGGCTATTGTGCGCGGTGTTGTTTGCCTGCCAGCGTTGGGAACACGTGATCGGCCAGGAGGGGAGCTAGATCATCGGGGTATGGGCGCTCCCCGAGAGCCTGCCAGCGCATCTCGTCGATCTCGGCGGCCGTGCCCGAGATCGACACGGGCGGATGCTCAAACACCGTCGCCTGAACTTTGCATCCGGGCTCGTTGGCAGCCTCGGCGGTGAAGACGCCAACGAGCTGTAACCGTGCCGGATCAAGCTCAACAGCCAGCTCTTCGGCTACCTCACGAATCGCTGCGGCTTCGGCGGTCTCGCCGACTTCAGGTTTGCCGCCGGGAAACATGAAGCGATCGGTGTTTCGTTTGCGGACCGTCAGCACGGCACCTCGGTGATCACGCAGAACCACGGCGCTGACCAGAATGGTCCGCCCGTTCTCCAGGACACTCATAGACCAATACGGTACTTCATGAGGTGGTGGCCCAGTCGACGGTGTGAACTGCGTGGGTCCCTGGGATGCCCTTCAATTCGACCGTGCGGGCTGACAGGATTCGGTAGCAGGCGCCGAGCTTGTCGAGGACGGCGTCGCTGATCAGGATTTCCTGCCCATCGGCGTGGCCGGCTACGCGCGCGGCGATGGCGACGTTCTGGCCGAACAGGTCATTGTCGCGGTGGACCGCGGGACCGCGGTGAATACCGATCCGCACCCGCACGGAATCGAGGCGGGAACCGGGGCGGGCACTGGAGATCGTCTGCTGGATATCGACGGCAGCGCCCACGGCGTCGGCGGGGGAGCTGAATGCCACCATGAATCCGTCGCCCTGGGTCTTGACGACGTGGCCGTGATGGCCGTCGACCGCACGGTTGATGATGCGGTCGTGTCTGCGCAGCAGTTGAACCCAGGCGTTATCGCCGATGCGATGATTGAGTGTGGTGGAGTCTTCGATGTCGGAAAACAGGATCGTCACCAGACCGTCGACGTCGGCGATTCGCACGAGTTCGGGGCGCTGCACATTCGCCCAGCCTGCAAGGTCGTCGATGGAACTGCGGACCACCCGCCCCAGTCCTTGATCGGCGACTTTGATTGCCGTGCCGACGGCCCCACGGGCGAGCTCGCCGGGCGTCGGAACGCGGAGTCGGCGTCGTTGTGGTGGCTGGCTGAGCTCGTCGAGCTGACGTTGCAATGACGTAGCGCGTCGGCGCTCCGTCAACCACAGGAGGGTGGTCGTCGTGGATAGCGCCAGGAGTATCACCGCCGCCACGGCAAGCGAGATTTCGATTACTGTCATCGCGGCCAACCTACCGCGTGGGGGAGTTGGAATAGGGGAAGCCCTGTTCGTGCCGTCGAGGACTGTCACGGCCACCACATCGATAGGAGAATGAACTAATGTCCAGTGACGATGCTGGCGCTCCACATCGACGTATGCGGATAGTCGCAAATCTCAAGCCGTACACGACCGTAAAATATCTCTTGCCGCGTTCGATGGGGGTGATCCCTATAATTACCTCGAATTGATTTTCATCGAACAAAAAAGACCGGGAGAAACATTCCCCAATACCGTTGACACCGAGGTCGTCCTCGCTGAATACGACCTGCCAACCGGGCGGCCACACTGGCTACCACCCACATTTACTGACGGGCCGGGCTAGGTCGGGACATCACCAAAGGAATGTGACACCAGCGGGTGTGAATTCATCTCACGCGAATGGATATGGCCCGTCGAATTGTCCGATGGGAAAATGATGGGTAATTAGCCCGTTCTCGGGCGTCCAGTGATGCAGCAGTAATCCGGGTGGCTCGATGTACGACTGTGGCGTTGCGTCGGGGTGAAGCTGGAGGCTGATCGCGGTCGTCGTGCTCGGTGCGGTGCACAGCGTGGTGCCACCGAACCGGACCGTGATATGCCGATGTACATGTCCGCACACGACTCGCTCGACGGCCGGGAATCGTTTGATGATGTTAGCGAGCCGGTGACCGTGTCGGCAGTCGTAGAGATCGAGGTAGGGGATCCCGCTCATGAAAGGATGCTGGTGGATCATCACAATTGTCGGTCTGTCGGGCTCCTGAGACAGTGTTGCTTCGAGCCATTCAGCGGCGTCTTCGGTGACGTCACCGTGATGCTCGCCGGGTACTGTGATGTCCAAGCCGATGATGCGAACGGGTCCCAGTTTATCGGCGACGGTATGCAATGGCCCGGAATCGGACCATGACGTGCGGTGGGCGAAAGCTAATCGACAGTTCTCCCGGTCATCATGATTGCCTGGGATAATCACCAGCGGCTGTGTGATTCGCTCTAATAGATCTCGCGCATTGGAGTATTCGTCGGGGGTCCCATGGTCCACGATGTCACCGCTCACCAGAACCACATCGGGAACGCCAGCGGACAATGTGTCAATCTGCTTTATCGCTGCCGCGACCATTTCAGTGGAATCCACTACGCCTTGATAGAGAACATCGGCTGCGCAGAGATGTAGATCGGAAATCTGAGCAATCAACATCCGCCCAGTATTGTCCAGTCACTCGACACTCGCTGATCATCAGGCGGCGCAGGCCCATGGCGATCTGCTCGATCTTTCGATTGAGTAGCGGCCGTACGAGCTTCGCGCTCAGGCGTTCACTCCAACGGCTCGGGTGTGAAGGCGACGTCGACTTCGCCTACGGTCATCGTCACCTGACCCTCGATCACCATCACCTGTACGGAGATCCGTCGCTCGACTTTCTGGGCCAGTCGCTGCACCGCTGCGTGCGGTATCTGCACCACCGACAGGTTCGATAGCCCCGCCACTTTCGGACCGACAACGCGCCACCAGGCGGCCACTCCGGCGGCGAACGGGAAGAGCAGCACCTGGTCGGCTTGGCTGGCCGCCTTGCCCAATGCGCGTTCGTCAGGCTGGCCGACGTTGATCCACTCCAGGGTCCGGCCGGCGTAGTCGGCGAGACGCAAGTCCGGTACCCCAGGGGTGGACAGACCTGCCCCGAACGCCAACTCGCCGTCGATCTCGCCCAGGCGGTGTGCGCGAAGCCCAAAAGCCAACATCCGCACCACCATTCGCTCGTCGGTCTCACTGGGGTGACGGGCTACGGTCAGCGCGTGATCGGCGTAGTAATCGTGATCGACATCGGAGACGCCGAGTTCGACTTTGAACACAGTTGCAGAAAGAGCCACGTCCATAGTGTCCGCCCGAGTGGTGGCTCCCGCACAATCGGGCCAGCCGGCCCGTGCGCTCGACCAGGCTGCTATACGACGGCCAGGGGAGTCTCGCTCGAAACTCCTAGTGCGCCTGGTCAAGGTTGGCGCCGGCATCGTTGAAGATGATGCACGCACTGAAGATCTGGCCCACCGGACGGCCGTGCTGGCTAGTGCTGGCCGATATGCGGAGGCGTTCGGACCCGGCTATCTAGCTGAGTTGCGAGCGGACTGGCCAGCGTGATCGCACTCGATGCGAGCGTCCTCATTGCGCATCTGAATCCAGTTGATGCGCACCATCAAGCGGCCACCGATGTTCTGCTGTCGGGCACGCCTGGGCGAATGCTCGTGCACACGATCACGCTGGCGGAAGTGTTGGTCGGTGGAGTCCGGATGGGCCGAGGAGTGTCGATGCGAGACGATCTCCACGCCGCCGGCATAGCGGTAGCGCTCCACGACGACGGAGAGCCGCTGCGTCTAGCTGAGCTTCGGGCAAGTACCGGGCTAAAGTTGCCCGACTGCTGCGTCCTTGATGTTGCCGTGCGTCACCGGGCAAGCCTTGCGACTTTCGATAATGTTCTTGCTGGCGAGGCGAGGAAACGCGGGATCTTAATCGCGGTGTGATGCGTGGAATTGGCGCGCGCGAACGTATGAAAACATTTGGGGCGCAGAATGATCAGGCGAGATAGTCGTAAACTTGCATACTCGATTGCTGCATATTCCCTGGGCACCGCGATCGTGTTGGAGCCAAGATGGGATATGGGCGGCTGGCCGGAGCAAGCGGGATCAGCTCTGAACACGGCCGCATCTGCATAATGTTGGCTATGCAGTTATTATGACTGCATGAGTGTGGTGATTACGGTGCGTGACGTTCCGGACGCGGTGCGCGATGAGCTCGCAGGGCGGGCCGCACGGGCGGGCAAATCGTTGCAGGAGTACTTGCGCGGCATGCTGATGGAGTCTGCGGCACGTCCGCAGGTTGATGATGTGATTGCGCGGGCACGGGCGCGAGTCGGCGCAACCGGAGTCCGAGTCGATGCCGCTACGATCCTCGATGCACGAGATGCCGACCGGCGGTGACGGTAGACGCTGTCTGTGACGCCTCGGCCCTCGTGGCATTGTTGCTCGACGATGGACTTGACGGTCGCTGGGCGGCTGGGCAACTGTCTGGCACTCGCTTGCTCGCACCGCAACTGGTGATGTTTGAAGTTAGCAATATCATTCGCAGACAAGAAATAGCCGGAGTCGTCAGTGCCGATCAGGCGGTGCAAGCTCATGGCGATCTGCTCGACTTGTCGATCGAGCTGTGGCCGTACGAGCTTCTCGGTTTGCGGGTATGGGAACTCCGCAGCAATTTGTCTGGATACGACGCCAGTTACGTCGCGGTCGCGGAATTGGCCGATGCGCCGCTCATTACGCTTGACCGTCGTATCGGCAGGGCGCCAGGCTTGCGGTGCGAGGTGAGGGTCCCATGACAACGTCACGCGTGGTTGATGTTATTCCACCGGCCGATGCAGTGTTTTGCTGGTAGCCCTGCATATTCGATTCCTGCATAACCAACTCGGGGCTGCGCACCCTGACCAGGTCGAAGCGTTACATGTAACATGTGGGCATGGCAGTAAGGGACAGGGTTGGCGAGTACCGGCGCCGGATGCGTGAGCGAGGCTTGCGACCGTTGCAGGTCTGGGTTCCTGACGTACGAACGCCAGAGTTTGCCGCGCAAGCCCACAAGCAATCGGTTCTCGTGGCAGAGGCCGACGCCGATGGGGATGAGCAGGATTTCGTCGAGGCTGTCGCCGCGCCTTGGGACGACGAGGCGTGATTCGCGGCGAAATCTGGACCGTTGCGGGTGGTGTGTATGCATCCAAGCCGCGGCCGGCCGTCATCGTGCAGGATGACCTGTTTGATTCAACTCTTTCGGTGGTAGTTGCGCCGATGACGAGCCAGCTCATTGATGCGCCCCTGTTGCGGATTCGTATCCCGGGTGATCGCGATTCGATCTCGGGCCTCGAGAGGGATAGTGACGTGATGGTTGACAAGCTAACCGCGGTACGACGATCGAATGTTCTGACGCGTGTCGGCCGTCTGACATCCGAACAGCTCATTGAAGTCGAACGCTCGTTGATGGCGTTTCTGGGACTTGCGCGATGACTGTTAGCTCGGTTCCCGAGATCGACGGCATTGTCTTGACCACGAACGCTCGGAGTAGATTATCTAGTAGGTCGCGACCTACTCGAACTCTTCGGCAGTGAGCGGCAACGAGTTCCCCTCGCCCGAGCGCTGGCCCCAACGACGGCAACAGGTGCCCGGCCTCGACGAACCGACCAGCCGCCTCGGGCGTGCCACCGCCAGGCGAGATCCCGCACGCTATCGCGGTGCCGCTAGCCGGTTGCGTTGACTCAACTTGTAAAGTACTTTATAGGTATGACGGTTCGTGAAGTGCCGTTCTCGGAGTTGCAGAACCGGGGCAAAACGACAGTGGAGCAGTGGCTTGCCTCTGAAGGTGGCCGGCCGTTGCGAGTGACTCGCCGCGACGCCGAGGATCTGATGCTCATGACTGCCGCCCGTGCCGAGCAGGGACGCGAGGTCGTATCTGCGGCCGCGGCCGTACTGCGGGCTATCGCTACCACGGCCACTGCCGAGGTCTTCCATTCAGCGGTGGCGTCAGCGTTCGCATGGGCCAAGCTGCTCTCGGACGCCGAGGTGAAAACATTCGCCGATGAGTTGGCTGAAGCCTTGCAGATCGGCGCCTCACTCGATAGTCCAGCACCCTCAGCCCACACCATCGAGGCGTGGCGACATACCGCCGAGGTCTACGCCGATCCAGAGTTGGCTCGCATTCTGAAGTCAGCCACAAACGGTGACGACGGCGCGGTGCCCGCCCCGCAGCTGTGAGTCCCAAACGCGGCGAACGTGTGGCACCGCCAGCCGGACAGGGCCTGTG
>JASGFW010000116.1:0-11326 GCA_047605305.1 Gordonia sp. (in: high G+C Gram-positive bacteria)
GCAATGGCGATCCATACCGTCGGCGCGAATGCCAGTGCCAGTTGCGAACAGCCCATCAGCACCATGCCGACGACCAGCACGCGCCTCGCTCCCCACCGATCCAGACACATCCCGACGGGGATCTGAGCAACGCCATACACCGCCAACTGAATTACCGCGAACAATGACAGTGTTGCCGGATCGATCGAAAAGTGGTGGACCGTATCGATTCCCAGCGCGCTCAGCGACGTCCGATTGGTGACGGACGCGATATAGGCAATGACGCCGGCCGCCCAGACCATGGCAATCGCGAGGTAGCTACGATTCAACTGGCCGCAATCTTCTGCTGCGGCAGCGCACTTGCGGCGCCCGCATCGAGGGTGACGTATACCTGCGGATGCGTCTGCAGCACGCTGGCCGGGCAGTCGGGACTGACCGGGCCGTATAGGGCGCGGGCGACGGCATCGGCCTTCACCTCGCCGGTCGCGATCAGTTCGATCCGTGCCGCCCGCATGATGGTGCCAAGCCCCTGCGTAATGCACCATTGCGGAACATCGTCGATCGAATCGAAGAACCGCGCGTTGGCGGCACGGGTAGATTCGGTCAGCCGGGCCCGGTGTGTCGGCGAATCCAATGGGGTGCCAGGCTCATTGAAGCCGAGGTGCCCGTTGCGGCCGATTCCGACGATCTGCGCCCGCACCCGTGCATCGGACACTTCGTGCTCGTAATCGCCTGCCGCAGCGTCGGGGTCGTCGGTGAAAGGATCTGGCAGATGCAGCTTGGCCGGTGCTATCGACAGCGGCCTCGCGAGATCGCGCAGCAGGATACTTCGGTACGACTCGGGGTGACCGTCGGCAAGTCCCAGGTATTCGTCGAGCGCAAACCAGTCGACTCCCCCGATGGAAAGCCCGCGATCGACGAGAACAGCGAGGTAACGGTAGATCGGCAGCGGCGACGAGCCGGTGGCCACTCCGATGGCACACTGCGGGTCCGCCTCGATATCGTCGGCGATCCGTCGAGCGATCACCGACCCTGCCTCCTCCTCGTCGGCGACGATGCTGATCACCGGGGTCATACGTCCACCAGATCGCCCGTCAACACCGCCGCGATACTCGGGTTTGCCGCCGTATACCCGGAAAGTAGCTGTCGCGCAACGGAAACGGAGTCAACCAGTGGGTGTAGTGCGAACGCCTTCAGTGCCTCATCGGGAGAATGGGTCACCGCCGCGGCGATGGCATGCCGCTCGACGGCCTTGACCTGCTGCATCAGCCCGATCTGGTGCAGGTCGGGCTGCGTCTCCAGCGTCAGCGGATGCACCCCGTTGGCATCAACCATCGTCGGCACCTCCACCACCGCATCGCGCGGCAGACCGGCAACGGTGTCACGGTTGCGGACGTTGAGAATCATCACCCGGCGCTCATCGCGGCTGATCGCCGCCATCACCCCCAGTGCCACACCGGCATAGCCGAGATGTCCCGGATCGAGCGCGAGTTCACGTTCGGTTGTCGGTGCGCCCTGTACGCCGCCTTTCGCCTCGGCCATATAACTGGCGGTTCGCTCCTCCACCGCGGCGGACCACAGTGCCGCCGCCCCGGCACCGGCGCCAGCCGCCTCAGCGAAGAATTTGCCCTGAGTTTCGAGCAGGAAATCGCCTCGTGTCTTGGGCGATTCGAGAATGCGGTGCACCGCATCCCGGTTGAAGTAGTAGTAGTACAGGTACTCGTTGGGGATAAGCCCAAGAGTGCGAATCCACTCCGCACCAAAGACCTGCGTCTCCTCCATATGTGCCAACGCGGCATCGTCGGCCAACAGGTCGGGCAGCAGATCCACCCCGTCGACAAGCACCCGACGCATCCAGCCGAGATGGTTGAGGCCAACGTAATCCATCGAGACACGCGTGTGGTCATGCCCCAGCACTGCGGCTACCCGGCGCCCCAAACCCGACGGGGTATCACAGATTCCGAGTGCCCGGTCACCGAGAACCGACTGCAATGCCTCGGTGATGATCCCGGCGGGATTGGTGAAGTTAAGTAGATAGGCATTGGGTGCAACCCGCCGGATCGTCTCGGCGATATCCAGCATCACCGGAATCGTCCTGAGCGCGTATGCGATGCCACCCGGGCCGGTCGTCTCCTGCCCCAGCACGTTGAGATCGAGGGCGACGTGCTCATCGCAGCACCGCGCCTCGACGCCGCCGACGCGGATCGCGGCAAATACGAAATCCGCTCCACCAAGGGACTCTTCGAGGTTGGTATGGATGCTCAGGACCGGTGCGTCAGGAAAATCAGCGGCCAGCGTACGCAAAATTGTCGCCACCGTATTCAGGCGTTGCTCATCGACGTCATACAGCGCGACCTCGGTAACCCGCGGAGTGCCTTGATCACGGATCAGTGCCTCCCAGACGTAGGGAGTTCGGAAGCCACCTCCGCCGAGGATGGTGAGTTTCATACCACAACAACCTTTCTGCCGGATTCCCGTGCGGCGGAGAGTTCTTCGGCGGGAGTGCCCGCCGAGGTAATGAGGACGTCGATATCATCGAGATCGCACAGACGCATGGCCCCCGTGCCGGGGAACTTGTGTTCACTGGCCAGCAACACGATGCGCTGCGAGGCGGCGACGAGCGCCTGCTTGATGGGCACCTCGACAGCCATGTTGTCGACGACGCGGCCACTGCGAACACCGGTGCAGCTGAGGAACATTACGTCCGCACTGAGCTGAGAGATGATTTGCTCAGCCAACGGGCCGACCAACGATTGGTAGTTCCGCCGCAACACGCCACCGAGGAGAACCAGTTCAACCTCGGAGTCGTCACGCACCTCGTCCAACACCGCCAGATTGGACGTGATGATGGTAACCGGACGCCCACGCAGCAGACGGGCGACAAGCGGTGTGGTGGAACCGATATCGAGGACGACAACCTCTCCATCGGAGACCAGCCCGGCGGCTTCGGTCGCGATGGCCATACGAATCGGAAGGTCATCGCGATGCGGGCTCATCGGCGCTTCAGGCGTGCCGGCATCGGTGGTCGTCGCCCGGCTACCACGGGTGAGCATCGCACCGCCATAACTACGTTCGAGTTCACCCGCCTTGGCGAGGATATCGAGGTCGCGGCGGACCGTCGATTCGCTGACGTTGAGCGCTTGCGCCAACTCGGCGACGCTGCGCCCGCCGCTCGCAAGCGTCTCCAACAGGAGAGCGTGTCGTTGTGCCAGCAGCATATCCGGAATGCTACGCGAGGATGGAAGAGTTTGCATAACTTTGAGCAAACTCCCCTGGGCGGCAAGTGTGACTCGTTCAAATTATCGCAACGAAACTTATTTTTAACCAAAATCGCTCAGACTTAGGCTACTTCTGATCTAGGGTTGCCACAGACCGTCATGGAGGTGACTAAGTGTGAATGACACTGTGATCGATGTACTCGTCGCGGGACGCGTCTACAGCGACCTGGTGTTCACCGGCGTCAGCGCGCCCGACCCGGGAGCCGAAGTTCTCGCCGACAGTTTCACCATCTCAGCCGGTGGAGCCGCCAATCGCGCGGTTGCGGCCGCACGGCTGGGCGCGCGGACGATGCTGCTCAGCGAATTCGGTGATGACCTGATCGGACACGCGGTCCATCAGGGACTGTTGTCGGAGAGCAATCTCGATCTCTCGGCGGCCCGAGTGCGTCCCGGCTACCACGCACCGATCTCCGTTGCCATTACCGATGGCCACGATCGCGCCTTCGTCACCTACGAGGAGCCCCCCAATCTGCCTCCGTGGCCGGTTGAACGCACCATACGAGTGGCACACGTCGGATTGGGGCATCGGCCGGTCGAACCCGGCGCGTTGACGTTACGGAATCAGGGCACCATCCTCGTCGGCGGTGTCGGCTGGGATCCATCGGGTATTTGGTCGCCGGAGTTGCTGGAGCGGCTCACCGATGTCGACGTGGTGGTCATGAACGAGGTTGAGGCACTGGGGTATACCCGGAAATCCGATATCGACGCGGCACTGCATGTCCTCGCACAACACGTCGGGCAGGTTGTCGTGACACTGGGCAGCAGGGGCGCGTGCGCCTTCGACGGTGCACGGCGCATCGATATCCCCTCACCACGGGTCCGCCAGGTTGATCCGACGGGCGCGGGCGACGCATTCGTCGCCGCATTCATGGCGGCCACCGCATGGGAATGGGATTTCGAGTCCCGGTTGCGGCTGGCCGGTGCCGTCGCGGCCTGGTCCGTCCGCTCCCCCGGCGGTGCTCGTAGCGCCCCATATCCAGCGCATCTCGTCGAACTGCTCGAATCACCTACCACCGAACCGGGTTGGTCCCCGATTCTCAGCTGGGCACGCGAGCAATCGGGCCTTGCATCCACACAGAAAGTCTGAATGCACATGAGCACAAGGAATATTAGGGTAGCGGCGGTGATGGCGGCGCTGTTCGGTACGGTCATCATGGGAGTCGGCGCATGCGCGCCCGGCGGATCAGCCCCGGCCCAGCAAAGCTCTGCGACGGCAGCGGCGTCGACGAATATTGATTCGGCCGGCAATGTCACGTTGACGGTG
The DNA here is from genome assembly GCA_047605305.1 of Gordonia sp. (in: high G+C Gram-positive bacteria). GTDB lineage: Bacteria > Actinomycetota > Actinomycetes > Mycobacteriales > Mycobacteriaceae > Gordonia. Next base: position 4,522 of record JASGFW010000116.1, read on the forward strand.
TGGGATCAAAACACCGACGACGGTATCGCACAGGCGCAGGATGATCTCAATGCTGCGTTCCACAAGGCACATCCGAATATCACCATCAAACGCACCGCGTCGTCGTTCAGCGATCTCAAGACAACGCTGAAACTGGCACTGACGGGAAATAATCCGCCGGATGTGGTGCAGGCAAATCAGGGATACCCCGATATGGGCGCATTCGTCTCCGGTGGTCTGCTGCGCCCGGTGACCGACTACGCAAAGCTGTACGGCTGGGATCACTACTATCCGAAATCTCTGCTGTCACAGAATAGTTTCAGTAGCGATGGCAAGACGTGGCAGGGCGACACCCTCTACGGCGTCTCCCAGACTGGTGAACTCGTCGGCGTATACTACAACAAATCGAAACTCGCCTCGCTCGGTCTCACTGCGCCGCGCACGATTACTGATCTTGAGCACGCCATGGAGGTCGCCAAGTCCAAGGGCACCCTTCCGCTGGCCTACGGCGATCTCGAAAAGAGCCCGGGCATCCACCTTTACGGTGTGGTGCAGGCCGCCGTAGCAGGCACCGATGCCGTATCGAAGCTTGTCGCCGGCCAGGGTGGAGCCTGGACCGACACTCCCACAGTGCAGGCCGCACAACATATCGCGGACTGGGCGAGCAAGGGGTATCTGACCCAAGGGGCAAACGGCGTCTCCCGTGACGATGCGTTGTCCACCTTCATTAAGGGCGACGCCCTATTCACCATCACCGGCACGTGGCGCCAACAGCCACTACAAACCGCGATGGGCTCCAATGTGGGTTTCACCGTGCTCAATTCGCTCGCAGATGGAAAGCCCTCCACCCTTGGCGGCCAGGGACTGGCCTGGGCTATCACTTCCCGATCGGCACATCCGGACGTAGCCGCGGCCTACATCGATTTCATTACCAACGCCAAAGCTGCCCAATCACTACTGAAATCGGGAAATCTGCCGACGGTGCTCCCCGCCGATTACACGCCGGCGCCGGGTACCTTGGCCGCTGATATCGCCGATAACTACCGCACGGTACAGGCCGCCGACGGCGAAGTGCCCTACCTGGACTACGCGACGCCGACCTTCTACGACACTCTCACCGCAGCAGTGCAGAATCTCGTAGGCGGGCAGCAGTCTCCGCAGAAGTTCACTTCCACCCTGCAAGACGATTATTCGGCATTCCTGGCGAGCCAGAAATGACCGGTGTCGGCTACCCGACTGCGCGTGAGCCGGCCGTCGACACTCAGGTGCACGTAACTACCGATAGCCTCGGCGCCGGGTCAAATACCGGCGCTGAGGCGTCGGCAACACTGCGACGCAAAGGTTTTCGTCTAATGCGCCAGACACCCGCCGGCCTCCGCCCCCGACGGCAGCGCACCGCCTACCTCTATATCTTGCCGGCACTGATAGTGTTCGTCGTCTTTCTGGGTATCCCCCTGGTACAGACCATCCAGTACTCCTTCTATCACTGGAATGGACTGGGGCAGGCGACGGTGGCGGGTCTGTCTAATTATCTTGAGGTTTTCCGGAACGCCGATCTGCGTGCCGGATTCGGCCATGCGGCACAGCTGATGATCTTCTATTCGCTGATCCCTGTGTGCCTCGGCCTGATCCTGGCGACGGTGGTGTCTCGATCGGCGTCGAGCCGATCGATGTCGTTCTACCGCACCGTGTTCTTTCTGCCGCAGGTGATCGCCACGGTGGTTGTCGCCACCATGTGGATCTCGATCTATTCGCAGAACGGAATGCTCAACCAGCTGCTGCGCGCGGTCGGTCTCGGAGATCTCGCCCGGGTCTGGCTCGGCGATCCCACTAGTGCGCTGATCTGCATCGGGGTGGTCGGCAGCTGGTTCAACACGGGGCTGTGCGTGGTGTTATTCCTCTCCGGTATCGGGACCATCGCACCGGAGATCTACGAGGCCGCCCGCATCGACGGAGCGAGCCGGCGTCGTGAATTCTTCTGGATCACGTTGCCCGCGGTACGCGGACAGATCGCGGTAGCACTGACATTGACGATGGTGTCAGCACTCAAGACCTTCGACCTCGTCTACATCACAACCCGTGGCGGTCCCGGAACGTCGACCACCGTGCCCGCATTCGAGGCATATAACCAGGCCTTCAACACCGGGAAGGTGGGGTTGGCCGCGGCCATCGCCGTCGTACTCACCGTGGCCATCGTCCTTGTCACAGTATTGATCAGCCGTATCGCACCGAAGGACGTCCAATGAGATCGAGCCTCACGGAACGGATTGTCAACCACGCGATCCTCGGCCTGTTCGCATTGTTGACCCTCGTCCCCATTCTGGGTGTGCTGTTGTCGTCGGTGACCCCCGCCGCCGACAACGACGGTAGTTTCGCCTTTCCCCGTCATCTCGCTCTGGGCAACTACATCGATGCTTGGCACCTGGGTAATTTCGGCCAGTACATGACCACGAGCGTGATCGTGTGCATCGCGGTGGTGGCGCTCAACGTCGTACTGTCGGTGTCGGCGGGGTATGCATTTGCCCGGATGTCGTTCTTCGGTTCCTCAGTGCTGTACTACCTGCTGCTGCTCGGATTGACTTTGCCTGCGGAGGCATTCATCATTCCGCTGTACTTCAATCTGCGCTCGGCGCATCTCACTGACACCTACTGGGCGCTCATTCTGCCACAGACTGCACAGTCACTCGCATTCGGAATCTTCTGGATGCGCAATCACTTCCAGACATTTCCCGGGGAGATCATCGAGGCCGCCCGGCTCGACGGAGCGCGGGACTTCGGCGTGTTGTGGCGCGTCGTGGTGCCCCCGGCGCTGCCGTCGATCATGACTATGTGTGTGGTGGTCACGATGTGGACGTGGAACGAATTCTTAGTACCGCTCGTGATGGCGTCGTCGGGCGATTTACGCACCGCCCCGTTGGGACTGGCATTTTTCCAGGGCAAGAATATGACGCAGTATTCATTGTTGGCCGCGGCCGGAGTGCTGGTGGCCCTGCCGATCGCGCTGCTCTATCTTGCACTGCAGAAGCGTTTCATCAGCGGCATGGCGGGAGGAGTCTCGCACCGCTGAGTCGATTTGCCCACATACCCGGCTGCGTATGGTCACCACATGAATCATTCGTTATGCCAACATTATTCCTGAGTAGATCCGCATCCCCGCACGAGGAGTCGCAGTGGCCGCAATTCGTTTCGAGAAGGCACAGCGCTGGTATGCGCACGCCGACCGTCCGGCGGTTGCCGGCATCGATCTGGAGATCGCCGACGGCGAGTTCATGGTGCTTGTCGGTCCGTCCGGCTGCGGTAAATCCACCAGTCTGCGGATGCTGGCCGGGCTGGAGGAGGTTGACGCCGGAGCTATTCACATCGGCGATCGCGACGTGACCACCCTCGCTCCGCGAGAACGCGATATCGCCATGGTGTTTCAGAATTACGCGTTGTATCCGCATATGACCGTCGCGGGCAATATGGCGTTCTGCCTCAAGAATGCCGGTGTCGCCAAAGCCGAACGCAACAAACGGGTTGCGGATGCGGCCGCGATGCTCGGACTGACCGATTATCTTGAGCGCAAACCCAAACATCTCTCGGGTGGGCAGCGTCAGCGCGTGGCCATGGGTCGGGCGATCGTACGGAGCCCTCAGGTGTTCTGTATGGATGAACCGTTATCGAATCTGGATGCCGCGATGCGTGTGCAGACGCGTGGCGATATCGCCCGGTTGCAGCGTGAACTCGGGGTCACCACGGTGTATGTGACCCACGATCAGGTTGAGGCGATGACCATGGGAGATCGCGTCGCGGTGATGAAAGACGGTGAGATCCAACAGGTCGGCGCCCCCATCGAGCTGTATGACCACCCCGTCAACACCTTCGTAGCGGGATTTGTCGGCACACCGTCGATGACGATGCTCGCAGGCCACATAGACCACGGCGTAGTCAGCATCGGCGAACACCGCCTGACGGTGCGGGTACCAGCGGAGCACACCGGAGCGGTTACCGTCGGTATCCGTCCCGAATCATGGCGGGTGGTCCCCGATGGCCAGGGCATCCCCGTCGTCGTGTCGGTGGTGGAAGAACTCGGCGCGGAAGCCTACGTGCACGCCAGGGCCGTAATATCCGAGGATCAACCACCCGTCGTGATCCGCAGCGGCGGCCGGGCACACGCCCGTCCGGGCGAGAGAATCTGGGTCACAGCAGAAGCCGATCGCATCCATGTTTTTGATGGACAAAGCGGTATCCGCATATCCGAGTAGCCTCAGGTGCTCCATACCGGCACTCACGTGTGCCCACCGCCTTGCCTACGGTACGCGCTATCAGCAAGCTGGTCGTTCAACAACTCCCGTACCGCAGTCGAAACTCCGATGAGCAAGAGTCACTACAGCAGCAACGTCGGCGCTGACCCACGACAATAATTGCGTCGACGCGCCGGCCATACCGCTGCGATAGCAGCAGCCCCCGCATAGACGAGGAGGCCCTGACCAGGTTTCCCTGGTCAGGGCCTCAACTGTGTCTCAACCAACACGTCGGGGTGGCGGGATTCGAACCCACGACCTCTTCGTCCCGAACGAAGCGCGCTACCAAGCTGCGCCACACCCCGTGTACAACCTGAGATAGCGTACCCCCGTTACCCGCCTAAGACTAAATCGGCTGCTAAAAGGCCCCTTCTGGACGGTATCGCCCCCCCACCGCCCGGCGTTAGAAGAGCAGCGGTCCCAAGGCACTCGCCAACCCACCCGCGCCGTCGGTGAGCGAGCGAATCGCGTCGATTCGGCTGACCACCCCGCCAATCATCACCGCGCCGCGGACTGCACCGTCCACATCGACGATCGGTACGGCAACGTGCGCATGCGTCGGCACAAGTTCACCGATGTCGGCGGCCACCTCCGACCGGCGAATCTCGGCGATCTGTTGACCCAATGCTGCTGGATCCACGATGGTCGCCGGGGTGACCGGCGCGGGCGACGGCCCTATGACCTCACGCCACTGAGTGAGCGACGCCAGCAGTAATTTACCGGCGGCCGACGCATGCGGATACCGCATCAGTTCAGCAACTTTATCGAGGGGATGATCGGGATCGGGATCGAGGACGCGCACGGAGGTCGGCCGAAAGTACAGGAGGTGCACCGCGAATCGCACCGACGCCCGAAAACTCTCGATCAGTTCGCCAGCCCGGGCGGGCACGGGCGGACTAACTACCGCGCCCACCAGTGACGATAACCGGGCACCAAGCGCGAATCCGCGCAGATCGGCTGTCCGCACCAGGAATTCGTCGGCGACGAGGCTATTGAGCAATCGGTATGTCGTCGCGGGCGGCAGGCCCAGGCGCTGCGCGATATCTTGTCCGGTGGCCCCTATGCCCATGTCTGCGACAGCCTCGACGATTTGGAAAGCCCGGGCAACGGAATCCGACTTACGGCCTATCGCCATAGCGTCACCGTGATCCTCACCGCTGTGATCCTCACCGCTGCGTCACCGTCGTCAACACATCCTCGCGGCTGGTCGAGTCGAACACTCCGACATTCCCGAACCGCCGCGGCCATCGACGCACGACGAATGCTGCGATGCCGACCGCGATCACCATCGACGATCCGTACACCACGCACAGCACCCGTCCATTGCCTGTGTTGAATCCGGAACCGAATGCGGTGACGAGCAGCGCGGCAAGGATTCCCGCCGTACCCACGCCTAAAACCGCGATGCGGCGGCTCGTCTCACCGATACGACGTAACAGTGCCGGCGCCGCGAGACATGCGGTCAGATAACTGCCCATATATCCCAACGCGCTCAACGTCAGGAAGTTGCGGATACCGGCGCGCGGATCACCGCCGCAGGCAAGCAAGATCAGTGGGCCGCCGGTCACCACCGCCATCACCGCCACCGTCGCGACGGCCGGAGTGTGAAAACGGCGGTGCGCATGGCCAAATACAGCCGGAAGAACGCCTTCACGCCCCAGCGTGAACAGCACCCGCACCAGCGCGTTAACCGAGGCGAGTGCACAGGCGAAGAACGATGCCGCGATACCGATGTCGAGGATCGTCGACGCCACTCGGGTGCCCTCGTTGAGGAATAGCGCCGCCAGCGGAGTGGCGCTCTCCCGAACAGCGGGAGGCGCGTCATGTATCGCGACCGATTGCGTGGTGACGGCAAGAAGATAAATGAGGCCGGCCGCGATAGGGGTCCAGCGCAGGGTACGCGGCACACTCCGAAACGTTTTACGTGCCTCCGCGGAGAGCGTGGTTGCGCTCTCGAATCCCACGAAGGCACTGACCGCGACCACGATATTGAGCCCTAGCTGACCAGTCTCCAAGTGCGGGGTAAACACTTCGGAGTACCGCGCGCCGCGTATCGAAAAACCAAGCCACACCATCAATCCCACTAAGATCACCATGGATACGACCTCGATCGCGAGGGTCACCGTCGCCGACACCTTGATCCCCCGGACCATCAGGATCGTCATGATCACGCCCGCCAGTATCACGATCGCCCCCATCACGAGGACCGAGACGGTCGACGAGAATCCCACGCTGACCGCGAAGTGGTTCAGGTACAGCCCGACAGCCGTCAGCCCAGCCATACTCACCGAGCCGTATCCGACGATCGCCGACCACGCTGTCGGCAGTGCAGCTGAAGGGCCGAGCCCTTGGGCTACATAGGAATACAGTCCGCCGACGACAGCCAGCCGCTGCGCCATCGGACGGATACAGGCAGCAACCATCATGACGACGATCATCGCGATGGCGAAAGACACGACTCCGCCGGTGCCGCCGATCGCGGCGATGACGAATAGCGGCGTCACCGCGGACGTGCCGGCCGGCGCGATCGCCGCGACCGACTG
>JASGFW010000117.1:0-10815 GCA_047605305.1 Gordonia sp. (in: high G+C Gram-positive bacteria)
GCCGCTGGCGCCACCCTCGATTGCTGCTGCGATATATGTTCGCCGGGAACGGATTCGGTGGATGTGGAGGAGGGGAATGTCGAGTCGGATGTACCGCCAGCTGCGTCGCCGCGGGTAGTGATACATGTGGTGGCAAACCAGTCAACCCTGGAAGGTGCCGACGAGGCCCCCGGATTCCTCGACGGCTACGGGGTGATCGATGCCGAGGCTATCCGGAAGTTGATGGCCGGTGCCGAGTTCGATGTCATTGATACCGAGCGTATTTCGTCCAATCGAATGCCATCTGCGCGCGCCGCGCTCACCTACGCGCCGAGCCGTAAACTCGATGCGCTGATCCGGTCGGGCGAATTGTGTTGCGTCTTCCCGGGCTGCACCAATCCGGTGTGGTCCGCCGATGTGGACCACACCGAGCCGTTTCATCATCGCACTCCTGCTATGGGTGGCAAGACGGTGCGCCGCAACTTGAAACCACTGTGCCGATTTCATCACCGGCAGAAGACCTTTGGTGCCTGGCGAGATTACCAACTGGGGTTGAATACCGCCCTGTTCGTCTCGCCTACCGGGCATACGTTCATCGGGAATTGTTTCACCGGACTGGATATGTTCCCCCGGCTACTGCGAGACAAACCGCCGGAGCATCCGGCTCGTCGCAGTGTGGACGCTATCCACGCCGCCCGACGTCGTCGGTCCGATGATGCGGGGCGACACTGGGACGATACTCACCGGCCACCATTCTGAGCCGTTACCCGATGGCGGCACCGTTAACCGATCGCGGCGCGGTGCATCATGTCAGTCGTGCCCGCACGTAAACCGATCGATCCCGCAGCCGCCCGCGACGCGGTGCTCGCGGTAGCCGATTGGCTGCTCGACGAGTCAGCACCGGTCCCGCCGCGCCCGGCACTGGCGTCGGCGGTCCGGCTGACCGCACGCACCCTCGAAGACATCGCCCCGGGGAATTCCGTGGAGGTGCGGGTGCCTCCATTCGTCGCTGTGCAATGCGTCGCCGGGCCCCGGCATACCCGGGGCACTCCGCCCAACGTGGTGGAGGCGTCGCCACGCGGATGGTTGCTGATCGCCACGGGACTATGTGACTTCGACGACGCGGTGCGCCACGGACGTATCAATGCGTCGGGGCATCGGGCCGGCGAGATCACCGCGGCGTTGCCGATCGTGCGACTCGTGCCGCCGGACGGGTCCGCATCGTCTCAGGGGCGACACACGGAATAATTCCTGCGGCCGCGCCGCTACACGATTGGAGAATGGTGGCTACCGGCACGTAGACTCGGATGGTGCCTCCCGGCCAACCGATGTCTTCACCGCCCAGCCCCAGGGAGCTCATGGAATGACAGACCTGTCGATCACCAGCCGCAACCTGTTGGCAGCTGCCCAGCGTTCCTGTCCATCGCGTGACCGCAGTGATGCGCACGACCGGATGGATGAACCGGAGAACGAGCCGCGCGAGGAATGCGGTGTGTTCGGAGTCTGGGCTCCCGGCGAGGACGTTGCCAAGCTGAGCTACTACGGCCTCTACGCCCTACAGCATCGCGGCCAGGAAGCCGCGGGCATCGCCGTCGGCGACGGCTCGCAGGTGCTGGTATTCAAGGATTTGGGCCTGGTCAGCCAGGTTTTCGACGAGCAAACCCTCGGTGCGATGGTCGGTCATGTGGCGATCGGGCACTGCCGCTACTCGACGACCGGCTCCACTACCTGGGAGAATTCGCAGCCGATCTTCCGCACTACCGCCGCCGGAACCGGTGTGGCACTCGGCCACAACGGCAACCTGGTGAACACCGCCCAGTTGGCCCGGCGAGCACGGGAACTCGGAGTGATGAGCTCCGCGGCCACCTCCGACTCGGATCTGCTCGGTGCGTTACTGGCTCACGGAGCGGCCGATCTGACCATCGAACAGGCCGCGATGGAATTACTGCCGACACTGAGCGGTGCCTTCTGCCTGACCTTCATGGACGAACACACCCTCTATGCCGCCCGCGACCCGCACGGGGTGCGGCCGTTGTCGCTTGGCCGACTTGATCGCGGCTGGGTGGTTGCCTCAGAAACCGCAGCCCTCGACATCGTTGGTGCCTCCTTCGTCCGCGACATCGAACCCGGTGAACTCCTGGCCATCGACGCCGACGGAGTGCGCAGCAAGAGGTTCGCCGCCCCGACACCGCGCGGTTGTGTCTTCGAATACGTCTATTTGGCCCGCCCGGACAGCGTGATCCACGGCCGGTCGGTGCATTCGGCGCGAGTGGAGATCGGTCGTCGGCTCGCGCGCGAGCATCCGGCGGAGGGGGATCTGGTGATCCCCGTGCCCGAATCGGGCACCCCCGCCGCGGTGGGATTCGCCCAGGAATCGGGTATTCCCTACGGTCAGGGACTGATGAAGAACGCGTACGTGGGACGCACCTTCATTCAGCCGTCGCAGACCATCCGTCAACTCGGTATCCGGCTCAAGCTCAATCCGCTCAAGGAAGTTATCCGGGGCAAACGGCTCGTCGTCGTCGACGATTCAATCGTCCGTGGCAACACTCAGCGAGCACTGATCCGCATGCTGCGGGAGGCCGGTGCCGCCGAAATCCATGTGCGGATCGCGTCGAGTCCGGTGCGCTGGCCGTGTTTCTACGGAATTGACTTTGCTTCTCCGGCGGAACTTATCGCCAATGGGATGGATTCCGAGGAGCATATGGTCGACGGTGTGCGCCAGGCGATCGGTGCTGATTCACTCGGATACATCAGCACCGGCGAGATGATCGCGGCCACCGAACAGCCCGCGTCGGCGCTATGCGCTGCATGTTTCAACGGCGACTACCCGATCGAACTGCCGCAGGAGACCTCCATGGGTAAAGCGGTACTCGAACAGATGCTGGCCAATGCGGCAGCCGGTGGCCGGCAGGATCCGCTGACCGCACCGAACGACAACGTCAGCCCGGTGATGCGCCCCTGATCGTGTCACCCGACTCCGGTAGCGTGTGACCCGACCATGGTGTGCGGATGCCGGCATCCGAACACTGATTTCCAATTGTGACAAGGGGAACACCGCCAGATGCCCGAGCAGGATTCGGCCAACGATCTGACTATCGGCAACGAAGTCTCCTACGCTGCCGCGGGCGTCGACATCGATGCGGGTGAGCGTGCGGTAGAACTCTTCGCGCCCCACGCCAAACGGGCGTCACGCCCGGAAGTGCTGGGCGGTCTTGGTGGTTTCTCCGGGCTCTTCGCGCTCAAAGGCAACTACCGGGAGCCGGTGTTGGCGGCCGCCAGCGACGGTGTCGGCACGAAACTTGCGGTGGCTCAGGCGCTGGGTAAACACGACACCGTCGGACAAGACCTCGTGGCCATGTGCGTCGACGACCTCGTCGTCTGCGGGGCCGAGCCGCTATTCCTGCAGGATTACATCGCGATCGGCAAGGTGGTACCCGAGACTGTCGCCGAAATCGTCGCTGGAATCGCCGACGGTTGCGTATTGGCGGGCTGTGCGCTGCTCGGAGGGGAAACCGCCGAACATCCGGGCCTCATGGCGCCCGATCACTACGATTTATCGGCAACGGCGGTCGGGGTTGTCGAGGCCGCCGAGGCGCTCTCGCCCGAGCGTGTGCGCGCCGGTGACGTGGTGATCGCGATGGGATCGTCCGGGTTGCATTCCAACGGCTATTCGCTCGCGCGCAAGGTACTCCTCGACTGGGGCCATATGGATCTCACGGGGCACGTCGAAGAGTTCGGCCGCACGCTCGGCGAGGAGCTACTCGAGCCGACCCGCATCTACGCCCGTGACTGCCTGGCGCTGGCCGCCGAGGCCGATGTTCGGACCTTTGCGCACGTCACCGGTGGGGGGCTCGCGGAAAACCTCGCCAGGGTGATCCCGGAAGGATTAGTCGCCGAGTTGGAGCGCAATGCCTGGACTCCCGCGCCGATCTTCGCGATGATCGCGCAGCGTGGGCGGGTGCCGCAGTCCGAAATGGAACGCACCTTCAACATGGGTGTGGGCATGGTGGCCGTGGTAGCGCCCGAGGACACCGATCGCACACAGGCGATATTGACGGCACGCCACGTCGACAACTGGGTGCTGGGCACGATCAAGAGGTCGCCGGAGCCGAAGAACCTCCCGGCGCCGCGCGTCACCCTCGTCGGAGAGCATCCGCGGTTCTGACGCGCATACGCGGCGCACACAGACGCCGGTGGCAGTTGCATCCTCGCCGAACTCAGGATGTAACTGCCACCGAATCTGAGAGCTGTGATGGCTTGAGCGGTGTGCGAGCCACCGCAGGAAGGTGCGTACGCGTCAGGCGTGCCGCCACTCCTCTTCGTCGGCCCAGTCATCCACCGGATCCGGGCGGTTTGCCGAATCAGTTCCCCCCGACGACAACTCGCGTTGCAAGCTCTCGAAATCGGTATGGGGAGTGGAATACTTGAGCTGACGAGCAACCTTCGTCTGCTTCGCTTTTGCCCGGCCGCGGCCCATTCGGGACCCCCTCGCACAATGACGGGGCGGCCAAACTAGTGGCGGCCCCGTTCTCTAGGTAAACAATCTTGTCGTGCTTCCCAGTCTAGCGTGCTCTCGGAGATTGCGTTGATTGCACCTCGATGCCACGCCGAAGGGGCTACCTCACCAGCGAATATGCCCCGATGTATCGGGCGGGTGGGGGCCGTCTCATCACGGTTGGGGATTACGTAACCGTTCGATGGCGGCGCGGCCGGCCTGGACGTGTTCCTCGGTGCGGATGGAATCGGGGTCGATACGGGCGGCGGTCTGGTGTTCGGTGCCCAGGAGTAGGTCGACGTCGGAGCCGATGGAGCGTTTGACGAGAGCCAGCGCGATTGGTCCGAGCTCGAAGTGGTCGACGACGGTACCGACCCGCCCGACGGTGCGTCCGCCGGAGGTCACCGGATCGCCGGTGACCGGACGTCCGTCGGCGCTACCGTCGAGATGCAGCAGCACCAGTCGGCGGGGTGCCTTGCCGAGATTGTGTACTCGGGCGACGGTCTCCTGCCCCCGGTAACAGCCCTTGTCGAGGTGTACGGCCCCGTGTTCATCGGGTCCGCCGATCCAATTGACCTCATGCGGGATGGTGCGATCGTCGGTATCCACGCCCAGCCGCGGTGCCAGCGCGGCGACCCGCAACGCCTCGTGTGCCCACGTGCCCGCGCTGTGGCCCCCGGCCTCGTGTAGCGCCTCCCACCAGTCCGGCAGTAGCGACTGGGGAATCACGAGGTCGACCACGGGTAGCGGCTCGCCGCCATAGGGGCCCGCCGACAGCGGCGGCATCACCCGCCAGAAACCGGCCGGTTCGCCCTGGTGCGGTGGCGCGGGAAGGGCGCCGGCGGTGTAGACGGCGGCATCCGGGGCGAGCGTCAGCAGTTCGGCGATCGGCCCGCGCACCGCATCGGGTCCGATCAGGGTCAGCACGGCCATGTCGGGGCGGGCGGCGGGTGCCACGTCGGACCAGAACACCATCTTGGTGAGGAAATTAAGCAGGGGAGCACCGCGCTCACCTTCGGTGTCGATCCAGGTCACCGCGTCGATATCGGTCAGCACGAAGTGTTCTTCGATGCGCCCGTTGGAGTCTAGTGACAAACTTTCCGCACTGGAGCGGTCGGCGAGCCCACTCAGGTGCTGACTGCTGATGGTGTGCAGCCAGCCGAGTCGATCGGCACCGGGAACCTCGATGACCGCACGATCGGAACGGTCGATGAGTACGGCGCGCAGTGTTGCCGCGCGCTGTTCACCGAGCGGATCGCCATAATGCCAGGCCACAGTCGCGGTATCGGTATCGGATCGCGCGCTTGCGTGCCCGCGTATGTCGGGGACCGCGCCTTGGCTGGAGTACCTGCTCAGAATAGGTGAGGCGGCCACAACCCAATTCTACGCGGGCAACCGCATACTTCTCGGGGCACATACTCTTGGGGTATGTCGGAATCGATTCTGGTCACCCTCGACGGTGACGTGCTTGACCCGGATGTGCCGTTCCTATACGCAGACGACCTCGCCGCGGTACGCGGCGACGGCATCTTTGAGACGATGCTGCTACGCGATGGTCGGGTCTGCCGGGTGGATGCGCACCTCGAACGCCTCGTCCGCAGCGCGGCGATGCTCAGCTTGCCCGCACCCGATCTCGACCGGTGCCGATCGGCGATCGAGACGGCCGCCAAAGCATGGACCGCCTCGGCCCGCGAGGATGCAGAAGGCGTAATCGCGGAGGGGGCATTGCGGCTGGTGTACACCCGGGGCCGGGAGAGTGCGGGTCACGCGGGCGTACCTACCGCATATGTGACCGTCTCCGGGGTGTCGGATCGGGTGCATACCGCGCGCGCCGAGGGGGTCTCGGTGGTGACCCTTGATCGTGGCTTTTCGATCGATCTGGCCTCGGCGGCGCCGTGGCAGTTACTCGGCGCGAAAACGCTGAGTTATGCGACGAACATGGCGGCGCTGCGTCATGCCGCCGCCGAGGGGTTCGACGATGTGATCTACCTCAGCAGTGAGGGGGTTGTGCTTGAGGGGCCCCGGTCGAGCGTCGTCGCAGTGGAAGGCGACACCCTGGTGACGCCACCGCCGGAGGCTGGGATCTTGACGGGCACCACCCAGCAGGCTGCCTTTGAGCTCGCCGAGCGGGAGGGTTGGCGCACCCAGATTCGGGTTCTGCGTCCGGCCGATCTGATCGACGCCGATTCTTTCTGGCTGGTTAGCAGCGTGACGCTGGCCGCGCGGGTGACCTCTCTCAACGGGTACGTGACGCCGGTGTCGCCCGACGCCGATAAATTCTCCGATTTGGTGCACCGTGCCGTCATTGGTGACTGAAAATAGGGGTGACTGAAAATAGGGGTGATTGAGAGCAGGGCCGATCGCGGAACGGCGTCGGACATCACGTCGGTTTTGCCGGTCTGGTCGGTGATGAGACGTACGTCGCTTGTCGAGAGGATGGACCCGGCGTAGCGTCGAGATGGCTGTTACTACTTTCCGTAGTAGATCTGTGGCGAGTGTGCTCGTACTAGGGGGTACGTGGCTCTCTCATCGCGGAACCGCGGCTATGTGATGAGAGGCGCGATGAACGCTCTGGACCTATCTCGATGGCAGTTCGGTATCACCACCGTTTACCACTTCGTTCTCGTGCCGTTGACCATCGGCCTGACGCCGATGGTCGCCATCATGCAGACCATCTGGTACCGGACCGGCAACGAGCAGTGGCTGCGGGCGACGAAATTCTTCGGGAAGCTCTTCCTCATCAACTTCGCCCTCGGTGTGGCCACCGGTATCGTCCAGGAATTCCAGTTCGGCATGAACTGGAGCGAATACAGCCGATTCGTCGCCGACGTCTTCGGTGCGCCGTTGGCGCTGGAGGGCCTTATCGCCTTCTTCCTTGAGTCCACATTCCTCGGTCTCTGGATCTTCGGCTGGTCGCGGTTGCCGCGCCGCGTTCACTTGGCGACCATCTGGCTGGCCTCGATCGGCGTGACCGCGTCCGCCTACTTCATCGTCGCCGCGAACTCGTTCATGCAGCATCCCGTCGGTGTGGTCTGGGATTCGGTACGGGATCGGCCCGCGATGAATGATTTCTGGGCGGTCATCACCAATGTCACGACGTTGGCGGCGTTCCCACATGTCATCGCCGGGGCGTGGCTCACCGCGGCCACCTTCGTCGGCGCGATCGGTATCTGGTGGATGTCACGAAACGCCTGGCGGGCAAAGAAGCTCCGCGCCGCCATCGACGGTGACACCACCGGGATGCCGAGGACCACCTCACCGAGCCAGATCGACGCGACCCCGCAAGACCTTGAGCGCGATGCGCATCAGCTGTGGCGTCCGGTCACCCGGTTCGCCTGCTGCGTCGCGATCGTCGCCGGCCTCGTGGTCGCAATTTCCGGTGACCTGCAGTCACAGATCATGTTCAAACAGCAGCCGATGAAGATGGCGGCCGCCGAATCGCTGTGCAACACCCAGGACAACGCCGGATTCTCGGTGCTCTCGATCGGGCGGCAGAACAACTGCGACAACATCGAGCACGTCATCGAGATCCCCGGCATGCTCTCCTTCCTGGCGACCCACCGATTCAATCAGACCCTGCAGGGCGTCAATCAGCTTCAGGAGCACTATCAGCAGGTGTTGAACATGCCGGGCCACAATTTTGCCCCCAACCTGTTCGTCACCTACTGGGGCTTTCGCGCAATGATCACCTGGGCGCTCGGCTCGGTGGTCGTCGCGCTCGGTGGACTGTGGCTGACCCGCAAGAAATCCATCGTGGCGTCGCGGAGATTCGGACTCTTCGCGCTGTGGCTGATCCCGACCCCGTTCCTGGCCAACGCATCCGGCTGGATATTCACCGAAATGGGTCGTCAACCGTGGGTTGTGGCCCCGAACTGGGAGAACAATCTTGATCCGCTGCGCATCCACATGCTGGTAGAGGACGGCGTCTCCAATCACACCCCGCCGGTCCTGTGGGTGACGCTGATCGGTTTCACGCTCCTCTACGGCGGACTCGGCGTCGTGTGGTTTCTGCTGCAACGCCGTTATGCCATCGAAGGGCCGTCGGCCTATGACCACATCGCACCCGAGGTGGAATCCGGTGACAGCGATGCCGATGAGCCCAAACAACTGTCATTCGCGTACTGAGGAAGTGAACTGATGTCACTGGAAAATCTTTGGTTCATCATCGTCGCTACGCTATTCATCGGCTACTTCGTGCTTGAGGGATTCGATTTCGGCGTCGGTATGCTGCTGCCGTTCCTCGGTGCCCGCCGCTCGGGCGGTGCCACACAGGCATCATCGGCCGATGCTGCCACTGATCCCGATACGCGGCGTAGAGTACTGCTCAACACGATCGGGCCGGTGTGGGATGGCAACGAGGTGTGGTTATTGACGGCGGGTGGAGCGCTCTTCGCCGCCTTCGGCGGATGGTATGCGACGATGTTCAGCGCGTTTTATCTGCCGCTATTTTTCATCCTGGTCGGACTCATCACCCGGGTGGTGTCGATCGAATGGCGCGGCAAGATCAACAACCCGAAGTGGCGCTTCTGGTGCGACATCGGTATCGGGCTCGGGTCGTGGATTCCCTCGGTGTTGTGGGGCGTCGCATTTGCCAACGTGATCGCCGGCCTGCCGATCGATGCCAAGCACCAGTACACGGGCGGATTCTTCAACCTCCTCAACCCCTATGCGCTACTCGGCGGTGCCACCACACTGCTCGTCTTCCTCACCCATGGGGCGATCTTCCTGGGACTCAAAACACGTGGCGCCATACAGCAGGACGCCATGCGGTACGCCACGCTGTTGAGCCGCGCCGCACTGGTGGTGGCCGGAGTCTTTCTGCTGTGGACGCAGTTCGCGTACGGCAACGGTTACACGGCGATTGCGGTCGGGATCGCCGTGGTGGCCGCGGTGGTGATGGTTGTCGCGACACAGATGGGGCGCGAGGGCATCGCCTTCGTCGCCAATATGATCGCGATCGGCGCCACCGTTGCGACGTTATTCGCCTGCCTGTTCCCGAATGTCCTTCCGTCGACAACGAATACGGCATACAACCTCACCATCGCCAACACGGCGTCGAGTCACTACACGCTGATGGTGATGACCATCTCGGCGGTGATCATCACCCCGGTGGTCATCGCGTATCAGGCGTGGACGTACTGGGTGTTCCGGCGTCGGATCAGTGTCGAGCAGATCCCGGCGCCGATCGGGTTATCCTCGCTCAAAGCGTGGCAGTAACCCAGCGGCCGGCCCGCACTGCCCGGCGGGCCGGGCCGCCGGTGGATCCGCGGTTGCTGCGCTATTCGCCGACCGCCCGGATGTATGTGGTGGTGACCGCGTTATCCGCAGCGATCACCGCCGCCGCAGCTATCGTGACCGCGGCCATGACCGCCTCGATCCTCTCCGAACTGGTCGTCGACCCAAGCAGGCGCTCCTTCGGCGCGCAGTCGACGCACCTCGGGATTATCTGCGGCGCCCTTCTCGTGCGGGTGGCGATGAGCTTCATCCACGACCGCTATGCGCAGCGGGCATCGGCGCGCACGATCATCGAACTTCGCGCACATGCGCTCGCGGTGCTCACCGACCCGGATCGCATCGCCCCACGAGAACTGTTGCGGCGCAGGGAATATGCCGTGACGGTTCTGCTTCGCGGACTCGATTCGCTGCGGCCCTACCTCGCCGGATACATCCCGGCACTGCTCGTCACGGTGCTGGTAACACCGACGGTGGTGATCGTCATCGGACTCGCCGACTGGCCGTCGGCGCTGATCATCGTGATCACCCTGCCGCTCATCCCGCTATTCATGATCCTGATCGGGATGATGACCCGTGATCACACCGATCGCAAACTCGCCACGATGAGCCGGCTGACCGCGCAACTGCTCGATCTCCTCGCCGGTCTGCCGACGCTGCGTGCGCTCAACCGCGCCGAGGCACCGGCCGCACAGGTCGCCACACTCGGCGCGGCGCACCGGCGGAGCACGATGTCGGCGCTGCGGGTCGCAATGATCTCCGGCGGCGTGCTGGAACTGTTGTCGACGCTGTGCGTCGCACTCGTCGCCGTCGGAATCGGTTTGCGCCTCGTCTACGGCGATATGGCCCTCTACGCGGGCGTCTTCGCCCTGATCCTCGCCCCCGAGGCGTATCTGCCGCTGCGGCAGGTCGGCGCCCAATTCCACAACTCGGCGGACGGGGTGGCGGCCGCCCGCGACGTGCTGGAACTGATCGAAGCGGGCAGTGTCACAGCCACCGGCCGCAGTGTCCCGGCCCTTGGCCGCAGTGTCCCGGCCCTTGGCCGCAGTGTCCCGGCCCTTGGCCGCAGTGTCACAGTGGCGGGTGCACCCGTTCACCTGCTCAAT
>JASGFW010000118.1:0-10743 GCA_047605305.1 Gordonia sp. (in: high G+C Gram-positive bacteria)
CTGCGGCTGCGGCTGCGGCTGGGCGCGATAGCCGATGAACAGCACCGTCGCGGCGATCCCGGCGAGGATCACCGGCAGCACCAACACATACGGGCCGAACAGGTTGGCCAGATAGATGAAGCCCTGATGCCACTTAGCTCCGGTCGCATCCTTGGCCACTGCCGGATTGGGCACCAGCAGTGCGTAGTAGCCCATCCGGAAAATCTGATAGCCGACCGGCAGCGCCGCTGCCGCCACGATCACTCCGAGCCGCACCGACCAGGACTGCGGCGCAAGCACGATCAGCAGCAGGGCGACCGCGCCGATCACCGTGAGCTCCGGTCGGATCAGCGGCGCCAGTCCCGCCCAGAACCCGAGGATAATCGTGGCCGCCGCCGACCATCGGCTGCCGGTCGATCGCTGACTCCAGGCGACGAGCTGACACCACAGCACCGCCACCCAGAAGATGCACAGCCCGTTCTCCAAACCGCTGGTGGCGAAATCACGGGCCGGTGGAATCGCTATATAGACGATCGCGCCGAGCGGAAGCAGCAGACTGCACCCGGTGCCGTCGAATCCGCCGAGCCGGCGGCGCAACAGCCGCGCCGTACCGTACATGGCGATGGGTACCGCCGACACCGACACGATAAGTGCGACCCACAGCGCGACGTACTCGAGTTGCCCGCCGGTGACCCACGCCCAGAACCATAGGAGATAGGTCCAGGCAACCGAGGTGTTGGTCTCCACCCGCTCGCCCATATTGAAGACCGGACCGTTTCCGGCAAACAGGTTCCGCAACGTACGCAGCACGATGAGGCCGTCGTCGGCGATCCAGCGGCGCTGCCACGCACCGATCGCGAAGAAGGTGGTGACGGTGATCGCTCCGATGGCGAAACTGATCGCCGCGATCCACCGGCCGGTCCGGTCGACGGCCGATGAGGGCAGACCGGGCTGCGCGGCGGCGTCGTCAGCGGCGTGCAGCCGGTGGCGGCCCGAGTCGACGCACTCGCTAGACCGCATAGACCGCGACACCCACGCACACTATCCAGGCCACCGCGAGCACTTGGAGCACGCGATCGCCGAGCGCGATCTCCTCTGGTTCGCCGGCGATTCCGCCGTCGACATCGACCGCATAACGCAGTACAGCGATGGTGAACGGCACCATCGAGATGGCGTAGGCGACGTTGGTGTCGTGGCCGGAGTTTTTGTCGAACGCCCACAACCCGTAGAACAGCACCACCGCGGTGGCGGCGAGAGTCCACACGAATCGCAGATAGGTGGTCGTGTAGTACTGCAGGGCCTTACGGATCTTGGCGCCGGTCCGCTCGGCCAACAACAATTCCGCATAGCGCTTACCCGCCGCCATGAACAGCGAACCGAACGCCATGACCAGCAGGAACCACGATGACAGCTTGATCTCTGCGGCCACACCGCCGGCGATGGCACGCAGCAGGAATCCGGAGGAGACAATGCAGATGTCGATGACGGCCTGATTCTTCAGACCGAAACAGTAACCCAGCTGGATCACCAGATAGACCGAGATCACCACCGCGCTCTGCCAATTGGCGATGAGTGCGACGCCGATCGAGCCGGCCCCAAGGATCAGCGCCAGCGTGTACGCCAATGGCACCGGCACCACACCCGCGGCGATCGGCCGGAACCGCTTCGTCGGATGATTGCGGTCGGAAGCGACGTCGACCGCATCGTTGATCAGATAAATGCACGAGGCCACCATGCAGAAGGCGAGGAAGGCGATCGCCGCCCGGCCGAGCACATCGAGATCGGTGATGTTGCCCGCGGCCAGCGGTGCGGCGAGCACCAGCACATTCTTCACCCACTGCCGCGGACGCACGGCCTTGAACAGCCCCTCCGCCAGATTCTTGGGCGGACCGAGCACCTTTGCGTGCTCGATCGGTTCCTCGCTCATGCCTCTCCTCGGTTCCGGAACACCCGCGCTGCCGCGGTATCGGTGGCCCGCTTGATAACTGTGTCGCCGGCGACGACGGCTGCGGCGCCGAGCGCCCCGAGCGCGGCACCTGCGGCCACATCACTCGGATAGTGCACGCCCAGCACGAGTCGCGATGTCAGCATCGGCGGTACCAGCACCGCCGGGAGGAGGGCGGGCGCCACACCTGCGGCCCGCCCGATCAGAATCGCCGCGGCGGTCGTCGACGTCGCATGCGACGACGGGAAGCTGAGCTTGCTCGGCGTGGAGACCCCCACCACGATTCGCGGATCGGAGGGGCGGGCGCGCCGCACAATCCGTTTGACGATGACCGACGCCGCATGGGCACCGAAGGCCCCGACCCCCGCCTGCACCCAGCGGTGGCCCGCCTCCTGATCGCCGCGGCGCGCCGCGAGACCCCAGCCCAGCGCGCTCACCGCCAGCCAGCCCAGCGAGTGCTCACCGAAATGTGAGAGGGCACGTGCCGCGGGCACCACCCCCGCCCGACCAGCGAGCGCACGCTGGATCGCCACGAGGATCTCCGCCTCGCTCACCCCGGGACTATCGCGTTCAGTCGATTCCGAAGACACCGGCCCAGCTCTCCTTACTGGTCAGTTCCTGATGCTTGGCACGGTACTGCGCCACCATATCCGGGAACCTCTCGTTGAGTTCACGTACTAACGACGCCGATTCACGCGCGAGCGCGATCATCTTGTCGCGGTCTCGCTGGCGGTAAACCACGCCACGCCCATCGGCGGTGGTGACGGTAACCCCGTCCACCCGGCCGAGACTGAACCAGCGCGCCTCGACGGGCGGATAATTAGCTTGTGGCACTTCATGATGTCGCGGATCGGCCGGGCTGAGATTATTCACGATGGCCGCGGCGAGGATACGCGCCTTGGCCAGCACACCCTCCGGCTCGTTGACACCGAAACTCGTTGCCATACCACTGGTTTTAGGCAGCGAGGTAGCCGAAGCAAGCACCACCGCGTCGGGATATTCCTTACGCATCTGGGCGATCTTGGGCAGCGCGGTCGGCAGCAGATCACGAATGTGGTCGGGGCCGGCGAGGAAGTCCCTGATCGCCTCGTTCTGGATCGCTACCGTCGAATACTCAAGGCAGAGAAGATGTTTAGCAGTAGCCTTGACCATCGACGTCAGGATGCCGCGGATCGGCCCGTCATGGTGTAGTGCCGCGACTACCAGCCGGTTACGCAGGTGGAAATACGCCTGCCAGTCGATGGCATCATCCTTATCGGTCCACGCCATATGCCAGATCGCGATACCGGGCACGGTCGCCGTCGGGTATCCGGCCTTGGCTGCGCGCAACGCGAATTCCCAGTCATCCCACTTGATGAATAGCGGCATCGGCAGTCCGATCTGCTCCGCGCACTCGCGCGGAATCATGCACATCCACCAGCCATTACCGTCGACGTCGATCCGCCGGTGCAGGTTCTTCGAATAATCGCGGTCACGCAACGAATACTCCGCGAAGTCGTGGTCGTATTCCACGAAGGGCGCCGCCGTCCACATGAATGTGTGAGGGTCGATCACCTCACCCATGCAGTGTAAATGGCTGCGGTCCTGCAGATTGAGCATTTGCCCACCAACAAGCATGGGGGACTTGGCGAATCGTGACATCGCCAACGCCCGCAGAATCGAGTCGGGTTCGATCGCGATATCGTCGTCCATATAGAGCACATACGGGCTGTCGGTGAGCCGCAGCGCTTCATACATGATCCGTGCGTAACCGCCGGAGCCGCCGAGGTTGCCCTGGTCGAAGATGTGCAGCCGATCGCCCAGGGCCGCGGCGGCCTGCTCGTATCCGGGTTCGTCACGCACTTTCCTGGTGCCCTGGTCGGGCATCAGCACGGCATCGATTACCTCGTCCACCAACGGATCCGAGGTGAGTGCGGCGAGTGCGTTGACCGCATCCGTCGGCCGGTTGAATGTTGGGATACCGACTGTCACGCGTTTGGTTTCCGGCCCATTCGGCGCTTGGATTGCCGAATACCAACCGGCGGAGAGAATCTCGGTGTCAGTATCGGTGGTGACGTCGAACCAGATCCACCCGCCGTCCTCAAAGGGATTCAGGTCGAGTTCGAATTCGATTACCCCATAGCCGGTTTCGTCAGTGGGAACGAGATCTCCACCGACACCGATACGCGAACCATCAACCTTGGAGCGGTACACATCGACACGACAGCTACCCACCACCTCCACGCGCAACACCACCGAACGCAGCGTCGTCCAACGCCGCCAATACGACGCGGCGAACGCATTGAAATAACTCTCGAAGCTAACCTCAGACTCGGCACCGAGGGCCACCGAGGTACGGCTGGGCGAGTGGGCCCGGCGGTTATTGCTCTGCGACTCCACCAGGTAGAGCGCACGTACAGCTAACGGTTCACCCGGGCGCGGGAAGATCACCCGCTGCAGTAATTCCACAGCGGCAGAAGCTCGTTCCGCCGGCGCCTGGGTACCCGGTTGCGACCCGGTCACGCTCATCTACTCCGCCTCCGCCAGCGGCGCACCGTCGGTGAGATGCGGCGCCAGTGTGTTGTCGAACATGGTCAGCGCACTCGCGATCGCCATGTGCATATCCAGATATTGATAGGTGCCCAGCCTCCCCCCGAACAGCACTCCGGCGTCCCGGGTCTCCGCCTTGGCGAGTTCACGGTAGGAAGCCAATATCTCGCGGTCCTGCGGGGTGTTGATGGGGTAATAGGGCTCGTCGTCCGCCGTGGCGAAGCGACCGTATTCACGCATGATGACAGTCTTATCCACCGGATAGCTCGTGCGCTCGGGGTGGAAGTGACGGAACTCGTGGATACGCGTGTACGGGACGTCAGCGTCGTTGTAGTTCATCACCGGGGTGCCCTGGAAATCACCCGTCGGTAATACCTCGGTCTCGAAATCGAGCGTGCGCCAGCCGAGCCGACCCGCGCAATGATCAAAATAGCGGTCGAGTGGACCCGTGTAGACGACGGGCGCATGAGGATTGCCCGCCCGGATCTCCTCGCGCACATCGAACCAGTCGGTATCGCACCGCACCTCGATACGCTCATCGGCAGCCATATTCTGCAGCCACGCGGTGTAGCCGTCGACCGGCAGACCCTCATAAGTGTCATTGAAGTAGCGGTTATCGAAGGTGTAGCGGACCGGCAGCCTGGTGATATTCGAGGCGGGCAGGTTCTTCGGGTCGGTCTCCCACTGTTTGGCCGTGTAGTGCTTGATGAACGCCTCGTAGAGCGGTCGGCCGATGAGGCTGATCGCCTTCTCCTCGAAGTTGGTGGCCGCGGCGGTGGGAATCTCGCTCGCCTGCTCGGCAATCAGCGCCCGCGCCTCATCCGGGCTGAAATAGCGCCCGAAGAACTGGCTCACCAGACCCAGGCCCATCGGGAACTGATAGGCCTGGCCATCGTGCATGGCGAATACCCGATGCTGGTAGCCGGTGAAGTCGGTGAACTGGTTGACGTAGTCCCACACCCGCTTATTGGAAGTGTGGAACAGGTGCGCGCCGTACTTGTGGATCTCGATGCCGGTCTGCGGCTCCGGCTCGGAGTAGGCGTTACCGCCGATGTGGTGACGCCGCTCGATCACCAGAACCCGCTTGCCCAGCACAGTGGCCGCACGTTCGGCGATCGTGAGGCCGAAGAATCCGGATCCGACGACGATCAGGTCAACCCCAGACGGATTGGCTGCAGATGAGTCGGCTCTGCTCGTCTCGACACTGGTATTGGTGGCCACGGGTGTTCAGCGTAACCGACCACGCCGACCCGGCCGGTAAGCCCGACCGGTGAGCCCGAACCATCGACATAAGCGGTGAACGCAACCGGTTAACGCAGCCGGTTGGCCCGCGGGAAGCCGAGCACCGGAATTCCGCCGCGCCGCTGGTAATCCGCGAAGGCCCGCCCGGCCAGCACGTGTGCGCCGGTCCGCTGGCTGAAGAACATCATGCCGCGCCGGAAACGCTGGGTGACTCCCCTCGCGTCGGGAGTCAGTGTCGGGGCTGCGATCGCCTGGCCCAGCGGGCCGATGATCTCCTTGAGGCTGCCAAGCTTGCCGAATGCGTCCGTCGCTGCGGCCAGAAGCTGTGCTGCGCCGGGGACGACGGAATCGGCCAGAGCCGCGAGCGAACCAGCATCGAGTGAACCGAAGCCCAGCGAATCCAGTCCCGACGAGCCCAGAGCCGACGATCCGAGAGACAGGGCGCCCAGCCCCAACGAACCCAGCGGGTCGGCACTCGACCCCGTCGGCGGCGAGACGATCTTAGGTTTACTCCGCTGCCCATTGACCGCGAACCATGACGATTTGAGCTGCAGTTTGGTACGCACATCCTCGCCGCTCACCTCCACGGTTCGCGCCGAACCGCTGACGCGAACCTTGACGGCCCGCCCATTGTTGGGCCCGAGGCCGTTGGCCTCGATCACCTCGAAGCCGCGCAGCACGCCAACCCCGAAGGCCGCCGCGATACTGCTCGCGCTCACCGACGCGGTCCAATTGTGGTCGGGAGACAGCACGTCACCGGCGTCGAGGACGGCGGGAAACCGGCCGCCGGCGGTATAGCCACCGGTGGATGCGGAGAACTCGGTGAGCGCGGGTACTCCGTGCTGGCGCAGAATCTGGCCTGCGGTGGCATCGGCCGCCCGGTTAGTTCGCGGATCCTCGGCCCCCGCACCGCCGTAGACCTGCGAGTTCTGCGTATCGTCTATCTGCTTTCCACCCGATACTGCCGCCAACGCGTAGCTACGCGCCACCACGGCCTGCGCCTTGAGCGCCTCCATTCCCCCGGAATCGCCCCATGCCGGGACCGATTCCTTCGGGATGACGCCCTTGACGTAATCATCGATGCTGAGCTTGTTGACCACTCGGGACCCATCTATGCCGAGCGAACCACGGTAGGCGGCACCCGAGCGGCAGAGGGTGAGCAGTTCGTTGCGCGGGCGGCCCGGGGCCGGGTTGATCGGATCGACGAATGATGCGGCGATCGTGCGGATCACGGCGCCGCCACATCCGGCTGTGATGGTGGCGGTGCGGCCCGTGATGGCGACCGCCTGGCCGGGAGAAACCAGTTGCCCACCCACGCGCGCGCCCGCATTCGCCCGCACCGCGAGCGGGCCGGTGACGCTGAGTCCGACGGTGATCGGCTGATTCACCGTGCCCAGGGTGGTTCCGCCGTAGAAGTGACGCAGGATCACTGCAGCGGGCCACCCCTGTTTGGCATACCCGTAGGCACCCCACTGGCCCATGCCGCGCCCGTGGCCGTGGCCGTGGCCGGTCAGGATGATTCGGGCGTCGGCGGCGAGCCCGACGGCATGCGTGGCTTCCCTGGCGGCAGGTCCAGCGGATAGCACGGCTCCGACCACCATCAAGGACGTGAATGCCAGCGTCGTTATGGCCGTCTTACCTGGCCGCACCGGCCCCGGACGCACCCGCGTCAGGAACGGATTCGACAGTCGAGAGACCACGGCTGCCCTCCACCTCCACGCGCGAATGTGTTACTCGTGTGACTAATGATTCTTATGTGACCATAGTGAATTCATGAGTGAACCACCACCACATAACGTCACAAACCCATCACGACCTGAAACGGGGCCCCCGCTCACGACGATGGAGGCAGTGCAGATCGGATGAGGAGGCGTGGGGGGCTATCCGAACCAGCGGGCCAACACCCGGGCAACCCCGTCCTCGTTGTTGCCAACCGTTACCTCGTCGGCGGCCGCGCGCGCATCCGGGTGGGCGTTACCCATGGCGACTCCGTGATCGGCCCATGCCAGCATCTCGATGTCATTGGGCATGTCGCCGAAGGCGATCGTACGAGTCGCCGCCAGACCGGCGATATCGATCAGCGTCCGCAGACCCGACGCCTTATGTGTATCCGGCACCGACAATTCAATGAGGCCGTTATCGGTGGAGAAGGTGATCTGGGTGAGTTCACCAAGCTCTGGCCGCAGCCGTCGCGCCATCTCCCCGCTGTCCATACCGGGTTCACGCACAAGCAGTTTCACCGCGGGCACGGCGTACACCTCGTCGTCGCCGAGGTGGATGCTATCGGGATTGAGCCAGGCATGCCGGTAGCCGGAGGTTGCCACGAAGGTCGGGGTCACGGCGTCGTGCGCCGACTCGCCGACCCGCTCCGCGGCCACTCCCGCCGACGGCAACACCCGCGTGATCACCGCCCGCAGCTCCGCCAGTTGTTGCGGCAGCAGCGTTGCGGCATGCAACACCGTGTCACGTTCAATGTCATAGACGACCGCGCCGTTGGCGCATACCGCGTATCGGGCAACCACACCCGCACCGGCGAACTGGTCGGTGACCTCGGCGATCCAGCGGGGAGGCCGCCCGGTAGACAACACAAACTCGGTTCCCGCCGAACAGGCCGCGGCGAGGATGTCGATCGTGTACGGCGACACCACGTTCGCATCATCGATCAGGGTGCCATCCACATCCGTGGCAATGAGAGTCGGCGGACCGTCGAAGGCGACTGCGGTCATGGGGATCACCCTATCGGGCAGAACCGCGGTACGACATACGGCTACCCGGACCGTCTCCTACCGACGCTGCTCGCGCGCGGCCTTCTCTTGTGCGTCAAGCTGATCGGCCTCCGCCAGGGTCGGTGCCGACCCGCCGAGGCGGGCCGGCACCCAGAACTCACCCTTGGGATGCTCCCCATACGCATCCTGCAGTTCGAGAAGTTTCTCGCTCATCACCTTGTGCAACTGGGCGGTCAGCGCATCGGCGTCGCCGACGGGCTCGATCGGCTCGGCCACCCCGATCATGATCTTGTAACCGGTACGGCCAAGCCGTTTAGGATGCCCCTTCGTCCAAATACGCTGTGCACCCCAGATGACCGTCGGGATGATGGGAGCGCCGGATTCCAGCGCCATCCGCGCCGCACCGCTCTTGAACGCTTTGAGTTCAAAGCTGCGGCTGATCGTCGCCTCCGGGTACACGCCGACCAATTCACCACGGGTGAGATAGTCGACGGCGGCGCGGTAGCTTTCCGCCCCCTGTGCCCGGTCTACCGGAATATGCCGGAGCGCCCGCATGATCGGCCCCGAGTACTTATTCTCGAAAACTTCCTTCTTCGCCATGAACCGCACATACCGGCGTTCTTGCAGGAACGCCGGAATACCGGCGAAGGTGAAATCGAGATATCCCGTGTGATTGATGGCCACCACGCCTGCGCCGGTCTTCGGCACGTTCTCCACGCCCGAGATCTCGAACTTCAGCCCCTGCGCCAGCCACAGCAAACGAGCCGTGGTGATGACCGAGGCGTAAACAGGCTCCATGAACCACAGTTTAACCGAGCGTGTCGGCAGGCAAGGGCAGGCCAGCCATATACGTCAGTACATGATCACTCCGCGGACGTTCTCCGCCTTGCGCATCGCCGCATAACCGTCATTAATCTGATCGAGGCTGTACGTGCGGGTGATCATTTCGTCGAGCTTGAGTTGGCCTTCCATGTAGAGCCGCAGCAGATGCGGGATGTCACGTCGGATATTGGCATTGCCAAACCAGGCGCCCTTGAGTGTTTTACGCAGCGACGTGAGGTCGAATAAATTCAACGAGACGGTACTTTCGGCGATATTGCCAACTGAAACCTGAACGCACACACCACCCTTGGCCACCAGACTCATCGCCGGCGCGATCAATTCGCCGCGGGCGACGTCAACGGTGATCAACACCTTGTCAGCGAGGTGACCCCAGGTAATCTCCTCCAACAGCGGCAGCGCCTCCTCCACGGATGCCACCGCGTGGGTCGCACCGAAGATCTTGGCCTGTTCCCGCTTGAAGGGCGACGGGTCGATGAGCACCACGTGCCGTGCACCAGCAAGCGAAGCGCCCTGCACCGCACCACATCCCACGCCGCCCATACCGAACACCACCACTGTCTCGCCGGCAGACACGCCTGCCGCGTACACCGCCGATCCCCAACCGGTTGTCACGCCGCAGCCAACGAGGGCGGCTTTCTCCAGCGGGATATCCTTGGTGATCTTGACGCACGATGCCTCATTGACGACGGTTACTGGCGCGAACGTGCCTAGTAGACACATGATTCCGGCATCTTGACCATTGACATGATGGCGGGCTGTATCGTCCGAGATCTGCGTTCCGGCCATCAATTTGGCCCCCAGATCACAGATACTCGATTCCCCCGCCGCACACGACGGACAGCGTCCACATGCGGGCACGAATCCGAGCGTTACGTGGTCTCCGACCTCTAATGTGGTTACTCCAGGACCGATCTCCGCCACCACTCCCGCACCCTCGTGGCCGCCGATGAACGGATATATACCCAACGGGATGCTGCCATCCCGGATGTGTTCGTCGGAGTGGCACATGCCGGATGCGGCGAGCTCCACTTTGACTTCCCCCCACTTGGGGGCGTCAAGCTCGAGTTCCTCGATTTTCCAATCCTGCCCGGGTTCCCAGAGGACTGCAGCATAGGTCTTCATTCGTGGTCCTTCTTCTTCGGATTGCGTTGTGCGAAGCGCGCGGAGGGTCACCAGACGTCGAGCATCGATAGTGTCGTTAGTCATAGTCACCCTGCTATGTGATGCCTACCATACATGCGGATCGCCCCGCTGCGTATTGGTTTGCGCGGATGGCGTCAGTCCGCGAGTCCATGGCCGCTAGATCGGACCGTCGATTCATCCGAGGGCCACCCAAGACCCCAAGGGCCCACTGGCGGCGTTGATCGTCGCGTTGCGGACAAGACTTCCACCCTCGCCGACCAGGCGGCAGCACTCGACTTCCCCAACCGCATCGTGCGCCGATGCCCCCCACCTGAAGGAAGATTTGTCGAAATTCAG
>JASGFW010000119.1:0-10499 GCA_047605305.1 Gordonia sp. (in: high G+C Gram-positive bacteria)
TTGGACGAGGCGGACAGGGCCCGGTTGCTGGGTTCGGATTGCGCTGCGGCTCGCGCACTGGGCGCGATGCTCGACCACTATATGGACGTCTACCTGCCGGAATACGGCACCCGCAGTTGCGCACTGCACGATCCGCTGGCGGCAGCGATCGCGACCGGAGGTATCACCGCGAGCGTGGCCCCACGGGTGCCCGTCGTCGTCGACACCACCGATGGGCCCGGTCGAGGACAACTCATCGCCGACCTGCGCGGCCAGCGCCTCGGCAGCGTCGATCACCCGGGAATCCGTACCCGCGTCGTTCTGGGCACCGACAACCCGCTCGCGCCGCACCTCATCGACACGGTGACTCGGTAACGATTCGCCGGTGGTGGCTGGCGCATTCGCGACGGTGGCCCACGTAGACTCGTGCGCGTGAGCATGGATGCAACCCGTCCGCCTGGCGGTATCGCGACCCCGTATGAGGAGTTGCTGCGGTTGGTGCTCGAGACCGGGACCCCGAAATCCGACCGCACCGGAACGGGTACCCGCAGCCTCTTCGGTCACCAGTTGCGCTACGACCTCACCGCAGGATTCCCGCTGATCACCACCAAGAAAGTGCACCTGAAGTCGATCGTCTACGAACTCCTGTGGTTTCTGCGCGGCGACTCCAATGTGGGGTGGCTACAGGAACGCGGGGTGAGCATCTGGGATGAGTGGGCCGACGCCAACGGCGATCTCGGCCCCATCTACGGGGTGCAGTGGCGTAGTTGGCCGACACCGTCGGGTGAGCATATCGACCAGATCTCGGCCGCACTGGACATGCTCAAAACCAATCCGGACTCGCGCCGCAATATCGTCTCCGCATGGAATGTGGGCGAGATTCCCCAGATGGCCCTACCGCCATGCCACGCCTTCTTCCAGTTCTATGTGGCCGACGGTCGGCTCTCATGCCAGCTGTATCAACGCAGCGCCGACCTCTTCCTCGGTGTGCCGTTCAATATCGCCTCCTATGCCCTGCTCACGCACATGATGGCGCAACAGGCCGGGCTCGGCGTCGGCGATTTCGTGTGGACCGGCGGTGATTGCCATATCTATGACAACCACGTCGAGCAGGTGCGGTTACAGCTCTCGCGAGATCCGTACCCGTATCCGACGCTGCGTCTCCGGCAGCGGCCGTCGCTCTTCGATTATGAATTCGACGATGTCGAGGTGCTCGATTACACGTCGCATCCTGCGATCAAGGCTCCCGTCGCGGTCTGATGGCCGCCCGATAGCGCACACATGGTCAGCGACGAGTATCGCGTCGAAGCGGTGAGAGGAAGCGCGCGAATGGGAGCCAACGTCACCCTGGTGTGGGCGCAGGACAGGATGGGGGCTATCGGGCGCGCCAACACCATTCCCTGGCGAGTGCCCGAGGATATGCGCCGCTTCCGCGACATCACCGGCCGCGGCGCAGTGATCATGGGCCGCAAAACCTGGGAATCGCTACCGCAACGGTTTCGGCCGCTACCCGGGCGCCGCAATGTGGTGATCACCCGTGCCGCCGATTACCGTGCCGAGGGCGCCGAGATCACCCATTCCCTCACCGATGCGCTCGACCTTGTCGGCGATGCGGTAACGGTGATGGGTGGCGGGCAGATCTATGCGGCGGCGATGCCCATCGCCACGGCGCTGCGCGTCACAGAGATCGACCTCGTGGTCTCCGGGGCAGATTCCTTCGCGCCCGAGATCGACCCGTACACATGGGATGTCGAGGATGCTGGAGCATGGCAGGAGTCGACGTCGGGGGTGCGTTACCGGTTTATCGACTATTCCCGCCATGCGGGCGCCGACGCCGGGCAGCGGGCGGTCTAACCCGGCGCCGATGATGCCGCCAGTCGAGATTTCGGCCGCCCAGGCCGCCAGAATCGCTCTTGTCGCACAGGGTTTCGCCGATCGCCGGCCCAGTGGTGCGGTCACCGCTGCACATCTGGCCAGGGTGATCGGGCGTACCAAACTGATCCAGATGGATTCGGTGAATGTCGCTGTGCGGGCCCATTATCTGCCGATGTTCAGCCGGTTGGGTGCCTATGACCGTGCGGTACTGGATCGGGCCGCCTGGCCTGCGCGCCCAGATTCGCGGGTACTCGTCGAATACTGGGCGCATGAGGCGGCACTCATACCGGTGGCGGATTGGCCGCTATTTACTTGGCGGATGGACGAATTCCGCGATGGTCGCTATCGGGAGACGCAGGAGCTGATGCGTCGCAACCGGGCGCTGGCCGCCGATGTGCGATCGGTGATCGCCGACGTGGGCCCCGCGACGCCGCGGTTGATCGAAGAACACCTCGGCATCGCGCGAGTGCCACGCTCCTCGGCAGGCTGGTGGGATCACCGCGACGTCAAGCATCTGTGTGAGGCGATGTTTGCCGCCGGCGATCTCACCGCGACCCGCGACGGCAACTTCGCCCGGCACTATGATCTCACCGAAAGGGTGATCGGTGAGATCGCTCACCGCTCCGTCGACCGGGCTTCGGCACACCGGGCGCTCGTGTCGCGGGCGGCCGCAGCGCTCGGTATCGCCACCGCCGCCGATCTCGCCGATTATTACCGGCTTAAGGCGGCGCAGGTGCGTCCGGCGATCGTCGACCTCATCGATTCCGGTGTGCTGCAGCAGGTGTCGGTTGAGGGCTGGCGGGAGCCGGCGTATCTGCACGCCGATGCCGTGGTGCCCAGGCGGGTTGCGTCGGCGCCGACCCGTTCGGCCGTGCTCTCGCCATTCGATCCGCTGATCTTCTACCGGCCGCGTGCGCAGCGGCTCTTCGACTTCCACTATCGGATCGAGATCTACGTCCCCGAACATAAACGCGTGCACGGATATTACGTCCACCCCTATCTGCTAGGGGATGCGATCGTGGCGAGAGTGGATCTCAAGGCCGACCGTGCGGCAGGGATTCTTCGGGTGCCAGCTGCATATGTGGAGCCCGGACACGACGCCGCCGTGGTGGCATCGCGCCTCGCCGCCGACTTGGCGGTGATGGCGAACTGGCTTGGCCTCGATGGAGTCGTCGTGGGAACCAAGGGAAATGTGGCATCACAGTTATCCGCTGAGACTCGGCGCGCCAGTCCGTGACATGCTGTCGGAGGACGTGACGGAGGACGCGGCCGACTTGCGGGGGCAAGGGATGAGAAAGGGCACTAATGACCGTTACCAACGGCGATTATCTGTTGGTCATGTTTGATCTGGACGACACTTTGGCTCCGTCGAAGAGTCCGATGGCCGACGAGATGGTCGACGTATTCGGACGGCTACTCCAGAACACCAAGGTGTGCATCATCTCAGGCGGACGCTTCGAGCAGTTCTCCGCACAGGTCATCGACCGGCTCGGCGCTGTCAAGCGCGAGAATCTGCATTTGATGCCCACCTGCGGAACCCAATACGTGCGGTGGAACGGCACGGAGTGGGAAACGGTCTATGCCGAAAATCTCACCGAAGACGAGAAGCGACGCACCTTTGACACTCTCGAAACCGGCGCGAAGGAACTCCGGCTGTGGGAAACCCGGACGTGGGGACCGATTCTCGAAGACCGCGGGTCTCAAGTCACCTTCAGCGCGCTCGGCCAGGCCGCTCCGGTCGATGCCAAGGCGTCCTGGGACCCTGACGGTACGAAAAAAGAATCATTGCGCGCCTACGCCGCCGAGCGACTCCCCGATCTTGAGGTGCGTAGCGGCGGTTCCACCTCGGTCGATGTCACCCGCAAGGGCATCGACAAGGCATACGGTGCGCGGCGGCTGATGGAGATCCTCGGCCTGGGCATCGACGACATCCTGTTCTTCGGCGATCGACTCGACGAAGGCGGCAATGACCGTCCGGTGCTCGACCTTGGCATCACCTCGGTAGCGGTGCATGGGTGGACCGACACCCTCGCGAAACTCGAAGCGCTCCTAGCCAACTGAATCGCCGCCGCTGTGGCCCACCGGGGGGCGGGTACGTGGCGCCGGTGGGCTGGGGGACAATCGATCGGGCCATCGCTTGCCGAGCGCCCGACGTGAGGAGAGGAGCGGGTCCATGTCCGAACTGGTTGACTTGCGGGTACAGATGGTCGCCGCGACGGCGTTCACCCCACCGCCCGACGTGCCCTGGAGCACCGACGCCGACGGGGGCGAAGCGCTTGTCGAGTTCGCCGGGCGCGCCTGCTATCAGAGCTGGGACAAACCCAATCCGCGGACCGCGACCAATGCCGGATATCTGCGGCACATCCTTGAGGTCGGTCATCTGTCGTTGCTCGAACACGCGTCGGTGACCTTCTACATCAGCGGAATTTCACGCTCGTGCACCCATGAACTCATCAGGCACCGGCATTTCTCCTATTCGCAGCTATCGCAACGCTTTGTCCCCGAGCATGATTCGAATGTTGTGGCACCGCCGGCGATCCGCGGCGACGCCGAACTCGAGGCCTTGTTCACGGCGGCCACCGATGCCAGCCGCGCCGCCTACAGCGAACTACTCGACGCGCTGGAAGCGAAATTCGCCGACGTCCCCAACGCGATCCTGCGTCGCAAGCAGGCTCGGCAGGCGGCGCGATCGGTGCTGCCGAATGCGACCGAAACCAGAATCGTGGTCAGCGGCAACTATCGTGCGTGGCGGCACTTCGTCGGCATGCGGGCCACCGAACACGCCGACGTGGAGATCCGCCAGCTCGCCATCGCATGTCTGCGACAGCTGACGGAGGTGGCGCCGACGGTATTCGGCGATTTCGAGATCGGCACGCTCGCCGACGGCACGGAGGTGGCTACCTCACCCTTCGTGTTTGAGGGTTGATTGGGCCGGGTGTGGCGGTGCGTCAATGTCGGGTACCCGCGACGGATCCCGCCCGATATCGATTAACCGTTTGATCATCGCGGAGACGTCATCGATCTCGTCGATCACGCTGCGACTCAACCCGCGCGACGCCGCACCGTCCTTGCTCGCCGCGGGATCGGTCTCGATGAGTTCGCGGACGTGTGCCCGCAAGGTCGAAAGCGGAGCGTCGAGGTGCGCGGCAGCATCGGTGATGAGTCGACGTTGACGTGCGCGGGAGTCGTCGATGGCCTCCAGCATCTTATTGAACGAGGTGGTGAGTTCGCCGATCTCGTCGCGTGCGGGTGGCTCAGGTAGTGGCGTCAGCGTGTCCGAACGCGAAATCCGCCGGGTTGCCAGCATGAAACGGCGTAGCGGGCGCAGACCGGTAGTTGCCACCCAGCGGCTGATGAGGGTTGCGGCAACCGTGACCAGGCAGCCGACCACCGTCAGGATCAGTGCGAGCTGGCTCAGGTCGTCGGTGAGGGAAGCCAGCGAACGGGACAGCACGATGGTGGCGCCGTCGTCGAGATGTTTGCACAGCACCCGGTAGCCGGAATAGGTGCGGATCGATGATCCCGTCGATGAACTGTTGATGACCCCCGATTCGACATCGCCGAGCGGGACGCGCCCGGCCGACACAATGGTGTGATCCGGGCTGACGATGGCCACCCCTGACGCGGTGCGTGCCGATGCCAGTAGCGCCCAACTCGGCGGATGACGCAGGGCGCTCTCCGCCGACACCATGCGCTGCTTCAGCTCGGTATCGACACTGGAGATCAGTACCCGTTCGGCGATCAGATAACTCACC
Organism: Gordonia sp. (in: high G+C Gram-positive bacteria); assembly: GCA_047605305.1. Lineage (GTDB taxonomy): Bacteria > Actinomycetota > Actinomycetes > Mycobacteriales > Mycobacteriaceae > Gordonia. The sequence continues at coordinate 5,610 of JASGFW010000119.1, forward strand.
ACCCCGACTGCGACGCAGACGAGTGCGGTGGCGATCGTGCCGAGCAGCGTGATCCGCCAGGCCAGCGGGAGGCGATCGGATGACCACCGTGAACTCATGGACTCCAGTTTGGCCCATGATGCGCGCAGAGAGTGCAGGCGCGCGTGCCGATATGACCGGTTGGTTGTCGCGTCGGCCGCCACGGTAGCCTTGAGCACCATGAACCCAGGCGTCGAGCAGTTGCACACGCATCCCTTTGGGACCAATGCGGTGGCTATGGTGACTCCGTTCCGTGCCGATGGCTCACTCGACCTTGACAAGGCGGCCGAACTCGCCGATCACCTGGTGTCCAAGGGCTGTGATGGGCTGATCGTGTCCGGTACCACCGGAGAATCGCCGACTACCACGGTCCCAGAGAAGCTTGATCTGCTGCGAGTGGTGCTCGACGCCGTCGGTGACCGCGCCCGCATCACGCAGGGCGCCGGAAGCTATGACACCGCCGAGAGCGTGCGGTTCGCGCAGGCGTCGGAGAAGGTCGGCGCCCACGGGTTGCTTGTCGTCACCCCGTACTACTCCCGGCCGCCGCAGGCCGGGCTACTCGCTCACTTCCGCGCGGTTGCCGACTCCACCGAACTACCGGTGATGGTGTACGACATTCCACCGCGTTCGGTGGTGGCGATCGCCAACGAGACGATGTTGGCGCTCGCCGAGCATCCGCGGATTAAGGCGGTCAAGGATGCGAAGGGCGATCTGCATTCGGCGGCGGCAATCATCGCCGCCACCGATCTGGAATATCTCTCGGGAGAGGACGCACTGAACCTGCCGTGGCTGGCTATCGGCGCGACCGGTTTCGTCAGTGTGATCGGGCATCTCGTCGCCGACCGGCTGCGTGATCTGCAGATCGCGGTCGACAAGGGTGATCTGAGTGCGGCCCGCGCCATCAGCGCGTCCGTGTCGCCGCTCGTCGATGCGATGGGCCGGCTCGGCGGAGTGACCATGGTGAAGGCGGCACTGCGCATCATCGGACTCGATGTGGGCGATCCCAGATTGCCGCAGGTACCCGCCGACGACGCGCAGATCGAGGCGTTGACCGCCGATCTGCGTGCCGCGGGGGTGATCGGCTGATGGGTGAGCACATCTGCCGGCACACGTCGAGGACAGCCCGATGAGCGGGCCGCGCCGCCGGGCCGCGACCCGCAAGGCAGGTCCCCCCGAGGCTCCTCGGCCGCAACCGCAGCCGCAGCCGGAGCCCACATCCGACGACTCGGTCGCCGTGACCGCGCCCGCCCGCACATCGCCGGGCCGGCCGCCCCGTGCCGACAAGCCACGCCCAGAAGTATCGCGCCCAGAAGTATCGCGCCCAGAAGCATCGCGTACTGAATCACCGCGCGCCCAGAGTCCGCGCACCGAGTCGTCGCGGGCTACGACGCAGCGTCCTGATCCGGCGTCGGATCGCTTGGGCACCCCGCGGCGTCTGCCGCGCGACGGACTGCGGATCGTCGCGCTGGGCGGGGTGGGTGAAATCGGCCGCAACATGACGGTATTCGAATACCGCGGGCGACTGCTGATCGTCGACTGCGGAGTGCTTTTCCCCGAGGACGCCCAGCCGGGCGTCGACCTGATCCTGCCCGATTTCCGCTATATCGAGGATCGGATGGATGACGTCGAGGCGGTCATCCTCACGCACGGCCACGAAGATCACATCGGTGCGGTGCCCTTCCTGCTTCGGCTGCGTGGCGACATCCCGATCGTCGGGTCGAAATTCACCCTCGCGCTGGTCGAGGCGAAATGCCGTGAGCATCGTCTGCGGCCCAAGCTGGTTCAGGTTGTCGAGGGGGAACGGACCACGCACGGCCCGTTCGACTGCGAATACTTCGCTGTCAACCACTCGATCCCCGATGCGATCGCGGTCGCGATCCGCACCCCGGCGGGCCTGGTACTGCATACCGGCGATATCAAACTCGATCAGCTCCCGCTCGACGGGCGCCTCACCGATCTCGCCGGATTCAGCCGACTCGGTGACGAGGGCGTGGATTTGTTCCTGGTGGATTCGACGAATGCGGAGGTTCCCGGATTCGTCACACCCGAACGTGAAATCGGCGGAGTTCTCGACCAGGTGATCGGCAAAGCCCGCCAACGGGTGATCGTCGCATCCTTCGCCAGCCACGTGCACCGTATCCAGCAGGTGGTTGATGTCGCCCACGCACATAACCGGCGGGTCACCTTCGTGGGCCGGTCGATGGTGCGCAACATGCAGATCGCTCAGGACCTGGGATACCTGAAGGTGCCCGACGGCGTCGTGGTGGACATGGATACCGCAGCCACCCTGCCCGATCATCGACTCGTGCTGATCTCCACCGGCTCCCAGGGTGAGCCGCTGTCGGCACTGTCGCGGATGGCGCGCGGGGAACACCGTCAGATCAACATCCGCGCCGACGACCTCGTGGTGTTGGCGTCATCGCTGATCCCGGGTAATGAGAATTCGGTATTCGCGGTGGTCAACGGGTTGGCTAAGCGTGGGGCGACGGTCATCACCCAGCAGAGCGCCAAGGTGCATGTCTCCGGACACGCCTCGGCTGGTGAACTGCTCTACCTCTATAACGCGGTGCGACCCACCAATGCGATGCCGGTACACGGAGAGTGGCGGCATCTGCGCGCCAATGCCGCCCTCGCGGTGGCGACCGGCGTGAACCCCGACCGGGTGATGCTCGCCGAGGACGGTGTGGTCGTCGATCTCGTGGACGGCCGCGCGGAGATCGTCGGCCGCGTTCCCGTCGGTCATGTGTACGTCGACGGATTGTCGGTGGGTGACGTCGGAGAATCGACCCTCTCCGAACGTCTGGTGCTCGGCGAGGGCGGATTCATCGCGATTACCGTCGCGATCGACGCCGCGACCGGCCGGCCGGTGAGCCGACCCGAGGTATCCGGGCGCGGCTTCTCCGACGATCCCGGCGCGCTCAAAGACGCTGCGGATCTGGTGGATCGGGCGCTCGATACGCTCGCCAATGAGGGCGTGACCGATACTCATCGCATCGCACAAACGATCCGGCGGATTGTCGGACGTTGGGTTGCCGACACCTACCGTCGTCGACCGATGATCGTGCCGACCGTGCTCGCGGTGGGTAGCTGACCTCGCAGTCGGTAGTTGATACTGAAAGGCTAGTGCGCACAGTGGCTTTTATGCAGGACCGGTCGGTTCCGAGGCGCGCGGTGATGATCGTCGCCGCCGTAGTCGCCATGCTTGCCCCGATCGCGGCGACCGCCGACGCGTCGCCACGCCCGGAGCGCACCGGCAGTGTTGCGCGTCTGGTTGCTGCGCCGTTGGCGGTGGATCTGGCCGGGGTCGTCAACGCGCGCACCTTCGCCGCCTATACGACGGTGAGCGGACTACGGATCAGCGACAAGGTCATTCGCAGCGCGAATCTGTCTGCCCTGAAGCCCAGTGGTGTGCGCCGATTGCAGCGGGAGCAGCTGCGGTCGATTATCGATTTGCGCACCGCCCTTGAGGTCGCGCTGCAACCCGACGTACGGGTGCCCGGTGCGACGCGGACGCATGACGACGTGCTCGGCGCCACCCCGCCGACCAATCTCATCGACCTGACCAGCGCCTACCGCAGCTTCATCACCGATCCCGGGGCACGCGCGGCATTCGGGTCGGCGTTACGCACCATCGGTGCGACGACCGCACGCGGCGGCACGGTGCTTTTTCATTGTTCGGCGGGCAAGGACCGTACAGGCTGGCTCTCGGCGGTCCTGCTCACGATCCTCGGCGTCGACAAAGCCGTGGTGAATGCCGACTACCTGGCGAGCAACATATATCGGCATGCGTCCCCGAACGACCCCGTCAACGGCGTCAACCTCGGGCTGCTCGACTCCTCCTTCGCCACGGCGAATCGGGTGTACGGCAGCTTCGACAATTATGTGCACCGGGGTCTGGGCCTCTCCGCCCGCGATATCGCGACGTTGAAACGGTCGCTCCTGCTGCCGTCGATCTAGTCTGCTGAACGCGATCGTATTTATCGGACAACTGTTACAAGTTCGACACATACTTGAGTTGCTTATGTTGCGCATGTGACTGCAGAGATGTCGGGCGATTAGTCTGTTCCCATGGCTTCGAAGGCAAGCACGGGTACCCGCACGTCCGGGTCGCGTGCGACGGGAGGACAGCGGTCGACAACGCGCACGTCAAACGGCCGCGCCGCCGGTCGCACCACGGGTAACACGCGTACCCGGGCGAAGGCCGTGTCGGCGACAGCGACCCCGCGGTCCGCACGTGCGACCAGCCGTCAACAGTCCGCCGACATCAGCACGCGGCCCGCTCCGTCGGCGGCAGGAGCTGTTGGCCGGGGGGTTGGACGCGGACTCGGTGCGAGTTGGTCGTTGCTGGCCCGTGGGGTGGGCGCCGTGGTGCGTACGGGCGGTGACACCGATGCTGTGCCCGATGACTACGCTGCTGATTCCTCCCGTGCTGATTCTTCCCGTGCTAATTCCTACCCGGGTCACACTCACCGCCGTGACGGCGTGGCATTGGCGTTACTCGGGGTGGCACTGCTGGTGTCGGTGGGAGTCTGGTTCGGAGCGGCCGGCCCGGTAGGTGCGTTCATCGACGCGTTGATCCGATCCCTTGTCGGCAACCTCGCCGTGCTGGTGCCCATCGCGCTCGGTGCGACCGCCGTCATGTTGATGCGGCGCGGCCCCAACCCGCAACGCCGGGCCCGCTACCTCGGGTCGGGAATACTGATAGTGCTGCCCGCGCTCGGACTCATCCATCTCCTTGCCGGCGCCCCACGTGATCTACCGGGCCGCTCACATGCGGGTGGGCTCCTCGGCTACGTTGTCGGTAGCCCGCTCACCGCCGGTGTGACGGCGTGGGTGTCGGTGCCGATCCTGTTGCTGTGCATGGCTTTCGGT
>JASGFW010000120.1:0-10250 GCA_047605305.1 Gordonia sp. (in: high G+C Gram-positive bacteria)
AAGAATGCCACCCGATGCGCGGGCCCAGCGTCTCTCGCCCCAGTGCCCGCTCGCGAACGCAGAGGCAAGCAGTAACGCCGCCGGCTCCACCCGGGTGATACGCAGCCCGCCGCGCTGCGTCGTCAGGCCGGACAAATCACGACGCGACCGCACGTAGATGACGTCGTCGAGCGGAATGCGTCCGCTTCTATCCTCTGCCCCAATGAGGATCACAATGGGTCCCGCGTCCCAGCCGCGTAGGCCGGCCATGGTGAGGGCTTTACGCGCGGTGAGCACCGCCGGCCCCCGCGGATGGCACATCGCCGCGCGCACGCGCTGGTCCTGGCTCAACGCACCCGGTGCGGTGACGACCACCCGGGGACCGACCGCCTGCCAGTCTCCTGAGTTAAGCCGCCGACGAATAAACCGGGCGTCCGCGCCGTGCTCGGTGAGCTGCGCACGGGTAACAACATTGGCCTGCGCATGCGCCACGGCGCGCCATGCGCGATCACCGAGTGTCATTCACCCAGACTGCCCGCAATATCGGGCGGCTAGCAGAAATCCATCCACAGCCAACGATGTGTGGGAATCTGGACGCCGTAAATGGCGCCCAGACTCCCACACATACCTGCAGAACTCAGCCGAGCTGTGTGCGCAGATTTTCCTTGGTCTGCTTGATCGCCTGCCCCACAAAAGGTTCGATGATCGCCTTCAACGCGCGGCCGCCGAGGCCACCGGGTAGCCGGTAATCGAATTCGGCGTCGAGGACAGTGGCATCGCCATCGTCGGCGAAGCGCCACACCGTCGTCACCGAGAAACCGGCGATGGATTCGAGCCGGATCACCTCGTCCTGCTCCCACTCGGTGATCTCGACGGTGGAGCCGAAAGTTTTCGGTCCGATGGTCATCGCTGAATCGAATACCGCGCCGAGACCCGACGTCTGCTCGGTTGTCGGCTCGAATCGGGAAACGCCGAACATATACTTCGGTACGTTCGCGTAATCGTTGATATAGGCGAATACATGCGCACGAGGCACCTCGACGACAAATGATTCACGAATCCCTGCCACAGTCGTTCTCCCCTGTTGTTGTGGACGCACACGTGCGTTGCGTTGAGTGCCACTATGTCAGTACGGCCGCGGGCCTGACCACAACTCGCCACACTTTCGCACTCTGATACCGATCACTCGCCCAATTCTCGGCAGATACACCGCAACAGATCCGCCAGACGGATGCGATCCGCCACGGCGAGTGGGGCGAGTACGTCGTTGTCGTCGGCTAATCTGCGCGGCAGCTCCGCGTCGACGAGACGCCGACCCTCCTCCGTCAGGGTCAGCAGCACGACTCGTCCGTCCCGCTCGGATCGACTGCGTTCCAACAGTCCTCGCCGCGACAGTTGTTCGGTGATCTTGGTGATCGAGGCACCGCTGAGCATCGTGGTCGACACCACCTCACTCGCGCTCAACGGCCGCGGCGACCGGGCCAGCGTACCCAGCACGTCGAACTCCGACCGCGCGATTCCGTGCGATTGCAGGCGACGATCGAGCCGATTATTGGAGGCCGTCGCGATGCGCTGAATCCTTCCCAGGACGCCAATCGCCGCGACGTCAAGGCTCGGGTATGCCTGCGCCCATTCAGACTCGATCCGGTCGACCAGGTCGCGCCGCGGCCGAGGATCGGTGGATTCGCTCATATCCGACAGCGTAACGTCTCCCGCCCAACTATTTCACCAATAAAATACTAATAAAGTAACTGCTGCTAAGCTACCCATCGTGTCCACCCCCAACACTCCCGGCCAGCCGCAACGCAGCCTCGCCGCGCTGCGGCACGCCACCAGCCGCAACGCCGTGCTCAACGCACTGCGAACCGATTTCACCCGAACCGGAGTCGCGGCACCGCTTCGGGTCGGGATCGCAGTGGGGATCGTCCTGACCGTCGGCAGCCTGATCGGGCACCGCGATCTCGCCGGTTTCGCGGCTCTGGGCGCACTGATCTCAGCCTTCTGCCGCCCCGACCCCTACCCCGTACGGGCGTTACGCCTCGTCTCGCTGGGCATCGGGATCACCGTCACGATCGGCGTGGGAGCCGTCGTAGGGGCGTATTCGGGTACCCTCCCGGTCGAAATCGCGGCGATCTCACTGCTCGCCGGGATCGCCGTCTATCTCTTGTCGATGCTGCACATCGTCGGCCCCGGAGCGGTGATCTTCGTCTTCGCGGCCACCGGCGCCGCCGGTTTCGCCAACACCGCGGCAGATGTCAGGCACGCCCTGGTTGCCACCGTGATCGGCGCATTCGTCGGTCTGGCGGCGGCCCTGGCGCCGTGGCTTTTCATCAACCTCCCAGGCAGACGCCGGGCACCCGGCCCGGGCCCCGATACCCGCTCCCCATCCATCTGGACCGGCTTCGCCGGCGGCCACGACCGCGACACCCACACACATCTGATCGTCACCGGTGTACGCGTCACCGCCGCCGCGGCGATCTCTGCCGCAATCGCCGCGGCCGTCGGACTGACCCACCCCATGTGGGCAGCGATGGGCGCCGTCGCCTCGCTACAGGGCGTGGCATACCACCTCACCGTGCGACGCGGCATGCAGCGGCTCCTCGGCAATGTCGGCGGCGCGCTGATCGCCGCAGCACTGCTGGCACTACCACTGGGCTACTGGGGCGCGGTAATCGCCATCGTGGTGTTCCAGACGCTCGCCGAGATCCTCTCCACGGTCAACTACGCGCTCTGCTCGCTGGCCGTGACGCCGATGGCGCTGCTCTTGACCGGACTCGGCACCGGCCTACCCCCGGCTGCGGCCCTCGACCGTGTGCTCGACACCCTGCTGGGCATCGTGGTCGCGATCGCGGTGGCGGCCCTGACGATCCGGCGCGGCGAAGTGATCGAACCGGACACAGACGCGACCGCGGCCTAGCACTCGCCGGCCGACACGTCCTCGTGGAGCGTGTTTTCATGGGCGTCACACGCAGGCAACGACCTGGGTACGTGACGCCCATAGCGTCATATCGCTTGAAACAACGACACTCACTCTCCGTACGAGACCCGCCAAAACGTGTTTGGCCCGTCCGGTCGGGGAGCTAACCCAGGAGCGATCAATGAGTGGCAGCATGTCCCGACGTCAGGCCATCGAGGCCGTGACCACGTATGAGGTAGAGACCGTAGGGTTCCCCGAGCCGCTGGCCGACACCTTCGGCCGCAACGTCTTCACCCTCTCGGTGATGAAGAAGCGCCTACCCAAGCACGTCTTCAAGGCCGTCGCCGCGACCATCGACAAGGGCGTGCCACTGGATCCGACGCTGGCCGATTACGTGGCCGCAGCGATGAAGGACTGGGCCATCGAGAACGGCGCCTCGCATTACGCCCACGTCTTCTATCCGCTGACCGGTTTCACCGCCGAAAAGCACGACTCATTCCTCGAACCCGACGGTGCCGACGGCTCACTCGCCGAATTCGCCGGCAAGACGCTCCTGCAGGGCGAGCCAGACGCGTCGAGCTTCCCCAACGGCGGCCTGCGCGGAACCTTCGAGGCCCGCGGCTACACCGGCTGGGATGTCACCAGCCCCGCCTACATTCTGGAAAACCCCAACGGCAACACGCTGTGTATCCCGACCATCTTCATCTCCTGGACCGGCGAGGCCCTCGACAAGAAGGTGCCGCTGCTGCGCAGCCAGCAGGCGATGAGCAAGCAGGCCATGCGTTTACTGAAGCTCTTCGGCCACACCGACATTGACACCGTCGTATCCTTCGCCGGACCCGAGCAGGAGTATTTCCTGATCGACCGCCACTTCTACTTCGCCCGGCCCGACCTGATGACCACCAACCGGACCCTGTTCGGCGCCAAGCCATCCAAGGGCCAGGAGTTCGACGATCACTACTTCGGCGCGATCCCCGAGCGGGTGCTCGCGTTCATGTGTGAACTCGACCGCGAACTGTTCAAACAGGCCATCCCCGCCAAGACACGGCATAACGAGGTCGCCCCGGGACAATTCGAGCTGGCGCCGGTGTTCGAGCGTTCCAATCTCGCGCACGACCATCAGCAACTGATGATGACCACGATCAAGAAGGTGGCCGAGCGCTACGGCATGGTGGCGCTGCTGCATGAAAAGCCCTTTGCCGGCGTCAATGGTTCGGGTAAGCACGTCAACTTCTCGATGGGTAATAGCAATCAGGGCAACCTGCTCAACCCGGGCGATACCCCGCATGAGAACGTCCAGTTCCTGGTGATCTGTGCCGCGATCATCCGCGGTGTACATAAGTTCGGTGGGCTGCTGCGTGCTTCGGTCGCATCGGCCTCCAACGATCATCGGCTCGGCGCGAATGAGGCCCCGCCCGCGATCATTTCGATCTTCCTCGGCGATCAGCTGGCCGATATCTTCGACCAGATCGCCAAGGGCGGCGCCAAGGAGTCGAAGGCGTCGGGCGTCATCGAACTCGGTGTCGACACGCTGCCGCCGTTCAAGGCCGACGCGGGCGACCGTAACCGCACCAGCCCATTCGCCTTCACCGGCAACCGTTTCGAATTCCGCGCCCCCGGCTCCAACCAGTCGATCGCCGACCCGATGATCGCGATCAACGCCATGCTCGCCGACTCACTCGACTACGTGTCAACCTATTTGGAGAAGGCGCTGGCCGATGGTGCCGAGTTCAACGACGCGGTGCAGAAGTTGCTTGAGGAGATCATCACCGAACACGGCAAGGTGGTGTTCAACGGCAACGGCTATTCCGACGAATGGCAGGAGGAGGCCGCCTCACGGGGCCTGCTCAATCTGCGCACCACCGTCGACGCGCTCAGCCAGTACGACGAGCCCGAGATCAAGGAATTGCTCAGCAAATACGGCATTTTGTCCGAGCGTGAACTTGAGGCCCGCAAGGATGTCGTCCTCGAACAGTACGCACTCACCCTGCTGGTCGAGGCCAAGGAAACCCTCGAAATCGCCAAGACGATGATCCTGCCCGCCGCGACCCGCTATCTCGGCGAGCTGGCCGGCACCGCAGCGAGTCTCAAGGCTGCCGGGGTGGAAACCGTGACTCCGGTACTGGGAACGATGACCACGAAGGTGAGTCAGCTCAACGACGCGATGGACGCGCTGGAAGCCGCGATCGAAGGATTCGAGGGCGAGGACGTGCAGGCCGAAGCGGAGTACGCGCTCAACACGCTGATCCCGGCAATGGGCGAGGTTCGCACGGTGACCGACGGTCTGGAGACGGTCGTCGCCGACGATCTGTGGCCGCTGCCCACCTACAACGAGATGCTCACCATTCTCTGAACCACCCGTTTCTCTGACCCGTGTGCCCGCCGGGATTCCTTCCGGCGGGCACACGGGGTTGTGGACCGCATCCCACCAACGACCGGTCGGTCGTATCTTTGTCCATATGAACAGCGGCGGAGTGGGACTCGGGCGGCTGGTGCTGGCACTCGACCGCACCCTGGTCACGCTTGAGGCTTCCCCCCGCGGCCTCGATATCACCGTTGGATCGGTCTCGCTACTCGACCCCGACGACCTGCACCTTCCCTTGCATTCCTCGGCCCGCACCGCCGACCTCTTCTTGATCATCGGGGCATCCGAAGATGAGATAACAGGCTGGATAACAACATTCGAGCCGCATAGCCCGGTGGCGATCATGGTGAAATCCCCTGGGCATGCGCTTATCGACCGGCTCGCCGACCATGGCATCGCGACGATCTCCGTCGACCCGCACGCCCGCTGGGAACGCATCTACAATCTCGTCGTCGGCGTACTCGACGCCGCCAGAACCACTGCGCCAGGAGCCGATTCGATACGCAGCGGCAGCATCGGCGATCTCTTCGATCTCGCCGGTGAAGTAGCCCGCCGCACCCGGGGCCTGGTGAGCATCGAGGATGACCGTTCCCATGTGCTGGCCTACAGCAGTGCCGGCGATGAGGCCGACGAATTGCGCCGATTATCCATCCTGGGCCGTGAGGGACCGCCGGCAATGCTGGCATGGCTGCACAAGTGGGGCGTGATGAATGCCTTGCGCGCCACCGATGATGTTGTCGCGGTGGAGGAACGGGCCTCATTGGGATTGCGACCACGTCTGGCCGTCGCGATCCGCACCCCGGCCGACGGTGTGGGCATCGGCGAATTCCTCGGTACCGTATGGCTTCAGCGAGGTAGTGAGCCGTTCACCGACGATGCCGCCGACGTACTCCTGGGCGCCGCCGCGGTGGCGGCCAGGATCATCACCCGCCGACGCACCGCAGGTACCGGTCACGACGAACTGGTGCGGCGGCTGCTCGGCGCTCGCGGCAATCACGTCGACGTCGACGATATCGGTGGCCAACTGGGTATCTCGCCGAACGCACAGGTGCTGACCGCCGCATTCGGCGGACTGGCCAGCACGACATCGCAGGTGGCCGCGCCGGTGCCCGATCCCAGGGTTGTCTCGGCACTCACCCTGCGCGCCAGCGCATTGCGCCCATTGTCGGTGACCACGACCCTGGGCAGCCGCGCCTACGTGGTGGTGCCGGGCGCCACCCTCACCGACACGGTCGAGTGGGCGAGCGGGGCCCTCGACGACACCCGTCGACAATTCGGCGTGGATGCACGCGCGGTAATCGCGGGCCCCGCCGCGGGGCTCGCCAGTGTCGCGGGGTTACGAATCCAGGCCGATCGCGTCCTCGATGCCGCCGCCCGCGAGCCCGATCTCATCGACGCGGTGACCACCGTCGCCGCGTCCACAACCGGTGTGCTGCTGGGAGAAATCGTTGCCCTGATCGAAGCCAACCCCGAACTCACCGATTCCCGGGTTCTCGAACTCGCCGATCGCGACGCCGTATCGGGTAGCGAGTTCACCACCTCGTTGCGCGCTTACCTCGATCACTTCGGCGATGTGCGCGCGGCGGCCACCGCATTACATGTGCACCCCAACACGTTGCGCTACCGGATTCGGCGCATCACGCAACTGACCGGACTCGATCTCGATGATCCAGCCACCCGTCTCGTCGTGGCGCTGACGCTGCGCGCTCGCGGGCGATCCGAGTGACGCACCCCGCCCCTCCCGATGGGGCTGGCGGGAAGCTTTTGTCCGATAGGCCAAACACCTACGCCCATACTTTCCCTTTAGTCCATATTCCATCACGATCTGCCCTGGTCAACTGGATATCATGGACGCGATCACCACTCCCCCACGGCCGGTCAACGAGCCGGTACACACCTATGCTCCCGGCACATCCGAACGGGCCCGCATCATCGAAGAATTGGCGGCGCAATCCGCACAGGGTCCCATCGACCTGCCGCATTTCATCGGCGGCACCCAGCGACGCGGCACGGGTGAACCCATCGACGTCGTGGCGCCGCACGCCCATCGCGAGGTGCTCGGCACCCTGACCAACGCCACCCACGACGACGCACGCGCCGCGGTGCAGGCGGCGATCGCCGCGGCACCGGACTGGGCGCGCACCAGCTTCGACGAACGTGCCGGCGTGTTGTTACGCGCCGCCGACCTGCTCGCGGGGCCGTGGCGGGAACGCGTCGCGGCGGCCACCATGCTCGGGCAATCAAAAACGGTGCAGCAGGCCGAGATCGACTCCCCGTGTGAACTCGTCGACTTCTGGCGCTTCAACGTTTCCTTCGCCCGCGATATCCTCGCCGAGCAACCCATCTCCTCGCCCGGTGTGTGGAATCGTCTCGACCACCGCCCGCTCGACGGATTCGTCTATGCCATCACACCATTCAATTTCACCGCGATCGCCGGCAATCTGCCCACCGCACCGATGCTGATGGGTAATACCGTCGTATGGAAACCATCACCGACCCAGGCATATTCGGCGCACCTCATCATGAAACTACTCGAAGCGGCCGGCCTGCCCGCAGGCGTGATCAACCTCGTCCACGGCGATGGTCTGGCCGTCTCCGATGTGGCGTTGGCCGACGAGAATCTCGCCGGCATTCACTTCACCGGCTCCACCCGAACCTTCCACGCACTCTGGCGCACAGTCAGTGCCAATATCGACCGCTACCGCGGTTATCCGCGGCTCGTCGGGGAGACCGGCGGTAAGGATTTCATCGTCGCACACTCCTCCGCCGATCCGGATGTGTTGCGCACCGCGCTCATTCGCGGTGCCTTCGAATATCAGGGTCAGAAATGTTCGGCGGCCTCGCGCGCCTATATTGCCCGATCCGTCTGGGATCGGATGAGTGACGACTTCCTGTGCGAGGCCAATGAACTCACCTACGGCGATGTGCGGGACCTGCGTAACTTCGGCGGCGCGGTCATTGACCGGCGCTCCTTCGACAAGCAGGTCGGGGCCATCAACCGCGCCAAGGCGGTACCGTCGATCACCGTCGCCGCCGGCGGCCACTACGACGATTCCGACGGCTTCTTCGTCCGGCCGACCGTCCTGTTGGGCGAGGATCCCACCGACGAGGCGTTCTCCACCGAATATTTCGGGCCGATCCTGTCGGTACACGTCTACGACGACGCCAAATACGACGACACGCTGCGGATGGTCGACGCCACCGCCCGCTACGCGCTGACCGGTTCGATCATCGCCACCGACATCACCGCGGTGGCAGAGGCATCACGTGTGCTGCGCAATGCGGCGGGAAATTTCTACATCAACGACAAGCCGACCGGCGCCGTAGTCGGGCAGCAGCCTTTCGGTGGCGCCCGCGCATCGGGCACCAATGATAAGGCCGGGTCCGCGGCGAACCTGCTGCGCTGGACCTCGGCCCGCACCATCAAGGAAACCTTTGTGCCGCCAACTCATTCCAGCTATCCGCATATGGACGTGGAATAAGCTGCACACCAGCAGATTCGAGGATCACATCATGAGCAGGACATTCGATTCGGTGCTGCGGCCGATGATCATCTCGGCGGCGGGGAGCACCCGTATCATGCAGGCCGCCCAGCGGCTGCCGGTCACCGGGAGCGTCGTCACCAGATTCGTGCCGGGAGAAACCGAAGCCGATGCGCTGGCGGCGATCGCCACGGCGGCGGCCGACGGATTGTCGGTGACCATCGACTTCCTCGGCGAGGACACCACCGACAAGGCTCAGGCGGACGCTACCACCGAGGCGTATCTCTCACTGCTACGGCATATGTCGCGGCTCGGCTCCGATGCCGGCCGACTGGAGGTATCGCTGAAGCTGACCGCGCTCGGCCAGTCACTGCCCCGCCACGGCGCGGCGATCGCCGAGGAGAACGCACACACCATCTGCGCCGCGGCCCGGACAGCCGGGATATTGGTCACCATCGACGCCGAGGATCACACCACCGTAGCCGAACGACTCACCATCGTGCGGTCGTTGCGCAGCGAATTCCCCGACCTGGGAACGGTTCTGCAGGCATATCTGCGTCGCACCGAGGACGATTGCCGCGAGTTCGCGGCGACGGGGGCGCGTATCCGACTATGCAAGGGCGCCTACGCCGAGCCGCCGTCGGTGGCCTACCCAGACCGTCGCCAAATCGACGAGGCATACCTGCGATGCCTGCGAATCCTGATGAAGGGCAACGGTTATCCGATGGTCGCCAGTCACGATCCGACGATGATCGAGGCGGCGCGGATCATGGCCATCGAATTCGGGCGCACACCCGATAGCTGGGAACATCAGATGCTCTATGGCATCCGCACCGACGAGCAGCAGCGACTGGCCGCGGCCGGTGCGACGGTACGGGTGTACATCCCCTACGGCGGCCAGTGGTACGGCTACTTTGTCCGTCGGCTTGCCGAAAAGCCGGCCAACCTGGGATTTTTCCTACGGGCGCTGGCCGGCTGAAGCCAGAGTCGGGTATCAGTAGCCACGGAAGACGTCGGTGCGAATCCGCCAGAACCTACCCCGGGTGCCGGGATCGATCCGGCGCACCTCGGCCGCGGCCTGCCGCACGAAATCCGGGGCACCCGACACGTAGTAGCGCGTGCCCGCGGCGATCGTCAATGCGTCCAGGACCGTAGCCACCGTCACGGTATCGCCGGAAACCACCGGTGTAACCCCCGATTCGATGACCTCCACGCGCGCCCCCGCCGCCCGGGCCGCATCGAGATCATCGGTGTAGACCGCACGCTCGGCCGCGCCGATCACGTGCACGACGCTCAGCCCGGTCAGATCGGTGTGTGCGGCCAGGCTCGCACGGATCATGGCGCGGTAGGGCGTGATACCGATACCCGACGCGATCAGCACCACCGGTGGCCGGACGCCACCACCCCGGCGCCAGGCCCGCGGCAACATCACGTCACCACCGACCGAATCAAGGTAGAGCCGCGTGGTGGACCCCTCGATCAGCCCTGCCTTGAATGTCCCCGCCTT